>JBLNEK010000116.1:0-4010 GCA_050262635.1 Candidatus Sericytochromatia bacterium | reverse complement strand
CGGTTGCTCGGACCATTGGCCGCTTATGACTTCGTCATCACCGCGGCGCCGGGAGGCTGAGCGATGGGCTTGCTATCGGGAATCTTGCTGATGCCCCTGGCGCCAGTGCGCGGTGTCGTGTGGCTCGGCGAAGTCATTCAGCGACAGGTGGAGCAGGAAATGCACAACCCCGCCAACACTCGTCGGCAACTCGAGGAACTCGAAGAAGCGCGCGAGCGTGGCGAGATCACCAGTGAAGAGGAGAAAACAGCTCAGCAGGAAATTCTGCAGGCCAGGATCAGGCCCGATACCCCTGACACGGAAACACCTGAGACGGGGTGAGGACGATGGCCCAGCGAACACGCCCACGGACAGGTCAAAGCCGAGGGGTAGAGCCACCGTTGACGGCACGCGAAGCCGTCGAGCTGGTGCGCGAGTACATCACGGAAGCGGCGGAGGGGGAGCCGGTCCGCATGACGTCGGTGGCGCCCACCGACGCGGGTGGCTGGATCGTCGCAGTCGAACTTGTCGAAGACCGGCGCATCCCGTCGTCCGGTGACATCCTCGCGCTGTACGAGGTGGAGATCGACGCGGACGGAGAGTTGTTGGCATATCAGAGAACTCGCCGGTATCTGCGGGGGCAGACCGGGAACGGAGGTGGGCGCGAGTGACGCTTGCCGACGACAACCTCCCGATGCAGCGCGGCTACGGAATGCCCGCGTCCAGCGGTCAGTCGACGAACCTCGGCGACATCCTGGAACGCGTGCTCGACACCGGAATCGTGATCGCCGGCGACATCCGCGTCAACCTGCTCGACATCGAGTTGCTGACCATCAAACTGCGGTTGGTGGTGGCGTCCCTCGGAACCGCGAAAGAGGCCGGGATCGACTGGTGGGAGCATGATCCGTGGCTCTGCGGCAACAAGTCGCAGCTGCAACTCGAAAACGAACGGTTGCGCACCCGCGTCGAACAACTCGAGATGGGCAATGGCCAACGCCGGGCGGTAGAAGGTCGAGCGACGGAGACCGAGGATGCCGACTGACGCCGTGTGGGCCTACGCGGTCATGGAGGGCGGGGGCGCTGACGGCCCCATCGGCGGCCTGCGTGGTGTCGCCGGCGAGCCGGTTCGGCTCGTGACGGCCGCAGGGTTGGCCGCCGCGGTCGGAACTGTCGGCCTCGAGGAATTCGGCGAAGAGGCGATTCGACGCCACCTGGAGGACCTGGACTGGTTGGCCGCCAAAGCGCGCGCACACGACGCCGTGATATCGGCGATTGCGCGGTCCGTACCCGTCATTCCGGTGCGCATGGCGACCGTCTACCTCGGAGACAACCGAGTCAGACAACTCTTAAACGCCCGGCATGACGATTTCGTGGCCGCGCTGAACCGGGTGACGGGCCGAGAAGAGCTGGGAGTCAAAGCATATGCCGATCCGAAAGCGCTCGGCCGGCGAGATGACACCGCCGATGCAGGCACCGGCCAAAGGCTCTCGGGCACAGCTTATTTGATGCGGCGCCGGCAAGCGCTGATCTCACAGGAAGAGACGTACCGCATTGCGGGCGAGGAAGCCCAACGCATCCATGCCTGTCTGATGGCGCAAGCGGTAGACGGCAAACGTAAGCCGCCGACCGACCGCAAACTGTCGGGTACGGACACGTGGACGGTGCTGAATGGTACGTATCTCGTCGAGGCAGATCGCTGTGACGCATTCAAGGCGGCCGTCGCCTCGCTCGAGTCCGAAATCCCGGGTATCGAACTTGAAATAACCGGGCCGTGGCCCCCTTATTCTTTCGCCGGTGATGTGGTCGAACAATGAGCGAAGTGCTGCCGGTCGACAACGATCGCAGGGTTGCCCTGGTGGATCTGCTCGACCGGGTGCTGGCCGGCGGTGTTGTGATCAGTGGTGACATCACGCTGTCGATTGCGGATGTCGACATGGTGGTCATCTCGCTGCGCACGCTGATTTCATCGGTGGGCTCGTTGGCGCCAGAGATGTTGCCTGCCAACCGCGATATCTGACGGGCAGATGACCGAGTCAGAATTCGACGAACAGAACCCGGGCCGGCCGGCGCCGCGTCAGCGGATCAATGCCGACCCCGAAGACGTCGAACGGGGTTTGGTCAGTTTGGTTTTGACGTTGGTCGAGTTGCTTCGCCAGTTGATGGAACGGCAGGCCATCAGGCGCGTCGATCGCGGTGACCTGACCGACGACCAGGTCGAGAGAATCGGCACCACATTGATGTTGCTCGAAGAGAAAATGGCTGAGCTTCGTGAACATTTCGGTCTGACGCCCGAGGACCTCAACATCGACCTCGGCCCGCTGGGGCCGCTGCTGCCACCCGAGCGATGAGAAACGAGCCCGGCTGACGGGGTCAGCCGGGCTCGTCGGGAAAGGGATCAACGTCTCAGCAGACCGGACCTCCGGCGGCCGAACGCCGCTGCAACGATCGCGACACCGATCGCCGAAACCAGTAGCTGCATCAGCAACTCACCCCAGTCGACGCCGGGCGTATCCGTCGGGATACCAACGGCATTGGCCAGCGCCGTTCCCAAGAACGCCGCCCCGATGCCCACAAGGATCGTCAGCCAAATGGGGATGTGCTGTTTGCCTGGAACGACGAGTCGTCCCAGCGCGCCGATGACCAAACCGATCACGATGGCGCTCAGTATTCCGTGGACTGTCACTATGCCTCCTCCATCACAGGGTGTGAGATGCAGGTCACATACCCTCGGATGTGTCGAAATAAACGTCCGCGTGAATTACTGCCGAATCCGCTGAACGCGGTCGCGAATCCCGCGCAGCATCTTCTGTTCCATCACGAAGTGGGCGATGTCGAACGCCGCCGTGCCAACCGCTCCACCGCTGCCGCGCGCCAGCAGCCGGGTGCGCGGGCCGTCCGGAACGAGATAGAACGCCCATGAGCCGAGCGCCTTTTCGCCGCGCGACATCCTGTCGTAATCCGCTTCGGACATCAGCACCAGATACGACTCTGGCTCGACGGCGGCGACGACTTGTCGGCCCGTCGAGCCGTAGCGGCGGGCCAGCCAGACCGTGTCGCCCACCCGCAGGTCCTGCCAGTCGGGGTTGACGGCGCCCGCATTGTGGATACGGGTGCCGGCCAGCCGTTCCAGCCAGTCGTAGCTGTAAAAGCCGGCGCGGTCCTCGCCGATTTGGGCCAGCCACGGCCACACGTCCTTCAGTGGGGCGTCGATGGTCACACCGCGGGTGGTTCGCGGCGTCACCGTCGACACCAGCTCGTCGCCGGGCAGCACCGCGTTGGCCTCGTCAGCGCAGGCGCCCCAGGTGTACATCCACGGTCGCACCGCGCGCCTGTACAGCTGCACGCCGCCGACCGCGGCCGCCAGGCCCGCGAGCATCGCCAACCGCGACCGCCGTCGCCGAAAACGCAGCCAGGGCTGCTGATCGGCCGAAATCACAGCCCCAGCTTCTCTCTCGCTGCTGCAGAGGGGGTCAGGCCAGTTCGGGAACCCGCAGATGCGCGATGGCAAGTTCGAACTCCCCGACGTCTAGCTGGTCGGCGCCGAGGTCGCGCAGCCGTGCCGTTCGCAGCGACCTGGCCTGTTCGCGGTTGCGGTCCATCGCGTCGGCGCTGTCGAAGGTCACCGACGACACCGCACGGCCGGACGCTCGGTCGAGCAGCAGGCTTGCGCTGCAGAAGCCTTCGAGCTCCTCCAGTGCCGGAAGCACCGTGTCCCGGTACAGCTCGACGGCCTTGCTCGCCTGGCCGTGCGGCACCTTGAACCACGTAGCCCGCACGCAGGCGCCCTGAGCGGAGCGGTGGTCGCGGTGCAGCACGGCGATCTCCCACTCCTGCACGGCGGTAGCGCCGCGGAACGTCTCCGCAGCACGGTCTCGCAGCGAGGCGACCTGCTCGGAGCAGGCGCGCATGGCCTCCTCCGATTCCCAGGCGCTGGTGGCGATGCACCGGCCGGTCTCCCGGTCGACGAGCAACGAGATGCCGATGCAGCCGTCCATGGCCTCCAGCGCGGGCATCACCTCGTCGCGAAGGTG
>JBLNEK010000115.1:0-40459 GCA_050262635.1 Candidatus Sericytochromatia bacterium | reverse complement strand
CACACCCTCGACCAGACGCGCCCGTAGCATCTCGTACTTCACCTGCACCTTGTCGGAGGCCAGAAAGAAACCCGACCCGCCCGCGAATAACGGCGCCAACACCGCGTCGGGATTCGGATGCAACAACCCCGCCTCGGTCAACGCCCGAAGCCGTGTTGTGTCGCTCACCGGCCTCACCTCCCACGCCCGAGCCTAAGCGCCACGCCAGCTGGCGTCCATCATTTACCGCCGCGTGTCTGCGAACATCCATCGATAAAGCATCGAAACTGACTCTATCAGTGCGATACCAGCGGACCCTGCGGCATTGAACGGTAGATATGCGGTCATCATTACTAGACATCCAACTGACTCCGAACAACCGGCCGACGCCTTCGACGACGGTGGTCAGGATGCACATACAGCCCCGGAACCGCTTCCGGTGGAGCCAGCACCACCGTCAACTGCAGCTTTGCGTTCCGTTGGTGGCGATCACCTCGGCGTGATGAACCAGGCGGTCGATCATGGCGGCGGTCACGACGTCGTCGCCGAACACTTCACCCCAGCTCCGAAGGGTTTGTTGGAGGTGACGATGAGGCTGGCCCGTTCGTAGCGCGATGACACCAGTTGGAAGAACAGGTTGGCGGCTTCGGGTTCGAACGGGATGTAGCCCACATCGTCGACGACCAAGAGCGGGTAGCGGCCCAGCCGGATGAGTTCCTGTTGCAGCCCGCCGCCGTGGTGGGCCTCGCCCAGCCGTCGCCACCCTTTCCGAGGCGGTGGCGAACAGGACTCGGTGACCGGCTTGGCAGGCCCGGATCGCGATACCGATGGCCAGATGCGTTTTCCCGGTGCCTGGCTACGTGGGGCCACGACCGGAAGTCGCGTAATGAAGGCGACAGACTGCAACAGTTGCGCGCTGTTGCCGTGCGACGTGCAGGTGATCGCGGAGACACATCCGTTGTTCGGGCGTTTGTTGGCGGCCCGGTCAGGTAAAGCCCCATGTCGTGATAGAACGGCAGCCACGATACGATCGTGGTGTCCGGCGAGGGTACTCGTCCGCGGTCGGCGAAGTAGTCAGACGTCACCTGTTCAAAATTCGCGAGAACGTTCCGGTGCGACATCACGACGCCGGCCCGGCGCACGGGTCGACCCGGACGTGTACTGCAGATACGCGGTGCTCGGATGGTCCTCGCTCACCGCGCCAGAGCCTGCCGGGGCGTCGAGGTCGAGCATGTCGACCTCCACGACCAACGGACCGGAGGCGCCGGAATGCAACTTGACGTGATCCGCCACCACTCCGGCGACTGACGACGTCGTGAGAACGACCGAGGGCGACGCGTCGTCCATCACCGAGTTGACGCGTTCATCGACAACACCGCCCAGCGGCACCGACAGCGGGACCGCGATCTGCCCGGCCGTCCGCTTCGAATCCGAGAAGCTGACCGCAGGCAAGGCCGAGCGCTACGAAGGCGCAAACGGCACGCCGCTGGTGAGCTACGGGATGCCACAGTCGCCGCTAATCCGCATCGTCGATCCCGAGACGCGCGTGGAGTGCCCCGCAGGAACCGTCGGCGAGATCTGGGTGCACGGCGACAACGTCGCGGCGGGCTATTGGGAAAGGCCCGACGACACCGCGAACACGTTCGGCGCCACGCTCGCGACCCCGTCGGCCGGCACGCCCGAGGAGCCGTGGCTGCGCACCGGGGACTCGGGTTTCGTCTTCGACGGCGAGCTGTTCGTCATCGGCCGCATCAAAGACCTCCTCATCGTGTACGGGCGCAACCACTCACCCGACGACATCGAGGCGACGATTCAGGAGATTGCCCGGGGTCGCTGCGCGGCGATCGCGATTCCCGACGGTCACACCGAGAAGCTTGTGGTGATCATCGAAGCCAAGTTTCGCGGCGATTCCCGCGAGTACGTCGCGGACAAGCTCGACGCGATCAAGCGCGAAGTCAGCGCCGCGATCTTCAACTCACACGGGCTCAAAGTCGCGGATCTCGTGTTGGTGGCTCCTGGTTCGATACCGATCACCACGAGCGGCAAGGTCCGGCGCTCGACGTGTGTCGAGCAGTACCGGCACGGCCAGTTCGCCCGGCTGGACGTCTAGCGCCCTACTGAGGGAACCGGATGATCGAGCCGGGTTCGAGCCGCACGACCCGGCCTCGGTGTTCCACCGTGACCGCCGGCACCTCACGCGGATCGACACTGATCTCCGCGCCTTCGGCGCCGAACCGCAGATGCAGCCTGTTGCCGCGATAGTGAATCGGAAAACCAAAGGGCCCAAGGGATTCTGGCCACTTCGGCGACAACACGATGCGGTCTGACCGCGTCTCCAGGCCCGTGAAGCAGCGCTGCACCAGGTCGATGCTGCCTGCCATGGCGGCGAGGTGGATGCCCTCGGACGTGGTGCCGCCCTGGATGTCGGCGACGTCGGACTGCAGGACCTGACGGAAGAATTCCATCGCGCGGTCGCGATTGGCACGGGCCAGCACCCACGTGTGCACGACGCCGGACAATGTCGACCCGTGCGACGTGCGCTCCATGTAGTAGTCGACCATGCGCGGGATCTGGCTGTGGCCGAAGTTGTAGCCCAGCCGCGTCAGCAACTCACGCAACTCGTCGGACGAGAGCAGGTACAGCAGCATCAGCGCGTCCGCTTGCTTGGACGCTTTGTATCGATTGACGTCGTCGTTCTCGGCTTCCAGAATCCGGTCGAGACGCTGGATGTTGCTGTACTTCTGCCGGTATCCGTCCCAGTCCAGGTCCTGCAGCTTGTCGTAGCCCTCGAACTGGCTGATCACGCCGTCGTGGAACGGCACGAACATCCGACGGCCGACGAGCTCCCACTCCGCCAGCTCGTCATCCGTCAGTCCCAACCTTTCGCGCAAGTCCAGCCGGTTGGGCAGCGGCATCAGCGCCAGCGCGTCCATCGCGCGCAGGATCACCCACACCGCCATCACGTTCGTGTACGCGTTGTTGTCGACGCCGTCGTACGGCCGGTCGGGATATCCGGCGTGGAACTCGTCGGGCCCGATCACCCCCTTGATGTGGTAGCGGTCCTGCTCGGCGTCGTATGTCGTTCTGCTGACCCAGAACCGGGCGATCTCGATGAGCATCTCGGTGCCGTAGTCGATCAGGTACGCCAGGTCGCCGGTGACCTGGTAGAACTGCCAGGCGTTGTACGCGACGGCGATGCCGATGTGGTGCGCGAGGTGGCTCGGATCCGGGCGCCAGCGACCGGAGCGCGGATTCAGGTGCAGCGCAGGGCTTTCCTCGCGACCGTCACTGCCCGACTGCCACGGATACATCGCGCCCCGGTAACCCGCCAGCGTGGCTGCCCGTCGCGCTTCCAGAAGCCGTCGGTAGCGGTATTGCAACAACGTCCGGGTGACGACGGGCAGCCGCAGGTTGAGCACCGGGAAGATGAACAGCTCGTCCCAGAAGATGTGGCCGCGGTACGCCTCACCGTGCAGACCGCGGGCCGGCACGCCCACGTCGATGTCGTCGCTGTGATAAGACACGGTCTGCAACAAATGCAGCATGTGCAGCCGCAGAATCCGCAATTCCTCTTCGTGATCGTCGAATTCGAGGTTCAGGCGTTCCCACAGATGCGCCCACGCCAGCTTGTGTGCCCCGAGTATCTCCTCGAACCGTCCCTGGCGGCCCAGGCGGCGCTCCGCACCGACCGCGGCCTCCGAGGTCGCGACGTCGCGACCGGTCACCAACGTGACCACCTTCTCCACCGTCAGTACCTGGCCCGTCGCCAACCGCCCGAAGATCTCGTGGCCGACCTCGAATTCGTCGTCGACGAATCGGTACGTCGCCGCCGCCGGGGAATCGCCATGCCACACGGTGGTCCGCGCCGCCAGCGCGATGGGAATCTTCGATTGCGTCGTCTGGACGGACATCAGCACCGAATTCTCGGCGATCTCAGCCTTTTTCATCCCGTGCAGATGGTTACTGGCCAGGTCGCGATACCGCTCAACGTTGTTGTTGCGGACCTGCCCGTCGATTGTCGAGCGGATGTCGATCGTGCCCGACCAGTCTTCGGCCACGATCGTCGTCTCCAGCGCGGCCACGTGCGCCACATGCATTCCGACCAGCCGGCGTTGGGTCACGCTGGTCGTTCGGCCGTCGTGGTCACGGAAGCGCAGTTCGCGGATCAGCACCGCTTGGCGCAAGTCGAGAGTCTGCCGGTACGACTGCAGTTCCACGGAGTCGACGTCGAACCAGTCCCCGCCGTCAATACGGAATGTCAGCGCAAGCCAATTCGGCAGGTTCACCAGACTCTCGTGATCGGTGTGGTGGCCACTGACGACGTCGTCAAGCCGGTTGTACACCCCGGCGGCATAAGTCCCGGGGTAGTGCACTTGCCCCGCCTTGGACTCCGGCGCGGCACCACGGGTGGCGAAATAACCGTTGCCCACCGTGCAGAGCGCTTCGCGCAGCTTCTCGGTCGGCGGGTCGTAACCCTCGAACGTGTAAGACCAAGCGATCCTTGCAGATTCACGCTGGTACGCCAACCAGTTCGCGCCACGACGGACGAACTCGCAAACCTCGCGGGGGTTCTTCAGCGAGAAACTCGCCGCAGTCGGCCGGTCGCCGCCCTCTTCGGACTGCACGGCGATGCCGACGCCGTGGAAGCGAAGGACGTCGAATGCATCTTCGTCGGCGAGGTCGTCTCCGACGTAGATCGGCAGCATCCGGGGTGTGGGCGGGATCCGGTCATGGATCCACTGGAGAACTTTGCCCTTGTGCCAGTCGATGTTCGACCGCAGCTCGACCATTTTGCGGCCCGTGGTCAGGCCGAGTCCGTGCCTGCGGCTGACCGTGTGCGCGGCTGCCATCACTTCTCCGACATGGTCGCTGTCGACGTTGCGGTAGTGCACCGTGACCGCGAACCGCTTGTGCTCGACATGCGCTCCCGGAACGCCATCGAGGTCACGGCGCAGATCGTCGGCCGCGTCGGCCAGCACCTCCGCCGTAACGGTCGCCGACTCATTCTGGTACTGACTGCCGTCGGGCGCGATCATTTCCAACCCGTCCGAGCCGACGTAATACAGTGCCGGCACGCCCACCCGGGCCTGCAGGTCCGCTACGTTTCGGCCGCTGACGACCGCGACCGGGCACTGCGCCGCCATGTGCTTGAGAGCGTCGGCCGCACCGTCCACCAGCGTGGCGGCGTCGGGATCGGCCACGATCTCCGACAACGTGCCGTCGAAGTCCAGGCACACGAACGGCTGGCGGTCCGACACGATCCCCACCAACTGGCCGTAGGCGTCAAGCGCGTTGGTGCGCAGCGACATTCGTTGGTCGCCGGTGCGGACCTCCATCTGGAAGAGGCCGTGCACGACGACGTCGGCGCCTGACCGGATGAGTTCGTCGCCTTCGTGGTCTATGCCGATCACCTGCGCGAAGCCGACGATGCACGCCGCATCGGCAGCCTCGGCGGTCGTCGTGACGACGACGGAGCGCTCGGGCACCGATTTGAGCTGTCGCGCCGCTTCGCGCAGGCGCGAGGCGTTCGCGCCGTCGACACAGACGTCGAACAATGCGGCAAGGGTGTCGGCCGTGGTGTCCAAAGAGTAGACGGCCGTCGCCACGCCGGCATCCGTTAGCTTGTTGACGAGCGCGGCAGACGAGTCGTAGTCGGCCCTTACCGCGTGGGCATCGATGATCACGGCATCAAAGCGTCGTGGATCGATGATGATCGGCAGCTTCATGGCCAACGCTCCTTGGTTGATGTCCGTCGATCTTCGCCCACTGCGGGCGCTATCGGCAGGGTCCAATGGCCCGCCACAAGCCGACGGTGGTCATCTGCGGGATCGGGTCAGCGAGTGGCGCCGGTGAACCATTTGGTCTTGATCCGCCACGAGTGCGCCGACGCTAATGCGAACCCGGCACCGCATGCGCAGGCGAAGAACCACACCAGCGTGCCGCCCTCCAGCGCCTGGAGCGGTTTCACATAGGCCGTCGTGATTCGCACTGCGCAGGCGATTATTCCGCTGATCGACGCCGCGAGGTACACGTTGGCGATGCGCCGCGACCGGGGATCCCTGCGCAGAACCAGCAGTGCCCGCGAGCCGTACGCCAGAAGGTAGATCAGCGTGCCGCAGAGCAGCAGCCAGTACGCGGACAGCCAGAAGTCGGTGGGCACGTCGAAGAAGTCGGGCCGGTAGATCGCCGCCCCGTTGCCGATTGAAAACGTCGCGAGCAGCAGCGGGATGCACAGTGTGGCCGGGCGTTCGACGTACTGCTTGAACGACTCCTGCATCGCGTGGTCCTCCTGCAGCCGGCCGAGCGCGTTGTACACGATCGCCGACGCGGCGACGACGTAGCAGTCGTGGCCGATGTAGTCCTCGAGGTTCCACTTGCCGGTGAGCTCGTAGAGCGCATGCCCGAGCGTGGCCGACGCCAGCGGCGACATGAGCAGCACCGCGGCGCCCTGCAACGCGATGTTCAGAGTTGCCGCGACCTCCCATCGGCACGTCCACGTGACCCGCCGGATCCACAGGCTCCACGCGATGCACGCCAGCGTGATCGTGATGAGAGAAGCTAGGGCCATGCGGTCGTGCCTTCGTGCTTGGGCTTGGTCAGCAAATGTTACAGCTAACCCCGCTACAACGGGGGCGCATCGGCGCGCGGTTTCAACTCTTCGAGCCTCGGCCGCGTGGTAGTGGTGAGGGTGTCGGTCGTAACACGGAACGGCGCGGACTCGATGTAGCTGGTCACCTCGTGATGGCTCATCAGCCCGAACCGGACCTGAAGGTCGGGATAGCTGAGATCGAATCTGTCCGCGACACGGCGCAGTTCCTCGGCGTTGGGGTAGTCGCGCTCCTTGATCCGCCGGTAGTAGGTGCTACTGGCGACTCCGAGCGCGTCGTAGATCTCCTTCGCGTCGACCTCTCCGTCGAGCAGGTAGCCGAGCAGAGCCTTCAGTTGCCTGCCATTCTCATCTGTCCGTGGCACCCGCTAACCATAGCCGTTTTTCCCTGTGTTGGGCAGCCCTGAGCAAACTCGAGATGGGTGCCCCGTTATTGACGTTGTCGTTACAGTTTCGGTACATGTCTCCCAAAACTGGGACAGCGGCGTACGGTTGGCGTCATGTCCGAGACACGAGTGTTGACACCGTTGCGGATGACCGACCACGACGTTGCTGGGCCGGCCCGCCCCGACGACTTGGCTAAGCTTTCCGCTCCGTTGACCGAACTGCTCACCACCGAGCTCGACGAGGCGCGGCAGTACCTCGGAGTCACCGCAGAGGAGTTGCTTCTCGCGGCCCTGTGCCGAACCATCGGGCGCGCGGTCGGCGGTGGAGAGCTGCGTGTGGACGTCCACGGCCACCGAGTCCAGTTGGGCTGTGTATCAGCCCGGCCATTGGACGCGACCGGCGTCCTGAACGCCGTGCACCGCGGGCTGCACTCGGCCGTCAAGAGCGCTGTTTCGCCTCCCGCGATCGCCTTCACGTACTACGAGCGGCTGGAGCCGTCGCGTGTCGACGTGATCCCGGCTGACGGTCACGCGGTGGTCCTGCGCGCCTATCCCCGCGGTGGCGTCATGCAGCTCGACTGGTGGTACGACACCCGGCGGATGGCTCATACCACGGTCGACGACCTGGCCGCGCAGTTCGCGCTCGCGCTCATCGAGCTGACGTCGGAGGCGAGTCCGCTCGATTTTGCGACTGCGTAGCTCGGTAGAATCGCGGCAACGGTACCGATCCGGCAATCACCGGGGAGCCTTCGGAAGAACAGCTCGACAAGCTCAGTAGAACCGAACGGGTAGGCCCGTCACAGCCCACGAATGAGCGGCCACGCACCACGTGGCAAGCGGGGTGGTACCGCGGCACGCGCCCGAGCGCGTCGTCGTCCCCGTGCCTGGACACCACACGAGGCACAGGAGAGACCCGCCGTGAGCCAACCCGCCTATCCGCGCACCGACTTGGGCGCCGACCAACGCGGGGGTTCGCCCGATTTCCCGGCGCTCGAGCAGCAGGTTCTCCAGTACTGGGCGGCCGACGACACCTTCCGGGCCAGCATCGCCCGTCGCAACGGCTCGCCGGAATACGTGTTCTACGACGGCCCGCCGTTCGCCAACGGGCTGCCGCACTACGGCCATCTGCTCACCGGATACGTCAAGGACATCGTCCCGCGCTATCGGACGATGCGCGGCTACAAGGTGGACCGCCGCTTCGGTTGGGACACCCACGGCCTGCCAGCCGAACTCGAGGTGGAGCGACAGCTCGGCATCACCGACAAATCGCAGATCGACTCGATGGGTATCGCCGAGTTCAACGAGGCGTGCCGCGAGTCGGTGCTGCGCTACACCGACGAATGGCGCGAATACGTCACCCGCCAGGCCCGCTGGGTCGACTTCGACAACGACTACAAGACGCTGGACCTGTCCTTCATGGAGTCGGTGATCTGGGCGTTCAAACAGCTGTGGGACAAGGGGTTGGCCTACGAGGGCTACCGCGTGCTGCCGTACTGCTGGCGCGACGAGACGCCGCTGTCCAACCATGAGCTGCGGATGGACGACGACGTCTACCAGAGCCGGCAGGACCCAGCGATCACCGTCGGCTTCAAGGTCGTCGGCGGCGCATTGGACGGGGCGTATCTGCTGATCTGGACGACGACGCCGTGGACTCTGCCGTCGAACCAGGCGGTCGCGGTGAATCCCGGCGTGGAGTACGTCGTGGTCGTTGTGGGGCAGCACCGGTACGTGTTGGCGAAGGCGCGCCTGGCGGCTTATGCGCGGGAGCTCGGTGAAGAGCCGGAGATTCTCGGAACCCTAAGTGGCTCAGATCTTCTGGGCACCCATTACCTGCCGCCGTTCCCGTACTTCATGGACGCGCCGAACAGCTTTGTAGTGCTGCCCGGCGAGTTCGTCAGCACCGAGGACGGCACCGGGATAGTGCACATGTCGCCGGCCTACGGCGAGGACGACAAGAACGCCGCCGATGCGGCCGGCATCGTGCCCGTCACGCCGGTCGACTCCAAGGGCCGCTTCGACGCCACGGTCCCGGACTACGCGAATCAGCACGTGTTCGACGCCAACCCGCAGATCATTCGAGACCTGAAGAACGGCACCGGCTCCGCGGCCGTCAACGACGCGGTGCTGCTGCGCCACGAAACCTACGAGCACTCCTATCCGCACTGCTGGCGGTGCCGCAACCCGTTGATCTACCGGGCAGTGTCGTCGTGGTTCATCAAGGTCAGCGAGTTCCGCGACCGGATGGTCGAGCTGAACGAGCAGATCACCTGGTATCCGGAGCACGTCAAGGACGGCCAGTTCGGGAAATGGCTCCAGGGCGCGCGGGATTGGTCCATTTCCCGAAACCGCTACTGGGGCACGCCGATTCCGGTGTGGGTGTCCGACGACCCCGCCTACCCGCGCATCGACGTGTACGGCAGTCTCGACGAGCTGGAGCGCGACTTCGCAGTGCGCCCCGACAACCTGCACCGGCCCTACATCGACGAGCTGACGCGGCCGAATCCCGATGATCCGACGGGCCGTTCGGTCATGCGCCGCATCCCCGACGTGTTCGACGTCTGGTTCGACTCCGGATCGATGCCGTACGCGCAGGTGCACTACCCGTTCGAGAACGTCGACTGGTTCTTGGGTGGGGCGGCGGGAGAGGACGAAGCGCATTTCCCCGGCGACTTCATCGTCGAGTACATCGGCCAGACCCGCGGCTGGTTCTACACGCTGCACATCCTCGCCACCGCGCTGTTCGACCGTCCGGCGTTCACCACCTGCGTCGCCCACGGGATCGTGCTAGGCAACGATGGCCAGAAGATGAGCAAGTCGCTGCGCAACTATCCCGACGTCACCGAGGTGTTCGACCGCGACGGGTCCGATGCGATGCGGTGGTTCCTGATGGCCTCGCCCATCCTGCGGGGCGGCAACCTGATCGTCACCGAGCAGGGCATCCGCGACGGCGTGCGGCAGGTGCTGCTGCCGTTGTGGAACGCGTACAGCTTCCTAACCCTGTACGCGCCGAAAGTCGGTGATTGGCAGACAAATTCCACCCACCTGCTTGACCGCTACATCCTGGCCAAGCTGGCGGCGCTCCGTGACGACCTGACCGCCGCGCTCGACGTGTACGACATCTCGGGTGCGTGCGAGGAACTGCGGCTCTTCACCGATGCATTGACGAATTGGTACGTGCGACGGTCGCGCCAGCGGTTCTGGGACGAGGATCCCGACGCTATCGACACACTGCACACCGTGCTGGAGGTGACATCGCGGCTGGCCGCTCCGCTGCTGCCGCTGACGACGGAGGTGATCTGGCGCGGCGTGACGGGGGAGCGGTCGGTGCATCTGACCGACTGGCCGGCAGAGGGCGAGCTTCCGGCCGACGCGAACCTGGTGGCCGACATGGACCTAGTGCGCGAGATCTGCTCGGCCGCGTCGTCGTTGCGCAAGGCGAAGAAGCTGCGGGTCCGCCTGCCATTGCCGAAAATGACTGTGGCCGTTCAGGATCCGTCGCGGTTGGCGCCATACACCGAACTGATCGCCGACGAGCTCAACGTCAAGAGCGTCGAGCTCACCGATGACATCGCCGCCTACGGCCGATTCGAGCTGACCGTCAACGCGCGCGTCGCGGGGCCGCGGCTGGGCAAGAACGTGCAGGCCGCGATCAAGGCGGTCAAGGCGGGGGAGGCCGTCGCGAACGCCGACGGCACGCTGACCGCGGGACCCGCGGTGCTGCAGCCGCACGAGTTCTCGTCGCGGCTCGTCGCCGCGGACCCGGAGTACACGGCGGCACTGCCGGACGGCGCGGGCTTGGTGGTGCTCGACGGCACCGTCACGCCGGAGCTCGAGGCAGAGGGCTGGGCCAAGGACCGCATCCGCGAGTTGCAGGAGCTGCGCAAGTCCACCGGGCTCGATGTTTCGGACCGGATCACCGTGGTGATGGCGGTGCCGGCCGAGCGGTCCGATTGGGCCCGGGCCCACCGCGACCTCATCGCCCGGGAAATCCTCGCGACGCGTTTCGATTTCGGAGAGCCGGACGACGGCGTCGCCATCGGCGACGGCGTGCGGGTGGCGATCGCGAAGGCCTGACCACACCGGCCGAGTGTGGACTTGATGCACGCATTTTCGCGTTTGGCGTGTCTCAACCCAACGTTCGGCGCGGGGGGATTGATCGACCGTAGCCTGATCGGCATGTCCCGGTGGGTCCTGCACATCGACATGGACGCGTTCTTCGCGTCCGTCGAGCAGCTGACTCGGCCCACCCTGCGCGGCCGGCCGGTCCTGGTCGGCGGCCTCGGCGGACGCGGCGTCGTCGCGGGTGCCAGCTACGAGGCCCGCGTCTTCGGCGCGCGCTCGGCGATGCCCATGCACCAGGCGCGCCGCCTCGTCGGTATCCATGCGGTCGTGCTGCCGCCCCGCGGGGTCGTCTACGGGGTGGCCAGCAGACGCGTCTTCGACACCGTGCGCGCGATGATGCCTGTGCTCGAACAACTTTCGTACGACGAGGCGTTCGGCGAACCGGCCGGGCTTGCCGGGATGACGGCGGCCGACGTCGAGACGTTCTGCGAAGAGCTGAGGGGCCGGGTCCGCGACGAAACGGGCCTCACCGCGTCCGTCGGCGCCGGCTCGGGCAAGCAGCTCGCCAAGATCGCCTCCGAGTTGGCCAAGCCCGACGGCGTCCGCGTCGTCGCCCGCGACGAGGAACGTCTGCTGCTGAGCGGGCTGCCGGTGCGCAGGCTGTGGGGGATCGGGCCGGTCGCGGAGGAGAAGCTGCACCGGCTCGGCATCCAGACCATCGGGCAGTTCGCCGAGCTGACCGACGCCGAGGCGGCCGACATCCTCGGCGCGACGGTCGGGCCGGCCCTGCACAGGCTCGCACGCGGCATCGACGACCGGCCAGTCGCCGAGCGGGCCGAGGCCAAGCAGATCAGTGCCGAGTCGACGTTCGCAGAAGACCTGACGACGCTGGGGCAGCTGCAGCAGGAGGTCGGCCCGATCGGCGAGCACGCCCACCAACGGCTGCTCAAGGACGGCCGCGGCGCGCGCACGGTCACCGTCAAACTGAAGCGCTCCGACATGAGCACGCTGACCCGCTCGCTGACGCTTCCGTACGCCACCGCCGAGTCGACGACATTAATCGCTGCCGCCCGCCGGCTCCTGCTCGACCCGCTTGAAGTCGGTCCGATAAGACTTGTCGGCGTTGGCTTTTCGGGACTGAGCGAAGTGCTGCAGGAACCGCTGTTCCCCGATCTCGACGCCTGGGCGGAGCCCACCGACACGCAGTCCGCCACCACGCCGGCAGCCGTCGCCACCGGCTGGCGCATCGGCGACGACGTACACCACCGCCAGTGGGGTCACGGCTGGGTGCAGGGCGCCGGCCACGGCGTCGTGACTGTCCGGTTTGAGACCCGGGCCAGGGGCCCCGGCCCCGCTCGCACGCTCGCCGCCGATGACCCCGCGCTGCAGCGCGCCAACCCTGTCGACAGCCTCGACTGGCCCGACTACGTCGACGACCTACTCGACCAGTCAGCCCCAGCGGGCGACGACCTCGCCGACCGGTGAACCCGTCGCGAGCGCGGCCATCAGCAGCACCCGCGCCTGCGGCGGGCGCAGCCGGTGCAGCTCCACAGCACCGGTCTGCACCAACTCCCGGCCCGGGCCGTAGCGCGCGCTGACCCGCCCGGAAGGCACGCGCGTCGACACCGCCACCGCGACACCCGCGGCGCAATGCCGGCGCACCGCGTCGATGATCGGGTCACCGGCGTTCCCCGCCCCGAGCGCCTCCAGCACCACCCCGCGCGCACCCGCAGCCACGCACGCGTCGAGCGCCACCGCGTCCGCACCCAGATAACACGCGACCACGTCGACGCGCGGGGCCGACGCTGCGGACGCTGTGCCCAGAAACCGTCGCTCCTTGGCGCCGCTGAACCGCAGGCCGTCGAAGCCTGCGGCGACCTTCTGAAAACCCCACGGCTCCAACACCGCACCGCCGAAACAGATCAGCACGCCCTGGCCGCGGGCTAGCTCGCTGTCGGCCAGCGCCACCGCGTCGCGAAGATTCGCCGGCCCGTCCGCGTCGGGCGCGTCCGCGCTCTTCGCCGCACCCGTCAGCACCACCGGAGTTACACCGTCGTAGGTCAGCTCCAGCCACAGTGCGGTCTCCTCAAGCGTGTCGGTGCCGTGGGTGACGACGACGCCGTCGGCGCCGCTCTCGACCGCGGCAGCGATCGCGGAGGCGATGAGATCCCAGTCCCCGACGGACAATTGGGAGCTGTCTCGGTTCATCACGTCGACGACCTCGACGTCAAGGCCGGCGACGAGTTCTGCTCCGGTGCGCGCGGGGCGAAGCACGCCGTGGTCGTCGGCCGCCGACGCGATCGTGCCGCCGGTGGTCACGACGGTGACGCGGCTCATGGGCGAATCATGCCGCACGAGCCGCTTTGGGATGATGGGGGAGTGAGTGACGAGTCGAGTCCGCCCACCGACGACGCCAGGAGTCCTGCGCCCCGCCGCCGGGTGAGGTTGCTCGTCGCGGTCGCCGCGGTGATTCTCGCTGCCGACATCGCCACCAAGGTTCTCGCCGTGCGCCTGCTCAACCCCGGGCAGCCGGTGTCGATCATCGGCGACACCGTGACGTGGACGCTGGTCCGCAACTCCGGCGCAGCCTTCTCGATGGCCACCGGATACACCTGGATTCTCACGCTGATCGCCAGCGCAGTCGTGGTCGGCATCATCTGGATGGGCCGGCGGCTGGTCTCGCCGTGGTGGGCGGTCGGGCTCGGCATGATTCTCGGCGGCGCGCTGGGCAACCTGGTCGATAGATTCTTGCGCTGGCCCGGCCCGCTGCGCGGGCACGTCGTGGACTTCCTGTCGATCGGCTGGTGGCCGGTGTTCAACGTCGCCGACGCATGCGTGGTCGGCGGAGCGGTGCTGCTCGTCGCGCTGTCGGTGTTCGGCCACGACTTCGACAGAGTGGGCCGCGAACCCCATTCACCTGCAAGAACCCGTTAATCAGCCCTCGTCCGTCCGCAGAGCGTCCGCAGGAGATCCGAGGCGGTCGGCGATCACGCCCGCGATCGCGGCCCGGGTGGACTCGTCGGCATCCGGCCACAGATGCCCGTAGACGTTGAGGGTGGTGGTGGCGCTGGCGCGACGCAGCCGGGCCTGAATGGTTTTGATGTCCGCGCCGGAGGCGATCAGCAGCGACGCCAGATAGTGCCTCAAGTCATGGAACGTGAATCTGGGCGGTAACCCTTCGATCTCGGAGCGCGCGGCGCGGATCGCGCGCTCGAGCGTCCACGGCGCGCACCGGGATCCCAGCGCATCGGTGACCATGCACTCGCCGGGGTAGGCCTGCACCGACGCCGCCAGCAGCAGGGTGAGCTCGCGTGGAATCGGGATTGCCTGGTCGCTGCCCGCGGTCTTGAGCGGACGGTCCGGCCACTGCCGTTTCGGGTGCACTATGCCGCGGGTGAAGTCGACGTCGTCGACGCGCAGCGCACAGACTTCCGAGATCCGCAGACCAGCGAACGCGCCCAGCAGCACAGCGACCCGGAGACGGTCGGGCATCGCGTCGTAGAGCGCCCAAATCTGTTCGGTGCTTGCAAAGTAGGGCTTCTGCTTGCCCGCTGGCGGTGACGTTCGGCGCGAGCACGGATTGCGGCCGAGCAGACCATCGTGGACAGAGTCGGAGAAAATCTGTGAAAGCCGGGTGTGCAGAACGTGGACGTAGGCCGGTGCCGCGCCGTCGGCCTGTAGGCGCGCCATCCACGTCTTGACGTGTGACGGGCGCACGGCCGACAGCGGCATATCGCCGAACTCCTCGACGATCCGGCGAATATGCACCCGGCTGCGCGCACTGTCGAGGCACGGTGCACCGTGTAACCCTGCAGCCACATCTCGCACCAGAGCTGCACGGTCAGCTGAGCATCTCGGGGAGCAACGTGAGTTCCCCCGATGATTGCCGCCGTCTGCTTGTCGAGCCATAACTGAGGATGTCCCAGGTTTCGTGGAACTTCGGCGGCGGTCCGGTGAGCATCAGGCTGCGCTCACGTCGTCATTGTGCACGTCGGGCCCGACGGGTTGGGCGAATTCACGTTCGAGAGCTGCTCGGAGTGACGGCAGGTGCAGGTGACCGTTGACGCGGCGGAACTGCTTGCCGGCCTTGACCATCCCGGCCGCGCACCAGCGCAGCGCCATCTGTCCGTCGCGCCAGCGTTTGACGTTGGCGGCGTGTTCGCGGCAGACCGAGACCATCGACTCGATGCAGTTCGTTGAGCGCAGCGTTCGGGCCAGGGTGGGTGGCACGCCGAGGCGTAGCACCGTGTGCGTTTCGTCGAGACCCTCGCGTAGGCTGGCCGCCGCCCCAGGATGGGTGCGGTCCAACTCCGTGGCCAGGGCCAGCAGCGCGGCCTCGGCCTCCAGTGCCGAGCCGGCATGGTAGGCGTCGGTCATTCTGCGTCCCATACTGCTGCGAAGTCGTTGCGGCAGGTGGTCTTTGACGTTTCTGATCTTTGTGTAGTTGGCAGCGTTGGATGATCGGGTGGTCGAGCACGTCAAGGACGGCCTTGCGCAGCGCCTTGGACCCGTCGATCCCGACCAGCATCGGGCGGGTCACGTCCAGGCGCCGTTCCCGCAGGCTGACGAGCAGGCCGGTGACCAGGGTGGCGTTCTCGGTTGAGCCCTGCACCAGCGCCAGCGGATGCTTAACCCCGTCGATGCCGATACCGAGGGCCACGATGCAGCACGTCTCGGCGAAGTGCACGCCGTCGATCATCAACGCGACCAGCTCCAGTCCGGACAGATCCTGTGAAAGCAGCTGGGCCAGCGCGGTTTCAGTCATCGCCACAAAACGGCGGGAGACCGCCGACTTGGTTGTCGCCGAGGACGTTTCGCCGACCCGCTCGCCGACCGGCTCCAGCCCGACCGGGTAGCGGCGGGCCGACAGCCCGGCCAGCATCTTCTCCATCGCCATCTTGCCCAGGATCTCGGTCGAGGTGAACAGCTCATACGAGGCGATCGGCAGTTCGCCGGTCCCGTCGGCGGCCCGCACCCGCGGCCGGGTCAGCGACACCCGTCGGCCACCCAGGGTCACCGACCCGCGCTCGCGGCCGTGGCGCACCGCGGTCCGTGTCATATTGTGTTTGCCCTTCGGCCCGGCCGCCACGGCCACGTCGGCCTCCATCAACGCCTGCATCACCGGCAGGCCGGCGCCCACCGCGAAGGCCAGCAGACCTCGTGCATGTTCTCGGCGATCTCGGTCATCGCCACACTGACCCGCTCCGGTAACGCGGTCGCACCCACAGGCTGGATTTGGCTACTCTTCTTCACGGCGGTTCCCTTGCTGTCGGAGTTCTTTGGCCGAACGCCCGACACCTACCACAGGTCTCGAGCGGGGGACCGCCACCTCAAGTTCTACGAAACCCGGGACAACCTCGCCATAACTGCGCGTCCGTCTTACGGCTGAACCCCTTGGCGTGCTCGTGGCCGCGGTCGTCGACATAGCGTGCGCGCCAACGCTTACCGGTGCCATGGGCGGCTGACGGCTCGCCGTTGGCTTTTATCCAGCGTCCTCGATGCCTGCCCGACGACCGCGCTTCACTGTGGTGCCTCCACCTCGTTGTTGACGGCTCAGTCAAACATTTGCACACGCAGCTGAAAGTTTTTTTGATCTTGATTCAAGCTCTGACGCTCAGTCAAATCTGATCTATCTATCGACAATATCCACCAAAAGAAATGGTGGGTGTGGGCGGCGTCGTAGTTTGTCGCTCAGAGCGGGTAGCTTTGCCGCGCCCAACGGAGGTTTGCGGCTACATTCCACCAACGTGGCAGGGCCGCGCATGGTGTGCCGTGAGGGTGGGGGCCGAGCGCACACCGCCAACCACGCTTTTGGGGTCGGTCACACATCGCGGTTCCGGTGCTACGCGGCCAGTTGTGTGAGAACCTGGGCGGTCCGGGCGGCCCTTCTTCAACCTTGGGCATCAGACGGTCCTTCCCTGAGGGCAGTGCTACCTGCTCGGCTATCGAAGCCGGTCACGGTCAGGCGTCATCCATCACTGTCTGTCTAATTTGCAGCAGCGTCAAGGGGCAGTGTTGGGGTCGCTTGGCGCTCGGAGCGGTGTTTTGTACCAGTGTTTGTACCGTGATCGGCTAGCGTTGCCGTTGTGAGCTCTGGCGGAGGCGCTGCTGGTGTCTGACGATGGCCCGTTGCCGGTGGCGCGGCGGCGGCTAGATACAGCCGTGTACGCGTTGGCGGATCCGCAGCCGCAGTGGGTGGGTGGGGTGTGCCGGTGGCAGGATTCGCTGTACGTCAGGTTGCGGGGTGCGTTGCGTCGGACGCCGGTTCGGCGTAGCGGAGTTCGGCGGACGGCGCGCCGTGCCGCATCGACGTGTTGACGTTGCTGGTTGATGTGGACGCGACGGTGGCGGGTTGGGAGCCTGACGGCAACGGCACGCTCGAGCGGCTGCGGGCGCTGGCCGGCCGGGGTTGGCGGCCGCAGGACTGCGATCTGATCGACGACTACTGCGACCGGCTGGAGCGGTGGGTGCTCACCGGGGCCGATCTGTTGGACCGGCGGCCGGTGGTGTCGTTGCATGTTCCGTGCCCGCGCTGCGGTGCGCGGTTCGCCTACCGCGACGACGCCGGCGAGTCGGTGCGGGTGCGGGTGTTGCGGGTGTCGGAGAACGGGTGTCGCTGTCAGGCGTGTCAGGCGTTCTGGGAGCCGTCGGAGTTTCATTGGCTGGCTCGGTTGTTGGGCTGTGAGCCGCTGCCGGCGTGAGCTCGTCCGCAGAGCGTCCGCAGCAGTTTCGGCGGCATCCGTCACGGCTTGACGATCTCAACGCTATGACCTGCGGGTTTCTCCCGCACCCAACGCAGCTAACATGAACAAATGCCCAGGATGGTGTTCGGCTACGACTTCGACACCGTGGGCAAGCGGACGTCCGACGACGCGGCCAGCAGCGCCAAGCGCTGATGGCAGACCGCTCGATGCCCGTGCCGGAGGGGCTGGCCGGCATGCGCGTCGACGCCGGTTTGGCCCGGCTGCTGGGACTGTCGCGCACCGCTGCCGCAGCACTCGCAGAGGAGGGTGCGGTCGACATCGACGGCGCCCGCGCCGGCAAGTCGGACCGGCTGACCGCGGGTGCATGGCTGGAGGTGCGGCTGCCGGAAGCCCCTGCGCCGCTGGAGAACCGGGTCGAGGAAGTCGCCGGCATGACGGTGCTCTACGCCGACGACGACATCGTCGCGGTCGACAAACCCGCCGGCGTCGCCGCCCACGCCTCGGTCGGCTGGAGCGGCCCAACCGTGCTGGGCGGCTTGGCCGCGGCGGGTTTTCGCATCACCACGTCGGGCATCCACGAGCGGCAGGGCATCGTGCACCGGCTGGATGTCGGCACGTCGGGGGTGATGGTGGTGGCGCTGTCGGAGCGCGCCTACACCGTGCTGAAGCGTGCGTTCAAGCAGCGCATCGTCGAGAAGCGCTATCACGCTGTGGTGCAGGGACATCCGGACCCGTCCAGTGGCACCATCGACGCGCCGATCGGCCGTCATCGCGGGCACGACTGGAAGTTCACGGTCAGCGAGCGGGGACGTCACAGCATCACTCACTACGACACCATCGAGATGTTCCGTGCGGCAAGCCTTCTGGAAATCCATCTGGAAACTGGCCGCACGCATCAGATCCGCGTGCACTTCGCCGCGCTGCACCACCCGTGTGTCGGCGACCTCACCTACGGGGCCGATCCGACGCTGGCGAAAAAGCTCGGACTGGACCATCAGTGGCTGCACGCGTGGTCTCTGGCCTTCGCCCACCCCGCCGACGGCCGGCGTGTCGAGATCACCGCTCCCTATCCGCCCGACCTTGACCATGCGCTCGACGTGCTCCGCGGACAGTCGTGAGTGACGTCCGCAGGGCGGGCCTGGCTTGCGGCGTCGGCGCATACGTGTGGTGGGGGTTGTGCCCGGGCTTCTTCCCGCTGCTGCTGCCCGCCGGATCGCTGGAGGTGCTCGCGCACCGCTACGTGTGGACCGCGGCGTTCCTGGTTCTGGTACTGGCCGCCGCGCGCAAACTCGCAGACCTGCGCCGGCTCAGCCGCCGCACCTGGCTACTGCTGGCCGGGGCGTCGGCGCTGATCGGCATCAACTGGGGCACATACATTTTCGCGGTGACCCATGGGCACGTGGTCGATGCCGCGCTCGGGTACTTCGACAATCCGTTGGTTTCGGTGGCGCTGGGCGTGGTGATTCTGCGCGAGCGGATCCGGCGGCTGCAGTTGGTCGCGTTGGCGATCGCGGTCGCGGCGGTAGCCGTCCTGACTGCCCAACTGGGCGGGCTGCCGGTGATCGCGCTGGCGCTGGCCACGTCGTTCGGCGTGTATGGGCTGGTGAAAAAGGTGGTGACGGCCGACCCGCGAATCAGCGTCGCGGTTGAGTCACTGCTCGCATTGCCGTTGGCCGGCGGCTATCTCGTTGCGCTGCAAGTGATTCACCACGCACATTTCGTCGGCCTCGGTGCCGGACATGCGGCGCTGATGGTGCTGGCCGGACCGGTGACCGCGATCCCGCTGCTGCTGTTCGCAGCGGCGGCGCAGCGGCTGCCGCTGATCACGCTCGGCCTGCTGCAATACCTCAATCCCGGGCTGCAGATGGCGTGGGGCGTGTTGGTCGGCCACGAGCCGATGCCGACGGCACGCTGGGTCGGTTTCGCGCTGATCTGGAGTGCGCTCGCCGTCCTCACCCTCGACGGCTTGCGGCGAAGGCCCACACCCGCTGAACCGGGGCCACAGCGTGCGACACTCCCGTCGTGATCGAGCGACGCCGCCGCAGCGCAATGTTGAGGAAATCCCTCGCCGTACTCGCGCTGATCGGCAGTCTCGGCGTGGTCGTCGCGATCGTGGGCAGCGTGCTGCTGCAGCTCGTCGGCGACAAGCAGGCCGACTCCGCGCCGAGCACGCCGCGCACGCCCACAGCCCCGGCATCCAACATCAAGCCGCTCCCGGTGCGCCCGGTCCAGGATGTCCGCAGCCCGGACGAGTGTCCGTCCGCTCAGGGGCCGCCGCCTGTGCTCCCCGCATCGGCGGTGGTGACGCTATGCGACATGACCCGCACGGCCGCGTACGTTCTTGCCCCGCAGGTCATCGAGCTGCAATTGACCCGGGTCGACTCGGTGAAGTCGCCGGTATCCGAGGTCTACGTGGTGCGGGTGACGATGCAGCCCGCGTCGGCGACGGCGTTCGGGGACATCACCGCCGCCAACGTCGGCCGGCAGCTGGCGTTCGTCCGCGACGGCGTCGTCGTCTCTGCACCGCAGATCACCGCGCGCATCGACTCGGCGTCGCTCGAACTCTCCGGCGATCTGACCGCTCAACAGGCCGACGACACGGCGCGATTGCTGCGCCAGCCGGCTTGAGAAAGACACACGGCGCGACACGCCGAAAGGTGTCGGTGGGCCGCCATAGACTGGCCTCCCTATGAATGGTTCTTTCGTGCACCTGCACAACCACACCGAGTATTCGATGCTGGATGGTGCTGCGAAGATCGCGCCGATGCTGGCCGAGGCGCAGCGGCTGGACATGCCGGCCATCGGCATGACCGATCACGGAAACATGTTCGGGGCCAGCGAGTTCTACTCCGAGGCAACCAAGGCCGGCATCAAGCCGATCATCGGCATCGAGGCGTACGTCGCACCCGGCTCGCGGTTCGACACCCGTCGAGTGCTGTGGGGCGACCCAAGCCAGAAGGACGACGACGTCTCCGGCAGCGGCTCCTACACGCACCTGACGATGGTCGCCGAGAACGCCGCCGGTGCGCGTAACCTGTTCAAGCTGTCGTCGCTGGCGTCGTTCGAGGGGCAGCTCGGCAAGTGGTCGCGCATGGACGCCGAGCTGGTCGCCGAGCACGCTGACGGGATCATCGCCACCACCGGGTGCCCGTCGGGAGAGGTGCAGACCCGGCTGCGGCTCGGCCAGCAGCGTGAGGCCTTGGAGTCGGCCGCCCGCTGGCGGGAGGTCTTCGGGCCCGACAACTACTTCCTCGAGCTGATGGACCACGGGTTGTCTATCGAGCGCCGGGTCCGCGACGGGCTGCTCGAGATCGGCCGCACGCTGGGCATCGCGCCGCTGGCCACCAACGACTGTCACTACGTCACCCGCGACGCCGCCCACAACCACGAGGCGCTGCTGTGCGTGCAGACCGGCAAGACACTGTCGGACCCCAACCGCTTCAAGTTCGAGGGCGACGGCTACTACCTGAAGTCGGCGGCCGAGATGCGACAGCTGTGGGACGACCAGGTGCCCGGCGCCTGCGACTCCACGCTGCTGATCGCCGAGAGAGTGCAGCCCTACGACGAGGTGTGGGAACCGCGCAACCGCATGCCGATCTTCGAGGTGCCCGACGGCCACGACGAGGCGTCCTGGCTGCGCCACGAGGTCGAGGCCGGTCTGCGGCGGCGCTTCCCCGGCGGGTTGCATGACGGCTACGCCGAGCGGGCCGCCTACGAGATCAAGGTCATCTGCGACAAGGGGTTCCCGTCCTACTTCCTGATCGTCGCCGACCTCGTGGGCTACGCCAAGTCCGTCGACATCAGGGTCGGACCCGGGCGCGGGTCGGCCGCTGGGTCGCTGGTGGCCTATGCGCTCGGCATCACCGACATCGACCCGATCGAGCACGGGCTGCTGTTCGAGCGCTTCCTCAACCCCGAGCGCGCGTCGATGCCCGACATCGACATCGACTTCGACGACCGCCGCCGTCCCGAGATGCTGCGGTATGCCACCGAGAAGTACGGGCATGACCGCGTCGCCCAGGTGATCACGTTCGGCACCATCAAAACCAAAGCAGCGCTGAAGGATTCGGCGCGTATCCACTTCGGGCAGCCGGGTTTCTCGATCGCCGACCGGATCACCAAGGCGCTGCCGCCGGCGATCATGGCCAAGGACATTCCGCTCTCGGGCATCACCGACCCCACCCACGAGCGGTACAAGGAAGCCGCCGAGGTGCGCGGGCTGATCGACACCGACCCCGAGGTGCGGACGATCTACGACACCGCGCTGGGTCTGGAAGGGCTGATCCGCAACGCCGGCGTGCACGCGTGCGCGGTGATCATGAGCTCAGAACCGCTCACCGACGTCATCCCGCTGTGGAAGCGGCCGCAGGACGGCGCGATCATCACCGGCTGGGACTATCCGTCCTGCGAGAACATCGGCCTGCTGAAGATGGACTTCCTGGGTCTGCGCAATCTGACGATCATCGGCGACGCGATCGACAATATCAAGGCCAACAAGGGCGTTGACGTAGACCTGGAGTCGCTGCCGCTCGACGACGGGCCCACCTACCAACTCCTCGGCCGCGGCGACACTCTCGGGGTCTTCCAGCTCGATGGCGGCCCGATGCGCGATCTGCTGCGGCGCATGCAGCCCACCGGGTTCGAGGACATCGTCGCCGTCATCGCGCTGTACCGGCCCGGCCCAATGGGGCAGAACGCCCACAACGACTACGCCGACCGCAAGAATGGCCGCCAACCCGTCAAACCGATCCATCTCGAGCTCGCCGAACCACTGCAGGAGATCCTGGCCGAGACGTACGGCTTGATCGTCTATCAGGAACAGATCATGCGCATCGCGCAGAAGGTGGCGGGCTACTCGCTGGCCCGAGCCGACATCCTGCGCAAGGCGATGGGCAAGAAGAAGCGTGAGGTGCTCGACAAGGAGTACGAGGGCTTCGCTGAAGGCATGCGCGCCAACGGCTTTTCGGCGGGAGCCATCAAGGCGCTCTGGGATACCGTGCTGCCGTTCGCCGACTACGCGTTCAACAAGAGCCACGCCGCCGGATACGCGATGGTGTCGTACTGGACTGCGTACCTGAAGGCCAACTATCCCGCCGAGTACATGGCCGGGCTGTTGACTTCGGTGGGCGACGACAAAGACAAGTCCGCCGTGTACCTGGCCGACTGCCGCAAGCTGGGCATCACCGTGCTGCCGCCGGACGTCAACGAGTCGGATCTGAACTTCGCGTCGGTGGGCACCGACATCCGCTACGGGCTGGGTGCGGTGCGCAACGTTGGCAACAACGTCGTCGAGTCGATCATCCGAACCCGAAGTGACAAAGGCAAATTCACCGACTTTTCGGACTACCTGAACAAGATCGACATCGCGGCCTGCAACAAGAAGGTCACCGAGTCGCTGATCAAGTCCGGGGCGTTCGACTCGCTCGGCCACCCACGCAAGGGCCTGTTTCTCGTCCACACCGACGCGGTCGAATCGGTGCTGGGCACCAAGAGGGCCGAGGCGATGGGGCAATTCGACCTGTTCGGCGCGGGCGGTGACGGGAGTGCGAGCGCTGAGGCGGTGTTCACCATCAAGGTGCCCGACGAGGAGTGGGACGACAAGCACAAGCTCGCGCTGGAACGGGAAATGCTGGGGCTGTACGTGTCCGGGCATCCGCTCAACGGCGTGGCACATCTGCTCGCCGGCCACGTGGACACCCAGATCCCTGCCATTCTCGACGGCGACGTGCCCAACGACGCGCTGGTGCGGGTCGGCGGCATCCTCGCGTCGGTGGAGAGGCGCGTCAACAAGAATGGACTGCCCTGGGCTTCGGCGCAGTTGGAAGACCTCAGCGGCGGCATCACGGTGATGTTCTTCCCGCACGTGTACTCCACGCAGGGCGCGGAGATCGTCGACGACGCCGTCGTGCTGGTGAGCGCGAAGGTGCGCATCCAGGACGACCGGATCTGCCTGATCGCCAACGACCTTGTGGTGCCGGACTTCTCGAACGCCGCGGCCAACCGGCCGGTGGCCGTGAGCCTGCCCACGCGGCAGTGCACGCTGGACAAGGTCACGGCGCTCAAGCAGGTGCTCGCGCGTCATCCCGGCACGGCACATGTGCATCTGAGGCTGGTTTCTGGCGACCGGGTCACAACGCTCGAACTGGATCAGTCCTTGCGGGTGACACCGTCGTCGGCGTTGATGGGCGACCTCAAGGCGCTCCTCGGCCCGGGCTGCCTCAGCAATTAGAGCACGCTCGTCGAGGCCCTCCTGAATCCACCTCCCGTCGCGATCCCAGTAGTTGGCCAGCACCGACGGAGGTGTTGTCGCGACAACTCCATTCTCGACGCGTCTGCTCGGCGAGCTCCTCGGTGGATGGCTGGACAATGTGCAGCCTGTCCAGCCGCCTAGACCGGAGCGCCTCAACGACGTGCCGGACGGCCGTCGCACGCTTCACGGTCCTACCTCAGGACGTTGACGGCCCGTGCGAACACCAGCGCCACCGTCGTGACCGCCACCCACGCCTGGGTCGCCATCATCGCCTTGGCCCGGTGCGTCAGCGGCATTGTGTCCGTGGGGGAGAACGCCATCACGTTCGTGACGCTGACATACAGGTAGTCGAGGAACCGGGGCGACCAGTCGTCTGGCGCGAACTCTCGCTTGTCCATCTGCGGGAACATGAAATCCGGGTAGATCCGTTTGGAATCCTTGACGCCGGCGCGCGCGAACGGCCCACCGCGGTCGATCTCCCAATACCAGATCCCGAAGGCGATCACGTTGTTGATGAACACCGCCGCCCCACTGCCCAGCAGCACCGCCGGATCGTTGCTCACCTTCCCCGTCAAGATGTGGTAGTCCAGCACGACCGCCGAGGCCGTGTTGTCGACGGTGATCGCGGCGAGCAGCAGCAGGGTGGCAGCCTTGCCCAACACCGTCGGCCGGGTGAGCCGGTTCGGGTTGATCACCAGAAGCACCAGCACCAGCAGCACTTCCATCCCGATCAGCGGCCAGCGGGGCACCACGGTGTACCGCTCGGGGATCGCGCGCTGCATCGCGATCGCAGCGATCAGAGCCACCAGCACCGGCCAGCGGCTCTCCGGGTTCCCCGGCCGGAGCCAGGCCGGCACTCGCTGTTCGGCCTCCCTCGCCAACTGCTCGGCCCGTTGCACGGTGCTCTCGTCCGGCCGTTTCTTGTTGTCCTTGGTCATCCCCGCCGTACGCTACCCGTCATGACCGACCGACCGGCCACTCTTTGCGAGGCCTTTCAGCGGACCGCGGCCATCGATCCGGACGCGGTCGCCCTGCGCACGCCCGGCGATACCCAGACCCTGACATGGCGGGAGTACGCCGCCCAGGTCCGCCAGATCACCGCCGGGCTGGCCGCGCTGGGGGTACGGCGCGGCGACACCGTGTCGCTGATGATGGCCAACCGGGTCGAGTTCTATCCGGTCGACGTCGGGGCGCAACACCTCGGCGCCACGTCGTTCTCCGTGTACAACACGTTGGCACCCGAGCAGCTGACGTATCTGTTCGACAACGCCGGCACCAAGGTGGTGATCTGCGAGGAGCAGTATGTCGACCGGATGAAGGCCAGCGGCGCGACGCTCGAGCACATCGTGTGCCTCGACGGATCGCCGGACGGCGCGATCCCGCTGGACGAGCTTCTGAGAGCCGGAGCAGCAGACTTTGACTTCGAATCCGCCTGGCGCGCAGTGCAACCCGAGGACGTCGTCACGCTGATCTACACTTCCGGCACGACCGGGAACCCCAAAGGTGTCGAGACCACTCATGCGAGCCTGCTGTTCGAGGCCTTCGCGCTCGGCGAGGTGCTCGGCGTCGAATTCGGCGACCGGATCACGTCGTTCCTGCCGTCGGCGCACATCGCCGACCGGATGGGCTGCCTGTACGCGCAGGAGGTGTTCGGAACGCAGGTCACCACCGTGTCCGACGCCCGCGCCATCGCCGCGGCGCTGCCGGACGTCCGTCCGACGATCTGGGGTGCGGTGCCACGAGTCTGGGAAAAGCTCAAGGCGGCAATCGAATTCGCGGCCACCAACGAGCCGGACGAGACCAAGCGGGTCGGGCTACAGTGGGGCCTGGGGGTCGCGGCGAAGAAGGCCGCGGCGTTGCTCGAGGGAGGTCCTGTTCCCGACGACGTCGCGGCCGAATGGGCGCAGGCCGACGAGCTGGTGCTGTCGAAGGTGCGCGAGAAGCTCGGCCTGGACCACCTGCGATGGGCGGTGTCCGGCGCCGCGCCGATCCCGAAGGAGACCCTCGGATTCTTTGCGGGCCTTGGCATCCCGATCGCCGAGGTCTGGGGGATGTCCGAGCTGAGCAACGTCGCGTCGGTGAGCCACCCGCGCGACGTCCGTCTCGGGACCGTCGGCAAGCTGCTGCCCGGCCTCGAGGGCAAGATCGCCGACGACGGCGAATTCCTGGTGCGTGGCCCGCTGGTGATGAAGGGTTACCGCAAAGAGCCCGAGAAGACGGCGGAGGCCGTCGACTCGGATGGCTGGCTGCACACCGGCGACATCCTCGACATGGACGAGGACGGCTACCTCCGCGTGATCGACCGCAAGAAGGAGCTGATCATCAACGCGGCCGGCAAGAACATGTCGCCGGCCAACATCGAGAACACGATCAAGGCGGTCTGCCCGCTCATCGGCGTGATCATCGCGCTGGGCGACGCCCGTCCCTACAACGCCGCGCTGATCGTGCTCGACGCAGAGTCGGCGGGCCCGTACGCCCAGCAGCGGGGATTGCCCGACGCGTCGGCCGAGACTCTCGCCGCCGACCCGGAGGTGATCCGCCAGATCGCCCGGGGCGTGGCCGAAGGCAACACCAAACTGTCGCGGGTGGAGCAGATCAAGCGGTTCCGCGTGCTTCCGACCTTCTGGGAGCCCGGCGGCGACGAAATCACTCTGACGATGAAGCTGAGACGGCGGCCGATCGCCGAGAAGTATGCAACTGAGATCGAGGAGTTGTACGCCGACGAGCCCGGTCCTGGGGTTTACGAGCCCGGCGGTTAGTGGCGGAAGCGCTGAGCGGCGCCGAACCCCAACCACACCAGCGTCGCCGCGCCCGCACCGGTGAGAACCGCCGCCCCGGCGGACATCGTCGCCACCCCGACAACCAGCGCCAGCAGCAGGCCCGCCAGCGAGGCAACAACCTTGTACAGGGGCCACGGCACCCCGGCGATCGTCACCGCAGCGGTGTTCGACGACGCGATCGCGCGGACGTGCTCGGCCGTTGTCATAAGTTCAGGCTACGCCCCGACCGAGGTTTCGGGCAACCGAAACGCCGGTTGTGGGCAGTGATCGTGCGTACAGGTGGCGCCGCCTATGTTGGTGGTATGCCCCTTTCTGGTGAATACGTTCCGAGTACGTCTGATTGGGCCCGCGAACAGGCGGAGAAGTACATGGAATCCGGCGGGACCGACGGTACTGAGCTGCAAGGCAAGCCGGTGGTACTGCTGACGACGGTCGGCGCCAAGACCGGCAAGCTGCGCAAGACCCCGCTGATGCGAGTGGAGCACAACGGGGAGTATGCGGTGGTCGCATCGCTCGGCGGCGCCCCGCAGCATCCGGTCTGGTACCACAACATCAAGGCCCATCCACGGGTCGAGCTGCAGGACGGCACCGAGACCCACGACTACGAGGCCCGCGAGGTCTTCGGCGACGAGAAGGCCGTCTGGTGGGAGCGCGCCGTCGCGGCCTGGCCGGACTATGCGAGCTATCAGAAGAAGACCGACCGGCAGATTCCCGTTTTCGTGCTCACCCCGGTGGACTGACGTCCCCGCGTGGCACCATTGACCGGTGTCCGCTGAACCGAGCCTGACCCGCCCCGATGCGCCGCTGACCGCGGCCGACATCGACGCGGCGGTCAAGCGGATTTCCGGGGTCATCGCGCCGACCCCGCTGCAGCTGTCCGAGCGGCTGTCCGCGATGACCGGGGCGACCGTTTACTTGAAGCGTGAGGATCTGCAGTCGGTCCGGTCCTACAAGCTGCGTGGCGCCTACAACTTGCTGATGCAGCTGTCGGACGACGAGCGCGCAGCCGGTGTCGTGTGTTCGTCGGCCGGCAACCATGCGCAGGGTTTCGCCCATGCGTGCCGGTCGATGCGGATCAAGGGCCGGGTGTACGTGCCTCGCAAGACGCCGAAGCAGAAACGCGACCGCATCCTCTACCACGGCGGCGACTTCGTCGAGTTGATCGCGGTCGGGTCGACGTACGACCTCGCCGCCGCCGCCGCGTTGGAAGACGTGGCGCGCACCGGCGCGACGCTGGTGCCCCCGTTCGACGACCCGCGCACGATCGCGGGCCAGGGCACGATCGCCGCCGAGATTCTCGACGAGCTCGAGGTCGAGCCGGACTTGGTGATCGTGCCCATCGGCGGGGGCGGGTGCATCGCCGGCATCGCCACCTACCTGGCGGAACGGACGTCGAAAACCTCTGTGCTGGGCGTGGAGCCGGCCGGCGCGGCCGCGATGATGGCAGCGCTGGCCGCCGGTGAACCGGTGACGCTCGAGGACGTCGACCAGTTCGTCGACGGCGCTGCGGTCAACAGAGCCGGCGCTTTGACCTATGCCGCGTTGACGGCGGCGGGTGACATGGTGTCGGTGACGACCGTCGACGAGGGCGCAGTGTGCACAGCGATGCTCGACCTGTACCAGAACGAGGGCATCATCGCCGAGCCTGCCGGGGCACTGTCGGTCACCGCGCTGCGGGAAAACGATGTGGCCGAGCCGGGTTCGACGGTGGTGTGCCTGATCTCCGGCGGTAACAACGACGTGTCGCGCTACGGCGAGATCCTCGAACGGTCACTGGTGCATCTGGGCCTGAAGCACTACTTCCTCGTCGACTTCCCGCAGGAGCCCGGGGTGTTGCGCGGGTTCCTGGACCAGGTCCTCGGGCTCAACGACGACATCACGTTGTTCGAGTACGTCAAGCGCAACAACCGCGAGACCGGGGCCGCTCTGGTCGGCATCGAGCTCGGTTCGGCCGAGGACTACGACGGGTTGCTCACCCGTATGGAGGCCTCGGACATGGTTGTCGAGGTGCTGGCTCCCAACTCGCCGGCGTACCGCTATCTGATCAACCCGTAGGTCTCACGCCGGTCTCACTATCGGAATCCGTTGCGCGATAGCCGCATCCGCGAGACGGCTGTCGTAGGTGACTACCGCACGAAGATCGGGTGCGATAAGCGCAGCGGCAAGGTGGATCGCGTCGAGCGTACGCAACCGTCGGGGCCCCAGAGCCGCCGCATTATCGAGCAGTCTGTTGGTCAGCGGTACCAGATGTAGCGTCGCGATGACGTTTCGCGCTTTGTCAACGGCCTCGATCGAGCTGCGCAGGGCTGCGGCCCGAAGGAGTTCGGTCCGAACCAGCGCAGCGGTCATCTGGACATCAGATTCGTTTGCTGCCAGGAAGTTTCGGAGGGCAGCGGTTTCTGGTTCGACGACGACGAGCTTCACCAGCGCAGAAGTATCGATGTACAGCTGCATCACCGTTCGTCGGCGCGCAACTCTCGTAGCGCCCCCGTCAAGTCGAGACCGCAGTCTAATGGGGTCACGTCGAGTAGCCGCTCTGATGACTCGGCAGGTATGACCTCGCCACGCAGTATCAAGTCCTGCCACGGATCCTCGACAGCCGGCACGATGCGCGCCACCAAGCGGCCGCGCTGGGTCACTTCCACGGTTTCCCCCCGCGCTACGGAAGCGATGTAGCGACTTGCATGTTGTCGCAGTTCACGCAACCCGATCCGCTCCATGTAGCACATGGTAGCACTAGTGTTGCACTTATCGAGGGCGCCACTTGCACGAGCGACTCGTCGTTGGCCCGGAAGACCGGCTCGATCGGAACGTTGACCTCCCCGGCGATCTCGGTCAGCAATGTCGCCCATTGTCGGTCGGCATCCGAAAGCGGGCCTTTTCCGGGCCGGCTGAGCAGCAGCGCGACGGTAGTTCCCGGCCCGAAGCCGTCCAGCAGTTCGGGCAGTGCGGCCATCGTTGCCGTGATGGCCCGACGCGTCGGTCGGGGCCCGAGTTCAACATGAAGCAGCGCCTTGACCATGCGGCGATCAGGGCCGACGAACCCCACCCACAGCAGCCGCTCGCCGAAGCCGAGGGGGCCCACCAGCGCACGCCACCGCTGCAACATGTCAGCGGCGGAATGAATGGGATCCGTCGCGGATTCGATGGACGGTGTTACGTATGCATATGCCACGCCGCGAGCATGAAACGTCGCGAAACGCGCGGCAAGGCGCTATCCACAGCCTCGCACGATCGCGAAGGAGTGGCCCGGCAGTGTCGTCCGCGAGCCGTCCACCGAGGGCTCCCCCCACGCCAGCACCAGCTCGCCACTGACCGGCACGTCGACCGGTTCCGCCCCGATGTTGCATGCGATGTGCAAAGAGCCACGCCGCATGACCAACCACTGCTGATCCTCGTCGTAATCGACGGTAAGGTGGGGGAGCCACGGGTCGGCAAGGTCAGGCTCGTTGTGCCGCAACGCAATCAGCTGCTGGTAGACCTGCCATAGCTGGGCGTGCTCACCGGCGGTGGCCTCGTTCCAGTCGAGCTTGGAGCGCAGGAAAGTCTCTGGGTCTTGCGGATCGGGGATCTCGTTTGCGTCCCAGCCGTGGTGCGCGAACTCGGTTTTGCGTCCCTCCGCCGTTGCCCTGGCTAGTTCAGGTTCGGGGTGTGACGTGAAGAACTGGAACGGACGTGACGAACCCCACTCCTCACCCATGAAAAGCATTGCCGTGTAGGGCGATCCGAGCGCCAGCGCCGCCTTGACTGCCAGCTGTCCGAAATCCAGGTTCTGCGACGGGCGGTCGCCGACCGCGCGATTGCCCACCTGGTCGTGAGTGCAGGTGTACGCGGTCAACCGGGTCGCCGGGATCAGCGACTTGTCCAGCGGCCTGCCGTGGCGGCGGCCCCGGAACGACGAGTACGTGGCGGCGTGGAAGTACCCGTTCCGTAGCGTGATCGCTAACGTCTCCAATGTGCCGAAGTCGGAGTAGTAGCCCTGGCGCTCACCGGACACCGCGGCGTGGATCGCGTGGTGGATGTCGTCGTCCCACTGCCCGGTCATGCCGTAGCCGCCGTGGTCGCGCGGAGTGATCAGCCGCGGATCGTTCAAGTCGCTCTCGGCGATCAGCGACAGCGGACGGCCCAACTGCGTTGCCAGCGAATCTGTTTCGGCGGACAGCTCTTCGAGGATGTGAATCGCCGTGGTGTCCACCAGCGCGTGCACCGCATCCAGGCGCAGGCCGTCGGCATGGAATTCACGCATCCAGCGCAGCGCGCAGTCGATGATGTAGCGGCGCACCTCGTCGGCATCCGCATCGGACAAGTTGAGGCCCTCGCCCCACGGGTTGCTGCCAGAGGACAGGTAAGGCCCGAACCGGGGCAGGTAATTGCCCGACGGGCCAAGGTGATTGAACACCGCGTCGATCAGCACACCGAGGCGGTGACGGTGGCATGCGTCGACGAACCGCACCAGCGCGTCCGGACCGCCGTACGGCTCGTGCACCGCATACCAGAGCACGCCGTCGTAGCCCCAGCCGTGCGTGCCAGCGAACGCGTTGACGGGCATCAGCTCGACGAAGTCCACGCCGAGGTCGACGAGGTACTCGAGCTTGCCTATCGCCGAATCCAGCGTGCCCTCATCGGTGAACGTGCCGATGTGCAGCTCGTAGATGACTGCACCCTCGGTCGAGCGGCCCTTCCACTCCTGGTCGGTCCAGGTATCGGGGGCGGGAGACCACAGCTGCGAGCGCTGGTGCACGCCGTCGGGCTGGCGCGCCGAGCGCGGGTCCGGCAGCACCTTCGGGTCGTCGTCGAGCACGAAGCCGTATCGCGCGTCGGGCGGTGCGTCGGCGGTCGCACGCCACCATCCATCATCGGTGCGCTGCATGGGGTGCAGCGCCCCGTCGATGTCGAGTTGTACCCGGTCGGGAAGCGGGGCCCAGACGGCAAATTCACGCATCGACACGCTCCAGCAGTGCGACTGACAGCACGCCGAACAGGTCGGTAGCCGCAACCTTGTCGATGACCTCTCGGCCGGTCAGCACATCGCTCCACCGGCCGGGCGGCAACGGCAAAACAGTCTCGCCCCAACCGGTTTCGTCCAGGCGCAGCGTCCAGCGGCTGACCGCTACCACGACGTCCTCGCCACGCGTGAACGCGACGACGTGCTCGCGGGCCTGGCCGCCGGCCAGCAGCGGCGTGTAAGAGCCGGACAGAAACGTGTCGGGGCGCCGCCGCCGCAGCCGCAGCGCCTCAGCGGTGACGCGCAACTTCGGGTGCTCGAGATGACTCAGCGCCGCCCGCCGAGCGGCGTAGTCGACCGCCCGCCGGTTATCGGGATCGACGAGGCTGTCCTCCCACATCTCGGTGCCCTGGTAGACATCAGGGACGCCAGGCGCGGTGAGCTGCAACAGCTTCTGGCCCAGCGCGTCGTTGCGGGCGTGCGGCTCCAAGTGTGCGACCAGGCCGGTGAGCTCCGCCGCGATGTCGCCGGAGATCACCGTGTCCAGCCACTCGTGCACCCCGGACTCGAACTGTTCGTTCGGGTCGTTCCACGAGGTGTGCGTTGCCGCCTCGCGAATCGCCTTCTCTGCGTATGCGTGCAACCGCTCCCGCAGGTCGTCGGTGACGACGCCGCCGACGGGCCAGACCCCGAAGATATTCTGCCACAGGAACAGTCCCGTTTGTGAGTCCGGCGCGGGCACCCGGTTCTCCCAGGCGGTGACGAACTCCGCCCACAGCGACGGCACTTGCGACAGCACGCCGATCCGCGCCCGGACGTCCTCGCCACGCTTGGTGTCGTGGGTCGACAGCGTCGTCATGGCCGTGGGCCACAGCCGCGCCCGGTCGGCGGCGCGTTGGTGGAACTCGGCTGCGCTGATCCCGAACCTCTCCGGCTCGCCGCCCACCTCGTTGAGAGACACCAGCCGCGCGTCACGGTAGAAAAGGCAGTCCTCGACGGACTTGGCCGTCGCTGCGCCGCACATTTGTTGCAGGCGCACGGCCGGTTCGTCGTCGGAGGTGACCGCGGCGGCGACGATCTCCAGCGGTTCGGTGAACTGCGGTGCGGCAGAGATGGTTTCGGCGATTGCGGTGGGCAGCACCGACGACAAGCACAGGTAGTCGGATCGGTAGACAGGGATCCGGCTGACCAGCGCAGCGACCGCGCCGGGCAACTGAGCATGGTCGGCTCCGGCCGCCCGGACGATTGCCCGGCACAGCCGGCGCAGTTCGCTGCCCAGCGTGCCGGTCACCGTCGAAGCCTTCAGTTCCCGCGCGACCTGCGGCATCGCCGAGTAGTCGGTGCCCGTGGATCCGAACAGCGCGGTGAGCGCGGGTTCGCCGGCGGGGTCGACGAACACGCCCCCGGCTTCCCGCAACGCGTCGTAGCCGGTAGTGCCCTCGACGGGAAGCGATGGGTCCAGGGGCTCGTCCACACCGAGGATCTTCTCGATGACGATCCACGTTTGCGGCCCGGCGATCTCCCGCAGCCAGGTGAGATACCCGGTCGGATCCGACAGCCCGTCGGGGTGGTCCACCCGGATGCCGTCGACGAGCCCCTCGCCGCACCAGCGGCGCACCTCGGCGTGGCTGGCCTCGAATACAGCACGGTCTTCCTGGCGCAGCCCGGCCAGCGACGTGATCGCGAAAAACCTGCGGTAGCCACACAATCCGCGCCGCCACCCGATCAGCCGGTAATGCTGGCGGTCGTGCACCACCGGGCCCGGCCCGTCGCCGGTGCCCGGCGCGATCGGGAACGCCAGATCGCCCAGCCGCAGGAGATCACCGTCGACGGTCAACGCCTCGACGTCGTCGTCGGAGCCCAGCACCGGCAGCGCCAGCTTACCGTCGACACCATTGTCCGCACCCCAGTCGACGTCGAAGTATGACGCATACGCTGAATCCCGGCCGCGTTGTAGTACGTCCCACCACCAGGGGTTCTGAGCTGGTGCGTCGATGCCGAGGTGGTTGGGCACGATGTCGATCACCAGGCCCATGCCTCGCGCCCGCGCCGCGGCAGACAGCCGGGCCAGGCCGTCGGCGCCGCCGAGCTCGTCGAAAACCGTTGTGGGGTCGGTGACGTCGTAGCCGTGCGTGGAGCCGGTGGCCGCGGTCAGCACGGGCGACAGGTAGACATGGGTGACGCCGAGGTCGTCGAGATAGTCAAGCAGGTTCTCGGCGTCGGCGAATGTGAAAGTCTCCCCGCTGGACGCCCCGCGCAGCTGCAGCCGGTAGGTGGATACGACGCGGGTCATGCGGTTCTGCGCAGTACGATCACGGAGCGGGCCTCGAGAGTGATCTTGTCGCCCCCTCGCAATAGGAGGTCGGTGTTGCCGGCCGGATCGGCAGTGTCGAGGCAGGCCTGCCATTCTCCATTGTAATTCCCCTGCGGCACAACAAAATCCAGCGCTGCATCATGGCCGTTGAAGAACAGTAGGAACGAGTCGTCGACGACCGGGAAGCCGCGGACGTCCGGTTCGGGGATTGCGTGGCCATTCAGGAAGACCGCGATGCTCTTGCCGAAGCCGCTGTCCCAGTCTTCGGGCGTCATCTCCTGACCCGCTGGCGTGAGCCAGGCGATGTCGCGGGTTTGAGCGCCGCTGCGGATGGGTGTCCCGGCGAAGAATCGGCGGCGACGGAAAACCGGGTGGGTCTTGCGCAATGCTGTCACCTTGCGGGTGAACTCGAGCAGTTCGGCGTTGCGCTCGATGAGCGACCAGTCCATCCACGACAGTTCTGAGTCCTGGCAGTACACGTTGTTGTTGCCCAACTGCGTCCGGCCGACCTCGTCGCCGTGCGCGATCATCGGCGTGCCTTGCGAAACCATCAGCGTGGCAAGGAAATTGCGCATCTGCCGGCACCGCAGCTTTCCTATCTCCGGGTCGTCGGTGGATCCTTCCGCACCGCAGTTCCACGACCGGTTGTAACTCTCGCCGTCGCGGTTGCCCTCACCGTTGGCCTCGTTGTGCTTCTCGTTGTACGACACCAGGTCGTGCAGCGTGAACCCGTCGTGGGCGGTGACGAAATTGATGCTCGCGCTGGGCCGGCGGCCCGTTGCCTCGTAGAGGTCGGACGAGCCAGTCAGCCGTGACGCGAATTCGCCGAGGGTGGCGGGTTCTCCGCGCCAGTAGTCGCGCACGGTGTCGCGGTACTTGCCGTTCCATTCCGTCCACAGGCCGGGGAAGTTACCCACCTGGTAGCCGCCTTCGCCGACATCCCACGGCTCGGCGATCAGCTTGACCTGGCTGACCACCGGGTCCTGCTGCACCAGATCGAAGAACGCGCTCAACCGGTCGACGTCGTGCAGCTCGCGGGCGAGGGTCGCGGCGAGATCGAAGCGGAAGCCGTCGATGTGCATTTCGGTCACCCAGTACCGCAGGGAGTCCATGATCAGCTGCAAGGTGTGCGGGTGGCGGGCGTTGAGGCTGTTGCCTGTGCCGGTGTAGTCCTTGTAGTAACGCAAATCCTCGTCGACCAGCCGGTAGTAGGCGGCATTGTCGATGCCGCGGAAGTTGATGGTGGGCCCCAGCTGATTGCCCTCGGCGGTGTGGTTGTAAACCACGTCCAAGATGACTTCGATGCCGGCCTCGTGGAACGTGCGGACCATGGTCTTGAACTCGGCGACCGCCGCGCCGGGATGGCGGATCGACGCGTACGCGTTGTGCGGCGCGAAGAACCCGAAAGTGTTGTAGCCCCAGTAGTTCCGCAACCCGAGGTCGAGCAGCCGGAAGTCGTGCATGAACTGGTGCACCGGCATCAGCTCCACCGCGGTGACGTTCAGCGACAGCAGGTGCTCGATCACAGCGGGATGGGACAGCCCGGCGTAGGTGCCGCGAAGTTCCTCGGGCAGACCGGGGTGCGTCTGCGTCATCCCCTTGACGTGGGCCTCGTAGATGATCGTCTCGTGGTACGGCCGTCGCGGCGCGCGGTCTGAACCCCAGTCGAAGAACGGATTGACCACCACACTGGTCATCGTGTGCCCCAGCGAGTCGATCAGCGGCCGGCTACCGGACGCGGAGTCGTCGTGCGCGGCGGCGGCCATGTCGTAGGAGAACAGCGCGGGGCTCTTCTTGAACTCGCCGTCGAAGGCCTTCCCGTACGGGTCCAGCAGCAGCTTGCTCGGATCACACCGAAGCCCAGCGGCCGGATTCCACGGACCATAGACCCGGAACCCGTAGCGCTGTCCCGGCGTGATCGCCGGCACATAGGCGTGCCAGACGAAGCCGTCGACCTCGTCGAGGCGGATGCGATCTTCGGTGCCGTCCTTCTCGATGAGGCACAGGTCGACCCGCTCGGCGACCTCGGAGAACAACGAAAAGTTGGTGCCCGCTCCGTCATACGTGGCGCCGAGCGGGTACGGCGAGCCGGGCCAGACCGTCGCCAGGATCGGCCCGGTGTCGGGGTTCGCGTCACTCGCGGCCATCGTTCGACCCTATCGGCCCTCGTCCGTAGGCTCATGTTTCGTGCCGTTGACGCCCGACGAGATCGTCGCGATCGACGCCGCGCACCTCTGGCATCCCTATAGCCCGGTGGGCGAGGAGGCGCTGACGCCGACGGTGGCCGTGGCCGCCCGGGGCGCGTCGATCACTGTCGTCCGGGACGGCCGCGACATCGACGTCATCGACGCGATGAGCTCGTGGTGGACCGCGATTCATGGCCACGGCCATCCCGTGTTGGACGCGGCAATCACCAATCAGCTGGCCACGATGAACCACGTCATGTTCGGCGGTCTCACCCACGAACCCGCGGCACGGCTGGCCCAACTGCTCCTCGACATCACGCCCGAGGGTCTGGATCGGGTGTTCTTCAGCGACTCCGGCTCGGTGTCGGTGGAGGTCGCCGTCAAGATGGCGCTGCAGTACTGGCGCAGTCTCGGCCGCCCGGGCAAGCGCCGGCTGATGACGTGGCGCGGCGGCTACCACGGCGACACGTTCACCCCGATGAGCGTTTGCGATCCCGACGGCGGCATGCACTCGCTGTGGACCGACGTGCTGGCCCGCCAGGTGTTCGCCCCCCAGGTTCCTCGTGAGTACGACGCGTCGTACTCCGCCGCATTCGAAGAGCTACTGGTCCGGCATGCCGACGAACTCGCCGCCGTGATCGTCGAACCCGTGGTCCAGGGTGCCGGCGGAATGCGGTTTCACGACGCCCGCTACCTTGTCGATCTTCGCGACATGTGCCGCCGCCACGGGGTGCTGCTGATTTTCGACGAGATCGCCACCGGTTTCGGCCGCACCGGAGAGCTCTTCGGCGCCGACCATGCCGGTGTCGCGCCGGACATGATGTGCGTGGGGAAGGCGCTGACCGGCGGCTACATCACGCTGGCCGCGACACTGTGCACCGAGGAGATCGCGCAGACGATCAGCAGGCACGAGCCCGGCGCGCTGATGCACGGTCCGACGTTCATGGCCAACGCGCTGGCTTGTGCGGTGTCGGTGGCGTCAGTGGAGCTGCTGCTCGGCCAGGACTGGCGCACCCGTGTGCGCGAGATCGAGTCCGGGCTACGCGCGGGTCTGGCCGAAGCGAAAGGAGTCGCCGACGTGCGCGTCCTCGGCGCGATCGGCGTGATCGAGATGCACCGGCCCGTCGACCTCGCCGTCGCTGCGCCCGTCGCACTGGACCACGGTGTTTGGCTGCGGCCGTTCCGCAACCTGATCTACGCGATGCCGCCCTACATCTGCACGCCCGGCGAGATCGACCGGATCACCTCGGCCATGGTGGCCGTGGCCTCTGCGCTGAGCTAAAACGCAGCTCACGGCCTATCGGCCTGTATCACCGGGACCGACTCGCCGCCCCGTGCCCACATTTTTGCCCACACTTTCACGTGAACGCGCCTGATCCAGCGCCGTCGCGACCGCCTCCAAATCGTCGTCGAACAGGTTTTGCCTCCGGAGGCGTCTGAGCCATGCAGCTGATCCTGTCGCAGCCGCTCCAATTCCGCATAGTGTTCGTGAAGGTCGGCGACATGAGGTCGTGGGCGTTCGCGCAACCGCGAATACCGCTGCACTTTCTCCCGCAGCGCCTCCTGCTTTTTCATCGGTAAGGAATTGGCCGGGTGTTCAGCCGCCAAGTGTTTCTCGGGGAGAACCTTGATACTGACCGAATCCAGGCGAGCTATCAGGACGGGGGTGCTGCGGCTGACTATCCCGGTTGCCGAGGCGGCCAAGCCGCGACGCATCGAGGTCACCACCCACGGCGAGGGCAAACCGGCGATCGATACCTGACGGCGTCGTCGTCTACCGCTGCAGGCGCCCGGCAGCCTGCGCCCGGTTTGATGGCATGACGCGACCCCGCTCAACTACGGAGAAGGGGATGCCCAGCATCGTGCGTATCGACGAATACCGGCGTTTTCGTTTTGGAACGCCACAACAGTGGCCGGTGTAACTTGGGCGGCCAATGGTCAGCGCCGGAACCGTGGTGTCATGCCGATTGGCCACTACGCGGCTGCCTGGTAAGCCGTTGTCGGCGGAATGGCCACGGGAGGATGCTCATGTGGGGCAAGCGCCCGGACATGGTGGTGCACGAGGAGTCACCCTTTAACGCCGAACCGCCGCGAAAGGCGTTGGCCGAAAGCCCCATCACGGCGCTCGCCGCCTTCTACGCCCGCAACCACGGCCCGATCCCCGACATCGATGCCGATGCATGGAGATTGACCGTGCACGGGTTAGCCGGTGAGCCAATCAGTTACAGCTTGGCCGAGCTGAGGTCCGGCTTTACCGCGCACACAGTGATCGCCACGCTGCAGTGCGCGGGCAACCGGCGGGCCGGGTACAACCTGGTGCGACCGATACCCGGTGAAGACCCGTGGGGACCGGCGGCCACCTCGACCGCGCGATGGCGCGGAGTGCGGCTGGCCGATGTCCTCGACCCGGTGGCGCAGCCCGGCAGGCAGCCTGGCCGCCGTGATCGCGTGCATGTGGCGTTCACGGGCGCCGACGTTTCCGCGCTGGCCGATCCGCCTCAGCGGTTCGGCGGCTCGATCCCACTCGCTAAGGCGCTATCGCCGGAGGTCCTGCTGGCCTGGGCGATGAATGACGAACCGCTAGCGCGGGTGCACGGTGCCCCGGTGCGGCTGGTGGTGCCCGGATACATCGGCGCCCGCAGCATCAAGTGGGTGACAACGGTGCAGCTGCAACGGTTTCCGTCGGACAATTACTTTCAGGCCACCGCCTACCGGATTGTGCCGCCCGACGCCGAACCCGGGCCCGGTAAGGGGATATCACTATCATCGGTGGCGCTGAACTGCGACATCTTGACCCCTGACGATGGCGAGCACGTTGCCGCCGGAGCGCTGAGGGTGGCCGGCTATGCCTTCGCCGGAGACGGCCGCGGCATCGCGCGCGTCGACGTGTCCACCGACGGCGGCAGCAGCTGGCAGCAGGCCGAGCTGGCGCCGCAGGTGAGCCGGTGGGCCTGGCGGCTATGGCATCTCACCATTGATGCGACGCCCGGGCCGCTTCATCTGACCGCGCGAGCCTGGGACAGCATCGGGGCGACACAACCCGAATCACCTGCACCGCTGTGGAATCCCAAGGGATACGCCAACAACTCCTGGGCCCACATTGACGTGACCGTGCGCTGAGCGAGCCGTCACCCCCAGCGGCTACCCTCCAAATAGAGGGCGTCGGGTCCAGATAAAAAAGTCTCCGGAAAATCGGGGGAAGCACAGGTCGCGATCAGCAGGCGGAACGAGACCTGCGGGCGTCCTGACTCGGCCAGGAAGGTGTCGACATCACGCTTGGTGATCCGGTAGGCGGCGTCATACGTCTTGGCCTGAATCGCCCAAAGATGCCCATGACGGTCCTCGACGACCAGATCGATGCCGGCGTCAGCCCCACCGGTTCGACATCCGCGTATCAGGAGGCGGCGGCACCATGCAGTTCACCGCTCCGGCGACACCTGGCACCTATGCATTTCATGCAAGTATCACGCCAACATGCACTGGGTGCTGACGGCCCAATAAGCCACTACCCCCTCGCTAGGGCCTACAGCACCGCCCGAGGAGCGAGAATGTGAACGGTGCCGTGACCGCCTCCGCGTGAGGCCTCTTAGAGCATTGCTTTCAGCCGTCGAGGTGAAACGCGAGAGCCAGGACGAGGCTGTCGGGAGGTAGCGTTTCCCACCGCGGTTTCTTCACCGGGGCACGGGGTATGCCCCCGTCGATGGAAGACCGCCGGTTCGCCTTCCGCTTCAGCCCGCCCTACCGAGTCGCGGGACTTGGGTTCGGCGTCGCACCATCAACATGTGAAGTCCGCGTCGGAGCGGGACGGCTACTGGTCCGGTTCGCGCCGTGGCGGGTTGAGACCGAGCTGGACAACATCGTCGACGCCACCATCACTGGCCCGTACACCTTCATCAAGACGGCCGGTCCGGCGCACCGGTCACTGTCTGACCGAGGACTGACCTTCGCCGCCAACGGCGAGCGCGGGGTGTGATTGACGATGAACAGACCGGTTCGTGGCATTGATCCGTTCGGGCTGCTGCGCCATCCCGGCATCACCGTTACCGTCGAAGACTGCCAAGGGTTGGCGACAGCAGTGCAGAGCCGCTGATCAGCGCCGACCCGCTTCGCCCGCGTGTCGACCCGTTTGGCCCTCTACTCGGGCAACACGAATGCCGACACGCCGGTCGGCCTACCGTTCAGTTCGGTCTAGTGCTTCGCCGCGACACTTGAGCTATTGCTTGACCAGCGGAATGTCCTCTGCCTC
>JBLNEK010000114.1:0-2867 GCA_050262635.1 Candidatus Sericytochromatia bacterium | reverse complement strand
CGACGCTTTATCCGGGCGGCATCGGGACCACCGCCACCATCCAGTTGATGACTGACTACATGACGCGGCTGATGCGCTACGTGGAGTTCATGAAGAGTGTCGTGCCGATGCACGACGACCTGTTCGACTTCTTCTACGAGGCGCTGCCTGGCTACGAGAAGGTCGGCTTGCGGCGCACGCTGCTCGGCTGCTGGGGGTCGTTCCAGGATCCCGAGCACTGCAACTTCTCCTATCGAGACATGGAGAACTGGGGCAGCAAGATGTTCGTCACACCCGGCGTCGTGGTGGACGGCAAGCTGGTCACCACCTCACTGGTCGACATCAACCTGGGAATCCGAATCCTGTTGGGCCACAGCTACTACGACGACTGGACCGACCAGGAGATGTTCGTCAAGACCGACCCGCTGGGCAATCCGGTAGACCGGCGCCACCCGTGGAACCAGCACACCAACCCCAAGCCGCAGAAGCGTGACTTCGACGGCAACTACAGCTGGGTGATGGCGCCGCGCTGGTTCGACGGTAAGGACCATCTGGCACTCGACACGGGAGGCGGACCGCTGGCGCGGCTCTGGTCCACCGCACTGGCCGGCCTGGTCGACATCGGCTACCTGAAGTCCACCGGGCACAGCGTGCAGATCAACCTGCCGAAAACAGCGCTGAAAGGCCCCGTTTCGTTCGAGTGGAAGGTGCCGCAGCACGGCAGCAACACCATCGAACGCAACCGCGCCAGGACGTATTTCCAGGCGTACGCGGCAGCGGCCGCGTTGCACTTCGCCGAGAAGGCGTTGGCGGAGATCCGCGCCGGCCGCACCAAGACGTGGGAGAAGTTCGAGGTGCCCGACGAGGGAATCGGCTGCGGGTTCACCGAAGCAGTCCGCGGTGTGCTGAGCCACCACATGGTGATCCGCGACGGCAAGATCGCGAACTACCACCCCTATCCGCCGACGCCGTGGAACGCCAATCCGCGTGACAGCTACGGCACACCGGGACCGTACGAAGACGCGGTGCAAGGCCAGCCCATCTTCGAGGAGAACGACCGGGAGCATTTCAAGGGCATCGACATCATGCGCACGGTGCGCAGCTTCGATCCGTGCCTGCCCTGCGGCGTGCACATGTACCTGGGCAAGGGCAAGACGATCGAGAGATTGCACTCGCCCACTCAGTCCGCCACCGGGGACTGACGTATGGCCGGCCGTCCCGAATCGGAAGGTGTTGATGCACAGGCGCAATGGCGCACGGCCGGTGACCGGATCCAAACCCTGCTCGACGCCAGCGCGGCGGGCGGCCCCGCGGCACGAGAGCGCGCGGAACGGCTCGTTCGTGAGGTCGCCGATCTTTACGGCGCCGGCCTGGAACGGATGATGCGACTGGCCCTTGACGCCAGCCCGGAATTGGCGGAGGCATTCGCCGACGACATGCTGCTCGCCAGCTTGCTGCTGGTGCACGACCTTCATCCGCACCCGGTCGAGCGGCGGGTGGCCGACGCACTCGACAGCGTGCGGCCGTATCTCGGTAGCCATGGTGGGGACGTGCACCTGGTCGAGGTCACCGACCATGTGGTGAGGTTGTCGTTCGCGGGGAGCTGCCGCAGCTGCCCGTCGTCGTCGGTGACATTGGAGCTGGCGGTCGAGGATGCCATCCGATCGGCAGCACCGGAGATCGAGGCGATCGAAGTCGTTGCAGCCGACCAGGGCTCGGGCTCGGTCATCCCCGCGGGCAGTCTGCTCAGCAGAATTCACCCCAACGGGCACGTCAAGCCGGCCTGGCATCCGGTTCCCGACGTCGCCGGGTTGGCACCCGGAGAGGTCGGCGGTTTCCGGGTGAATGGCGCGGTGGTGGTGGCGTGCCGGGTCGACGACGGGCTGTTCGCCTACCTCGACCGCTGCGGCAGTTGCGGCGAATCGCTCGCCGGTGCACGTCTGCGCGACGCCCTGCTGCGATGCCCGCGCTGCGACGCCCGCTTCGACGTCGTCCACGCCGGCTCTGGCGTTGACGACACCGCGCATCTGGAGCCGGTCCCGTTACTGGAACGTGACGGCGTTCTGTCGATAGCGCTAGGAGCGGCGCGATGACCGGCGCCTATGACGTGCTGGCCCGCATTCGTGCCGGGCGCAACGCGATCCAACCGGCCGGCGAGCGCTGCGAGATGTGCGCCGAATCGATCGGCGACGAACATCAGCACGTCGTCAATGTCGAAGGCCGCCAGCTGATGTGCGTCTGCCGCGGCTGCTACCTTCTGTTCACCGACACGCAGGCACAACTGCGGTACCGGGCCGTCCCTGACCGGTACCTGAGCTTCCCCGACTTCGCGCTGGACCGCCGGGCATGGGAGGCGCTGCAGATTCCGGTTGGCCTAGCGTTCTTCTTCCGCAACTCCGCGCTGGATCGGACGGTCGCGTTCTATCCCGGTCCGGCCGGCGCCACCGAATCCGAACTGGATTTGGCGGCGTGGAACAACATTCGCGAGTCCGATCCGCGGGTCGAGCTGCTCGCGGATGACACCGAGGCGTTGATCGTGCGGATGCCCGAAGAAACGGGCGCTCCGCAGTGCTATCTCGTGCCGATCGACGCGTGTTATGAGTTCGTTGGCAGGTTGCGGCTGCTGTGGCACGGATTCGACGGCGGCCAGCAGGCCCGCGATTTCATCGGCGAATTCTTCGAGAACCTCGCCGCGCGAAGTCGGGTGGAACCCCGATGACTGGCGAGCGAGAAGCGAAGGCGGATTGCGCATGACCGGCGAGCGAGACGCGAAGGCGGATCGCGCATGGCCGACCTGACGTTCGCGGTCGTCGACGTGTCCCCGCAGCCGTACGCGGTGACGCCGATACTGACTGCCCGCGTCGGCATCGCCGCGGTTGGCGATGATC
>JBLNEK010000113.1:0-3630 GCA_050262635.1 Candidatus Sericytochromatia bacterium | reverse complement strand
TGGCTCGGCGATGACGCGTTCCACCGGAGCCATCAGTCCGCGTTGGTCCGCAAGGACCCCGCCCACTACCGGTCGTTCTTCCCCGATGTGCCCGACGACCTGCCGTACGTCTGGCCGGAGTCAGACCGGCAGCGCCGCATACCGGTGTGAAGCATGTAGATGTGGAGATCTGCGGCGGTCACTCGGTGGTTCATCGTGAATTCCGGTGCGGCGAATCGATGGAAGCGGACGACGCCATTCGCTCAGCGCACGCCCTCCATCCGTCGACTCACCCACGGTGTCAACGCGAACACCACCACGCCGGCCAGCACCGCCACCGCCCCGATGATGCCGAAGTAGGCGAACTCGTCGGCCGGATCGTAGTAGCGCGCCAGCACTCCCGACATCGACGTGCCCAGCCCGACGGAGAAGAAGTACAGCGCCATCATTTGAGCCCGAAACGCTTGTGGCGCAAGCTTAGTCGTCACCGCCAGGCCGATAGGCGAGATCAGCAACTCGGACACCGCGAACCCCGCCATGATCGCCACGACCAGAAGAGCAGGAACGGCCTTGCCAGTGGTGCCGGCCATCGGGAGGAACAGTAAGAAAGCCGTGCCCATCCCGATGACGCCGTACGCGAACTTGCGCGGCGTGGCGGGAGCGCGCGTGCCCAGTCGCGTCCACAGCACCGCGAAGACGGGGGAGAGCACGATGATCCACACCGGTTCGATCGAGCCGATCCAGTTCGAGGGTGCGGTCCAGCCGAACACCGTCCAGTTCATCCGTTCGTCGGAGTACACCGCGAGCACGGTGAAGATCTGCTGGAACAGTGACCAGAACACCGCATTCGCGACGAACAACGGGACGAACGCCCGCACCCGGGATCGTTCGACCTGCTCTACCCGCGAGCTCGTCAGCATCGTCGTGAAGTAGGCGACGGACGCGACGACGATCACGCCCGTCGTCACCTGAGACAGGTTCGACAGTGTGACCAGACGGCTCAACAGTGCTGCGGCGATCACCACCAGGCCGGCGACCGCGAAGCCGACAACCCGCCCGATGGCATTGCGTGGCAACGGGTTCGGCACATCGCGGCCATGATCGCCAAGGTTGCGCCGGAACACCACATATTGTGTCAAGCCGGCCGCCATGCCGACGGCAGCCGCCCCGAAACCGTAGTGAAACCCGATGTGCGTCTGCAGCAGCCCGGTGATCAGCGGGCCGATGAACGCGCCGAGGTTGATACCGAGGTAGAAGAGCGTAAAGCCGCCGTCGGCCCGGGAGTCGCCCTTCTCGTACAGCGTGCCCAGCAGCGACGACGCGTTGGCCTTCAGCGCACCCGAGCCGAGCGCCACCAGCACCAGGCCGATCCCCACCCCGGAAATCCCCGGCACCAGCGCCAGCGCGATGTGCCCGGCCATCACGACGGCGCCGCCGTAGAACACGGTGCGCTCCATCCCCAGCAGGCGGTCGGCAATCCAGCCACCCAGCACCGTCGACAGGTACACCAGCCCGCCGTAGGCGCCGACGATGCCGGTCGCCGTGGCCTTCTGCAGCCCCAACCCGCCATCGGTGACGGAGTAGTACAGGTAGTAGCCCAGGATCGTGAGCATGCCGTAGAACGAGAATCGTTCCCAAAGTTCGACTCCGAACAGGTTGGCCAGCCCGATCGGGTGGCCGAACAGCGTCCGCTCCGCGGGTTCGGAGGTGGCCTCCCGCGTATCGCTCATCGCCGCTCTCCTGTGTTGTCGGGAACGACGCGGTACAGCCGCCAGACTCCCGGCACTCCCTTGAGTTCGTACTCGCCGCGGTCGACAAACGCGCGGCGGGAGCCGGTGACGATCTCGCGCACCGTCGACGACACGTACACCTCGCTGGGACCGGCATGCGCCGCAACGCGTGCACCGATGTGCACGGCCATGCCCGCCACGTCGGCGCCACGCACCTCGACCTCGCCGGCATGGATACCCACCCGAACTTCGATGCCGAGCACCCGGACCGCATCGACAATCGCCTCCGCGCAGTCGATCGCGACGCTCGGGCTGACAAATGTCGCGACGAATCCGTCGCCGGCCGTGTTGATTTCGTGACCGCGGAAGCGCTCGAGCTCGTGGCGGACGATGCTGTCGTGCTTGTCGAGCAGGTCATGCCAGCGGTGGTCGCCGAGTGTGGCCGCGCGTTCGGTGGAGCCGACGATGTCGGTGAACACGATTGTGGTGAGCACCCGCTCGGCGTCGAAGCCGCCGCGCATGCCGGTGATGAATTCCTCGATCTCGTCGAGCATCCGCGCGGTGTCTCCGACCCAGTACGGCACGTCTGCGCCCGGCAGCTCGACGTAGCGTGCTCCGGCGATGTGCTCGGCGAGGTAGCGGCCGTGCTCGACGGGGACGAACCTCGAATGGTCGCGGTGCAGGATCAGCGTCGGCGCGGTGATACGCGAAAGCCGATCACGCACATCCTCTCTCGCGACCACCTCGGAGACGGCGCGGGCCATGCTCGGCGATGCCGCGCGGTTGCCCGACCTGTCCCACCACGCGCGAAAGGCCTCGTCGCGAGCGACGCTCGGGGCGACATTTCGCAGCACGTCGAAACCTCGCTCGACCGCGTCCGGCTCCATTGCGACGGTCCAGAACGGCTCGCCGCTGTCCATCCGGGCGCCAAACGGGTAGTCGGGAGCCCACGTCGCCCGCGCCGCGCCGTTGACGATCACCAGGTTGCGCACCCGCTCGGGGTAGTCGGCAGCCAGGACAATTCCGGTCGTGGCGGTGTAACTCGGCGCGAGGACGGTCGCCTGCTCGCACCCGGCCGCCTCCAGCACTGCGATCGCGTCTTGGGCCCAGAATTCGCACCCGATGATGTCCAGCGACGGGACGCGTGACGAAAGGCCAACGCCGCGGACGTCGAACCGGATGAGCCGACCCAGCGCTGCGAGGCGGCGGTGGAAGCGGTACATGGACGGCTCCTCGTCCACCGAGTCGATCGGAATCAACATCGGGCCGGGCAGCACGAGCACGTCGAAGGGTCCATCGCCGAGAACCTGATAGGCGATGTCCAGTCCGCCGCAGCTGGCGTAGCGGGTGCGCGGAGCCTGCGCCACCGCTTCAGGCTAGTGGGCTACCGCGGCCGTGACATAGCCACGCGGATCCCGCCAGAACGTGGTAATCGTGCTCGCAAGCTGCTCGGCATTCGCGATGATCGGTGCCACGTGCCCTTCGGCTTCGACTTCGACTGCGGCGGCACAAGGCATTTCGCGTACCGCCGCATGGATCTGAGCGGCGGGCAGCATCGCGTCTTCGGTAGGCACGATCATCAGCGTCGGCGTCGTGATCGTCGGCAACAGCGGGTCCAGATCAGCACGGTTGAGCATCACTGACGTCATCGCCCGGTGCATCCCGGCGCGGGGAGCATTGCGGAACGACGCGACGACGCCGGCGGTGTCGTCGGGGCGCGAGCGCATGAACTCGCGGCCCAGCAGTGCGCGGGCGACGCCGTTGGCCAGTGGGGGGATCGCACCGATGAATCGGTACGCCCATACCGTCGGTACGATCTTCAGCCGCTCGCGTCTGTTGAGAGCGTGCACCGGCGTGGCGATCGTCGCCACGCTGCGGCACCGTGATGCGAACCTGGCGGCCACCGTCAACCCGACGTGTC
>JBLNEK010000112.1:0-5261 GCA_050262635.1 Candidatus Sericytochromatia bacterium | reverse complement strand
GGGGTCGTGGTGCTAATCACGGCCCGCACCAAAGAGACGTACCTGTGGGCCTGGCTGATCGGCTCGAGGGTCGTCGGCGAGCTCGCCGACACGCTGGTGTTCTGCAGCATCGCGGCGAGCGCGATCGGCATCAGCACGGCCCGCGACTTCATCACCTATGTGCTGCTCGGCTGGATCTACAAAACGCTCGTCGAGGTCCTCGTGTTGCCGGTCACCTACCGGGTGATCGCATTCATCAAAGACCGTGAGCCGACGTACCAGCCGGCAGAATGACAACCGGCCGTCGAACCTGCGCAGAGATCGCCGAATCGTCGGAAAACGCGATCTCACCGCAGTCTGGACGGCGTTCAACCAGCAGCCGCCCCCTATTCCGACATACCGTGGATAGACGTGAGGGTGCTCGACTACGGCGACCACGCGCTCTTGCTGGAATGCGACGGCACCGCCGAGGTTCTCGCCTGGACCGCCGCGCTTCGCGAGGCCGATCTGCCCGGCGTCAGCGACGTCGTGCCCGCCTCTCGTAGCGTGCTGGTCAAGGTGGACGACACGCGCCACCTGCCCGGTGTGCGGCAGCACACCACCACTCTTGACGTTCATGCTGACGACAAGATCGCGCCGGCGACGAGCCCGGACGTCGTCATCGAAGTGACTTACCACGGCGAGGATCTCGACGAGGTCGGCCGACTCACCCGCCTCGGCGCCGACGGCGTCGTCGCGGCGCACACATCAAGGCCCTGGCGGGTGGCGTTCGGGGGCTTCGTCCCCGGCTTCGCGTATCTAGTCGGCGGCGACCCCCGGCTCGTCGTGCCGCGTCGCGACGAGCCGCGCACCCGCGTACCTGCCGGATCCGTCGCGCTCGCAGGCGAATTCAGCGGTGTCTACCCGCGGGAGACGCCCGGCGGGTGGCAGCTGATCGGCTACACCGACGCCGTGCTGTGGGACATCGACCGCCCCGACCCGGCCCTGCTGATACCGGGCATGACCGTGCAATTCCGGGCGGCGTGATGACCACGTTGGAGATCATGCGAACAGGACCGCTCGCGCTGGTGCAGGATCTAGGCCGGCCCGGCTTGGCGCACATCGGAGTCACGAGATCCGGTGCGGCCGACCGCCGTTCGCACACCCTGGCCAACCGGCTGGTGGCGAACCCCGGCGACCGGGCGACGATCGAGGTGATGTTCGGCGGGTTCACGGCCCGGGTCCGCGGCGGTGACGCCGCCATCGCGGTAACGGGTGCCGACACGGACCCCGCCGTTAACGGAATCCCCTTCGGCGCCAATAGCATTCACTACGTCCACGACGGCCAGGTGATCTCCCTGGGTGCCCCGCACTCCGGCCTGCGCTCCTATCTCGGGGTGCGCGGCGGCATCGCGGTGCCGCGGGTGCTGGGTTCGCGAAGCTACGACGTGATGTCGGCGATCGGGCCGGCGCCGCTGCAGCCCGGCGACCTGCTACCGCTCGGCGAGCACACCGCGGACTTCCCGGAACTCGACCAGGCGCCCGTCGCGTCGCTCACCCGCGAACTGGTCGAGCTGGCGGTGGTGCCCGGCCCGCGCGACGACTGGCTCGCCGAACCGGACGCGCTGGTGCACACCGACTGGGTGGCGTCGGACCGCAGCGACCGCGTCGGCATGCGGCTGGTCGGCAAGCCGCTGCGGCTGCGCTGGCCGGACCGCCAACTGCCCAGCGAAGGCGCCACCCGCGGGGCTATCCAGGTGCCGACCAACGGGATGCCGGTGGTGCTCGGCCCCGACCACCCGGTGACTGGCGGTTACCCGGTGTCCGGTGTGGTGACCGACGCCGACATCGACCGGCTCGCCCAGGTCCGGCCCGGCCAGACCGTGCGGTTCCACTGGTCGCGGCCACGGCGACCGTGATAGACCCGATGGTGTGCGAACTCCGGTCCACACGGCCCGCCTGATCCATACCTCCGATCTCGACAACGAGACGCGGCAGAATGCCCACCAACTGCTGGTCGAGGCGTTCGAGGGCGATTTCTCCGACGACGACTGGGACCACACCCTGGGCGGCATGCACGCGCTGGTCTACCACCACGGGGCGCTGATCGCCCATGCTGCGGTGGTGCTGCGCCGGCTGCTGTACCGCGGCGCGCCCCTGCGCACCGGCTACGTCGAAGGCGTGGCCGTGCGTGAGGACTGGCGCGGCCAGGGCCTCGGGAGGGCGCTGATGAACAGCGCGGAACAGGTGATCCGCGGCGCCTATCGACTCGGCGCGCTCAGTCCGTCGCACGCGGCGCGCCACATGTACGTGGGCCGGGGCTGGATCCAGTGGCAGGGGCCGACGTCGGTGCTGGCGCCGACCGGCCTGACCCGCACGCCCGACGACGACGGTTGCGTGTTCGTTCTGCCGGTGGACGTCACGCTCGATCCGACGGCAGACCTGGTGTGCGACTGGCGATCTGGCGACGTCTGGTGACAGGCGTACGTTGGAGAACGTGACGACACCTACCTTCCGGCCCGACCCTGAGATGTTCGACAGGCTCTACCGGGGCGAGCCGACATTCGACGGGGCTCCGCCGCCGAGCGGGATCCCGTGGGACGTCGGCCACGCGCAACCCCGGCTCATGGAACTCGAGGCACTCGGCGGGATCTCCGGCGACGTTCTCGACATCGGCTGCGGACTCGGCGACAACGCGATTTTCCTTGCCTCAAAGGGATATTCGGTGACCGCGCTCGACGGTTCTCCTGCCGCCGTCGAGCGGGCGCGAGCCCGGGCAGACGAAGCCGGGGTGCGCGTCACCTTTGGGGTTGCCGACGCCACCAAACTTGACGGCTACGACGGCCGGTTCGACACCGTCGTCGATAGCGCGTTGTACCACTGCCTCGACGAGGCCGGCCACCGCGCGTACGCGGCGGCCCTGCACCGGGCCACCCGACCCGGCGCGCGGTGGCATCTGTACTGCTTCTCCGACGGCAACGTCAACGGCGTCATCGCGCCGATGGGATCGGTGCCGGAGGACGAGATCCGCGCCACGCTGAACGAAAACGGTTGGCGGGTCGAGTTTCTCGGGCCCACCACCTACCTCGCCAACACCAGTTCCTTCACCGGCGATCCGGGCAACCTGCCCGAGCAGATGCGCCAGATGATGCCGCCCGAGCGGCTGGAGCAGATGCAAGCGGTCAGAGACCGGTTCGCCGTGATCGGGCCGCTGCTCGACGGAGACCGGATCCACCTTCCGTTCACCGTCGTTCACGCCACGAGGGTCGGCTGAGGCGTTCGCTGGAAGCGAACAGCCCGACGGAACTTAAGCGTGGTCGACTCAAGTTTTATTCGGTAGGAGGCCGGCAGTGGGCCGGCCCGACATCGAGGAGAGACCCCGACATCGAGGAGAGACGATGAGCAACGCGGTGGTCCGCGTTGAGCTGCCCGGCATCGACGTCGAGAAGGACGTCAACGTCGACGTCGACAACGGCGCCCTGGTCATCCACGGTGAGCGCCGCGATGAGCACTCGGAGGAGAAGGACGGGCGGACGCTGCACGAACTGCGCTACGGATCATTCCGCAGGTCGTTCGCGCTGCCAAAGCACGTCAGCGGCGACGCGGTAACCGCCAGCTATGACGCCGGCGTGCTGACCGTGCGGGTAGCCGGTGCCTATGCCGGCAGCGAGCCGCGGCGCATCGCGATCGAAAACAAGTAATTCGCGAACCGAAGCCCCCCGAAACCCCTTGCGTTTCGGGGGCTTTCGCGTGCTCGCCTCCGTCAGCGCCAGCGCTGCAGGATCTCGCGGGCCCGAGTGGCCAACGCGGCCTGCCAGAACGGGCCGAAGCTGATCCGCGCGACGCCCAGCGGGCCGAACGAGGCCGGGTCGTCGGTGTCGGGCACCGCGATCGCATTCACCGGCAACGGCAGCTCGTCGGTCAGCCGGCGCAACGTGTCCGGGTCGTGGCGGCCGACCGGATACAGCACGTCGGCCCCGGCCTCGGCAGCAGCGGTCAGCCGGGCGACCGCCCGGTCCACTCGATCGGCATCATCACCGTCGCGGCGCAGGAACAGATCCGTGCGCGCGTTGATCACCACGTGCACGCCGGCGGAGTCGGCCGCGGCCCGGAGCTGGCCGACGAGCCCGGCGTGCTCCTGCACCGAGCGCAGCCGTTTGCCCTCCCGGTGCACGGTGTCCTCGATGTTGAAGCCGACCGCGCCGACGCCCAGCAGCCCGTAAATCAGCCGCTCGGGCGATTCCCCGTATCCCGACTCCACATCCACGGAGACGGGGACATCCACCGCCGCAGTGATCTGCGCGACCCGCGCCAGCAGGTCGTCGAACGTCATGCCCTCACCGTCGGGTTTGCCGATGGAGTCGGCGACCGGGTGGCTGCCGATGGTCAGCGCCGCGAACCCCGCCTCCACGGCGAGCTTCGCCGACCAGGCGTCCCACACCGTCGGAAGCACCACCGGGTCGCCGGGCCGATGCAGAGCCAGCAGTTGCTCGGCACGTGCCCGGACTTGCTCTGTGCCCAACGCCACATCCCTCCTAATCGATTCCGTGACGGGTGTCACCGACGAGCCGCTTCTGTGTGTTTTACCGCGTGTCGTAGTGTTTCTCTTGACACCTTCAGCCCAAGGAGGTCTGTTGTCCAGCACTAACGGTGTTTCCCGATGAGCGCCCCCGCCCGGTCACGCGAAGGCAACGGGGTCTTCTCCCCCACCCGCGCAGAAGTACCGCAGCGCACGCTTCGTACTGACAAGTGGTGGTTGCCGACGTTGTGGACGAATCTCGGGTTCGCCGCGTTCGTCATCTACGCGACCGTGCGGGCTTTCATGGGCCATTGGTTTCAGTGGTACTGGGTTGCCGATTACCACTACCTCACGCCGTTCTACTCGCCCTGCGTCAGCTTCGGATGCGTGCCGGAGGCAAGTCATTTCGGCCAGTTCCTGCCCGACGTGTGGTGGTTGCCGTTCGCGGCGGTGACGTTGCCGTTCCTGCTCGCGTTCCGGTTGACGTGCTATTACTACCGCAAGGCCTACTATCGCTCCGTCTGGCAATCGCCCCCGGCATGCGCTGTGGCAGAACCTCATTCGCGATACACCGGCGAAACGCGGCTGCCGCTGATCGTCCAGAACGCGCACCGTTACTTTTTCTATGCCGCGTTCCTGATCTCGATCATCAACACATACGACGCGATCAAGGCATTCCACTCGCCGACGGGCTTCGGGTTCGGTCTGGGCAACATTATTCTCGTCGTCAACGTGATCCTGCTGTGGGTGTACACGTTGTCGTGTCACTCATGCCGGCACATCA
>JBLNEK010000111.1:0-11636 GCA_050262635.1 Candidatus Sericytochromatia bacterium | reverse complement strand
GCGTGGTCGCCCGGCGCGTCTCGGCCACCTTCTCGATCACCTCTGCCTGCCGCCAGGCGAGACGCCGCGCGCCGGCGCGCGCGGGCGGCGGCGCCGCCGCACTCGCGCTCAGAGCGCTGCTCACGCCAGGGGTCTCCGTAGTTGTGGTAGCCGAGGGACTCCCAGAAGCCCGGCTCGTCGTGCTCCATGAACCGCAGCCTGCGGACCCACTTCGCCGACTTCCAGAAGTAGAGGTGCGGGACCAGGAGACGCGCCGGGCCGCCGTGCTCCGGCGCCAGCGGCTCGCCGTCGAACCGGGTCGCCACCAAGCCCTTGCCACCGAGCAGGTCCTCGAGCGGCAGGTTGGTCGTGTAGGCGCCGTCGCAGTGCGCCATGAGGTGGGGCGCCGGCGGCTCCTCGAGGCCCGCCGCCGCGAGCAGGTCGTCGATGGTGACCCCCTCCCAGACGGTCCCGAGCTTGCTCCACTTGGTCACGCAGTGGATGTCGACCGTGAGCTCGGTCCGCGGCAGCGCCTGGAACTCCTCCCAGGTCCACTTGCCAAGGCGCGACCCACCGTCCTGCAAGGTCAGGGTCCACCTGTCGAGCGGCGTATGCGGTGTCGGCCCGGCGCTCAGGACCGGGAAGTCCTCGGTCACGTACTGGCCGGGCGGGAGCCGTTTCTCGTCCGCTTTGGCCCGCCGGCGCCCAGTGAAGCCTCTGGTCGTGGTCATGGGCGGCTCCCTCGGCGTTGCTCCGGCTTGTGCGACGACACGGTCGGGCGATAGAGCGGCTGCTGGTTCGGAACCTCGACGGTCCTCTCCTCGTCGACAGCCGCGCGCAAGGCCCCAGCATTCGGGTGCGCGGTGCGCTCATGGACATGCGAAACGGGCGTCCGATCGATCAGCAGGCTGAGCAGTTCGGGGCGGCTGTAGTGACCGCGCGCGTCCATGAGCCTCTTGCGGAAGTCGATCTGGGCGAAGTCAAGATCGGCAATCAGCATGAAATCCGGGTTGCGGCCCGCTGTTTGCGGGTGCAGTGGAATCGTATCCGGCGTGCCGAGTTCTCTCGATTCCGGAATCCGCATGCGGCGCGTTTGACCTGTTTGGCCAGTCGGTTGTAGCCCTCGGTGGCCGCGTTGGTGATGCCGGTCGCGATGAACGCGTTGATTTCGGGCCACCAGGTGTCGATGGTGGTGGCCAGGGTGAGCAGTTCGGGGATCTGGGAGTCGATGCACCAGGACAGGAACCGGTGCAGGCGATGCCGAGTCAGGTGTGGGTCGCCGCCGACGCGCACGGTCGACAGTAGGGTGCGGAGCTCCTCTTTGGCGATCCACGCCGACAGGATCTGCCCACTGGGGTCCTCGGCGAGGATCGCGTTCCACATGGTGGCGAAGCTCTTCTGCGACAGGCGTTCCCGTGCACGTAGCAGTCCGCGGCGGTTGGCCCACTCGGGGTCGCGTTTGCGGCCGCGGCGCTCGCGCAGCTCCCAGGTGACCCGGCGGCGCACCTTGGTCAGCGCGTCATTGCCGAGTTTGACCAGGTGGAAATGGTCGACCACGACGGTCGCGTTGGGTAGCAGTCCCGGGGTGCGGATCGCGGTGGCGTAGACCGCGGCGGGGTCGATGGCCACGAACTCGACCCCGGCCCGAAACTCCACGCTGCGCTCGGCCAGCCAGTCGATCACCGCCGCACCGGTGCGCCCCTCGCGCTGCCCCAGCAGGCCCTGACCACCGGCCAAATCGACGAACCCGGTGTCCCACGGATCAACGCGCAGCCACCGGCCGGTGTCGGTGCAGCGTTGCCAGCGGGGCTTGCCGCGGCGGGTCTCGTCGATACCGAGTACGCGCACCGGCGCCGGCTCTTTGAGCTGCTCGTCGGCGTGGGCCACGAACGCGCGGTGCGCGGTCGGCCACGACACCTGATGGGAGGCGGCGACTTCGGCCACCGAGCGGGCCGCCTCCCCGATCGCCGCCCCCATCGCGGTGCGCAACCGCCCGGTGGTACGCGACCGCGCCGGGACCTGGCCGATGGCCTCGGTGAACGACCCGCGCCCGCAGTAGTCCTCCTTGCAACGCCAGCGCGTCTTGGCCCACCGCACCTCGACCGGATCCTCGCCGTAGGGAATATCGCGCGGCGAGGCGGTTACTCGCTCCTTCACCGAGGTCGACACCACCCCACAGGCTGGGCATGCCGCCGCCGCTTCCTCAGCGGTCACCACATACACCAACCGCGTCCCGTCGTCGAGCTGCTCGACACGCTCAACCTCGACTCCTGGCAGCCCAAACAACAATGTCGTACCGTCAGACACGGCCCTTGGTTCCTTCCATCCGCCTGAAATTCCGCAACTTCAGACTTCGGAAGGCCAAGGGCCTCCCCATGCAACGACACGCCCTATGAGAGCGAAATCACAACTGCCCGTTTAGTATTCAAGAGCCGGTATGAACCCGGTTCAGGGCCGGCCCGGGATGGCTGGCAGAGCATCGTGGATGCCTTGTAGGTCATCGCTGATGCCTTGCAGATCATCCTGGATGCCTCGCAGATTAGAGACAGCATTCTCGAATGCCTGCTGTGTCCCGTCCGGGCTCTTGGGCGTGTATTGAGGGCAATAGGCGACGATCGCACCGGCGACGAACTTGCTGCTTTGATCACCCTCCCATATCGACGTGCGCTGCACGAAGCTCACGGCGTCTGCGAAGTTGGGTTGCTGGGCTAGAAAGTCGCAGACCGCGTGGGCATGGTTCACCACGTATTCGTGGCTGGGGACCGGTACGCCGTCGTGTTTCAACACCTCGATCAACGCCGTATCGACGATGTCGAGCGGCGGAGCGGGTGGTGCCGCCGCAGCGGGGGCCGCCGGGGCAGCCGACTCCGGTCGCGCACTCGATGGCGGCGCTTCTGTCGGCTGCGCGGAGGGATATGGCTTGCGGATGACGAAAAACACCATCAGCACCGTCGCGATCGCTACCAACAATGTGGCGATGGCTACCAGGGATAGCGGCAACGCTGCGAAGGGGCCGAAACGACGCAGGGCACCCGTACGTCGGCTGAGCCGCAATCGCCTCGGCTTCGTTGCACAGCGAACAGGTGCCGGCAAGGATCTCGATCGCGCGCGTTTCAATGGCCTCGGAGTCGACGCTGCCGGGCGGTGGCCCAGGCGCTCATCAAGGAGTTCGTCGATGTAGCGACTCGACGGCTCGCCGCCGCGCTCGCGAATTGAACGGCGCTCGGCAACCAGCAAGCGCAATTCGGAGTCGATCGTCTCACGATCGCGCATGCGATAAGCGTAGGGCAGCAGACCGCAGCTTGTTAGTGATTCTCGCGGGTCGGCCGTACCTACGTTTTGGCGGGGATCAGCGGCGCCCCGCTGAGGTGTACTCCGAGTGGAAACTCGCCGACGCCGTGGCGATGAATTGTTCAGTTCGACACGAGACAACTAATCGGTATAGCGTCGTCCTCAAGACCGCCTGTTCGGCAATTTGTGAAAGCCAGCGAATTGTTAAACTGCACGCGGAGCCGAAAGCGTTATCGGATGGGTCCTGGCCAGCCGGCAGAAAGTCCTGGTTCGACTTACCTGGCGGCTTCTAGCCGCTTGCACTCAGCAATTGCCGCATCGAAGGCATCTACTACGCGTGCCCGGGCGTCGTATCCGAACTGGCTGTCATTCCATTTGGTGATCGCGTCGCGAATCGCCTTGGAGTCTGACCCGACCTGCATCGGGCCCTGCATTGCCTCGGCGACCAGCCGCTGGGCCAGACGCAGGTCCTCGTCCGGCGAGGTCTCGGCGTCAGTTGTGGCACGGCCCAAGAACGCTTTGTTCAAAGCGCCTCTCGCACAGTATCTGAGCCGTCCATCCACTCCAAGACTTACCAAGGCGCAAGATGTCCAGCCTTGCGCGATTAGATTACGAGCGACTTGCAATTTCTGACTGACCGTCAACTTTCATCCCTTTCGCGTCGAGCCAGTCGGAGACGAGACAGATCGGCGTGACTTTGTCGGCAAAAAACGCGTGCCTACGTGGTCGAGCGTCAGGGCTGTTTCGCGTGTCCTACGCGCTGATCGTCGCACGCAATAACGTGTTCGACCGCGTACCACGCCGTGTCTATGAATGTTTTCTTCGAATCGGATTGGCGTCGGATTCAGCGACCTCCGGGGTGCGACCGATGTCGCCGCGGGATGAACGGGCGCCGACGGGCACTGCCCTGCCATCTGCCGTCGATGGTGTCGACCAGCTCTAGGGACGGTGTTGAAACAACAATCTCACGAGGTTTTTGTCGCCTGTTGCACAGAGAGCGAAAATTTGCCGAACACGGAGTCTCAGCTGTTCACGGGTGGGGAAAGGCCCTTTGCGGGTCCAGGGCGCGGCATCACAGTCCTTGCCGCAATTTATTTCCCTAGCTTCTGGTGCATGATTTTCTTCAATTGCCGCACGGCTTGCGTGAGGGCGAATACCGTCATCGGATCGACCGTGATCTCGATCAGCGCCGAGATCGACGCCACGATATCGACCTCATCAGCCGCCACGCTTACGAGTTGCTATCCGACTGCGGCGCAGTAATAGTCGACTTGGGCGGTGTCGACTTCATCGCCCTTGATGGACTCGGTGCGCTTGTCGCGCTCAACAATCAATGTGTCGTACCGGCACCACTATGGCGCTGATCGCCAGTCACGCGGTGAAGCGGCTCATTCGAGTGGCAGATCACGCAAGCTACTGCCTGCTATCGGTTCGGCGGTCGAGGCACAACTCTTGGTTCGCCGATCCAAGGTGCATGATGACTGAGCAGCGGCAGGTCAATAGGACAAATTACCCGTGCGTGTCGAGTTGGTCGGCTGCACCCCAGGAGCGCGGCCGCGGCCCATAGCGGGCTAAGGGTTGCTTCGAGCAGGGCGTGCCATGCCGGGAGATCTTGATGGCCGACCGGCCGAAGTGTCCTTGCGGCAACGGCATTCACCTGTCGCATTGACTGGCAACGCGCACACCCAGCGGATTCTGAATTTCGTAAAGCACGAGGTTTCAGCAGCGTTAATTAGGGGTATTTATTACTCAGCTCGCAGAATGACACCTCGCGATTGAACGATATGCCGTTTCGCTGAGCTTCGCGAATTCACGCGAATTCAAGGGAAGTTTGAAATGGCACCTATCCAGATGACAGCGCAACACGATTCGTTCCGGGCTCGTGGTCTAGGTCTCCTGCTAGCGACCGCGACCGCGGCCGCGGCCATAGGCATTGGCCTCGCTTCACCGGCGGCGGCCGATGCGGGCCCAGGCTGCATTACCCCGTACGGCACCTACCAGAACTGCAGTAAGACTGCGGGCTGAGCGACTCGCAGTCGCGGTAATCATTGGGGCTACTGAGTTCCGGCCCGCCGGCCGTCGCGGAGGCTATCGGACAAGTTAGTTACACGGCCATCGTTCGTACATCTATACATGCTCTGACCTGCGTCGATAGTGGTGCGCGGTACTGGGATTGAACCAGCGACCTCTTCCGTGTCAGGGAAGCGCTCTCCCGCTGAGCTAACCGCGCGCGAAGATAGAGGTGGAGACGGGAATCGAACCCGTGTGCACGGCTTTGCAGGCCGTTGCCTCACCACTCGGCCACTCCACCGCTGGGGTTGATGCGACTGCACCTTCGAGCGGATGACGGGATTCGAACCCGCGACCCTCACCTTGGCAAGGTGATGCGCTACCAACTGCGCTACATCCGCGCGCGTGGGGCGAGATCGTCGCCACGTGCGAACCGAAACGATAGTCCACCCCAGTATGGCCGCACAAATCTCCGCGCGGCCCTCGCGGGCGGCCATCCGAGCCCGCGTATTCTTGGCAAAACCGCCGCTCGTGCTAGTCTTCGACGTCGTTCGGCCGCCCGCTTCTAGTTGGTGCCCGGGTCCCGTGGCTCAGTGGGAGAGCGTCCGCTTCACACGCGGAAGGTCGCTGGTTCGATCCCAGCCGGGACCACCGATATATTCGCAGCTCACTCAGTGTTCTCGACCCTCGTGGCGGTCGTCCCAAATACGTGCCAAATAGTTCCAAATGGTGAAGTCAACCGCTACGTGTTCCTATAGGACATCCACAATGAGTTCACCGCCGAGTTGACCGCCGCCGATGCCTGCAAGCTAACAGCGGTACTGATGGACGGAGCCGACCAGCTCGACAGGCTTCGGAAAACCCCTTAGCCCATCCAAAGAGAACCGGCCCGCCCCACTAGGTTGCCTCGCGAACGGCGGGCCGATTCGACACGGAACGTTATTTGGTTTCGCCGGTCTATGCAGCGGGAATGGCATTACCAGCGTGGGCGCTGAAATAGGTTGCGTTTCGGTACCGCGTCAGGTGACCGGCGGGGCGACCCTGGCTAGTTCAGCAGCGAGCGGCTGGCCTGCCGCTCACCGAAACTCCCTCGGAAATGACCGCCAGTCACAGGGCCAAAGCCTCTACCGTCGGCTGCCCCCGAGGCGCAGGGTTGGGAGATGGATCGGAAAATTTCACCGTCCTTGAAAAGGAATGAACAAATGACTGAAGTGACGACGCAATACTGCAAATTGTGCGGCCATCTGAAAGAACATCATGACCTGAATGCTCATATCAACCCTAAGGATGCCCGCGAACGAGCCGCGCGCGGCCAGGGCGCTTGTCAAGACATGTCCTTCGGAGACCATCACTGCATCTGTGTGGGTTACGCGAGCTGGGTCTGAGCTAGGCGTGGTTTGTCCGCTGGAGTCGGACACTCTTGGCCCTGTGTGCAAATTTTGACTGAGCATCGATCTCGCGACGCGTGTCAATATAACGCGACGTCACTGCGGCGCCGCGGTGTACACCGGATTGCGTTAGGGACTGGCCCAGCTGGGCGTGGACAGGCCTAACCTTCCGGCGCAAAACGATTGCAGCGCTGGGGGAATGAGCTCTGCGGCGTTGTCCATGCGCAGCACCACCGCCGGCCCAGGCGACTGACCTGCGCGGTTGCGCGCGCTGTGCACCCGCCGTTGCAGGCCCTCGTCCCTCCAGAATTTTTCCTTGGCCATAAGGCGTGGTAGGGTTTAAGCAGTTGGTACACAAAGATTCTGGTATCAGCTCCCCAGTCCGGGGCGGTCTTAAATCACATGCCGTGAGCCTCAGCTCAACACCGGGCATCACTCACTCAGCGAATAACTGGGTTTTCGATACGACTGTTGTACCTTTCGCCACGAGTGAACTCATTTTGATAGCGCGGCCGGATCACGGTTCCTGTCAAAGTAACTCGCTGCTGCCCTCCATTTGAGGGAGCAGCATCCGATTCATGCGATCGACACGCTTCGACCGCAGCAGAAGGAGCACCAAATGACGACCACCAACAAACCTGACACAGTACATCGCACCCAATCACCGAACGCCCATGGCGTCGCTGATGGACGGCCCACCCGGGTCACCGCAGGGCGCGGCAGTGAGACGAAGGCTTTCTACAAGACCACCGAGTTCATCGTTTTCATCGTCGCGACCATCGGGGTGCTGCTTGCGTCCTACTTGGTCCAGGCGACCGATGGGCGCGGCGACTACTTCCAGGCCGATCAGGCGTGGCTGTACGTCGTGATCCTCAGCGTCGGCTACATGGTGAGCCGCGGCCTCGCGAAGTCGGGCAGCCGCCATCGCGACGACGCCTAATTTGTTCCAGAGGCGCGCCCTTCCAGGGTGAGCCCCTCGCGTCCGGACCTCTCATCACAAAATGAGGGGTCCGGACTTCATTTGGCGCCTTCCGCTACCGCGCACACCGATGCCACCCAGACCTGTTCTGCAACATCGAAAACGACAGTGATCCTTGCTGCCTCACCCTAGGCTGAAGTCCGCGCGCCCGCATGCCGGCATTTTCGAAACGACAGGGCGGGATGCTCGCATCTCGGCTCGGGCACACCGCACCGAGCTGACCTTCAGGAGGTGGCGATGACATGCACTCAGCGCAACGCGGAACTACGACTGACGTGACCGGAGGGATTGACGTCGCGACGAATGAACGCGTGGTAGATCGAGCTCGCCGACTGCGCGAGCTGGTGCGTTCCGAAGCCGCCGAGTCTGAGCGGCTGCGCACGCTGACACCGGCGATCGTCGGCGCGATGTGGGACAGCGGCCTGATGACGTCGTTCAACCCGAAAGCTGCCGGCGGCGACGAGCCGTCACTGTCCGAGATGATCGAGGCCTGGATCGAAATGTCCTGGCAGGACGGCTCTTTCGGCTGGATTGGCATCGCCAATCTGCCGTCTACGTTCGCTGCCGCCACCTACCTCCCCGACGAGGGATTCGTCGAGGTCTTCACCCGCAACGACAACCACGTCACCATCGGCGGTCAGTTTTTCCCCAACGGCCAGGGCGTCGTCGTCGCCGGCGGCTACCGTCTCAGCGGCGCATGGAATTTCGGCTCCGGAACCGGACATTCGGCCTACATCGCCGCCGGTTTCATGCCGATGGAGGAAGGCCAGGTGCGATTGACCGGCGAGGGCCTGCCTGAGATGCGAGTCGCTTACGTCCCGCGGGAAGAGATCACCTTCACCGACGGCTGGCACGTCCAGGGGCTCAAAGGCACTGGCTCCTATGACTACAACGCGCAGGACGTGTTCGTGCCCGAGTGCCGGACCACGCCGTTGTTCACTCGTGAACCTGCCCGCGGCGATTCGGCACCGAGCCGCATGGGTCTGATGGCGGTCACCGCCGCCGGGCACGCGTCCTGGGCGCTCGGTGTCGCCAAGAGCATGCTCGACGACGTCGAGGAACTCGCTGCCACCAAGGTGCGGATGAGCGACATGGCGACGCTGGCCAGCCGCGCGACCTTCCAGAAAGGGCTCGCCCACCACGTCGCGGCCTGGCGGGCCGCGCGGCTGCTGGTGCTCGACGCGTTCTCGGCCGCGGAGGCCGCCGTCGCCGCGGGCGACGACCTGACTCCCATGATGCGGGCCGACATCCGCGTCGCGGCATTCTATGCGACGGATGTCGCACGGGCAGGTGCGGAATGGGCCCACCTTGCGGCCGGTACCACTGCGGTTCGCGAGGGTAGCCGGCTCGAGCGCGCCTTTCGCGACATGTACACCGGAACGCAGCACGCGTTCATCAGTGAGAAGGTCGCGATCGACGCGGCGCAGATTTGGCTCGGCATCGCAGAGGACCAGTACGGGCTCTGATGTCGAGCATTAGGCGACTTTGCAGATCTTCCAGCCGTCTTCGCGCACCAGCGGCAGCTCGACCGTCTGGCGGCTCAAACCTCGTTCTGGGCGTCCAGTGTCGCAATCGCATCGGCGCCGTCGATCTTCGGTTTGACCGAAATAATCTGTGTCAGGCCCTGATCGGTGCGGGTCGCCTTCAGTCTTTCCATCACGGGCTCGGTGAACTGGTCGCGCGTCGCCCAAGACAGGTGGCTGCTGCAGATGCGCATCATCACCGCCGCGCGACCTTGCGAGTTCGCGAAAGGCGTTCTGCCGGTGAGCATCCGAAAGAGCGAGCAGCCCAGCGAGTAGATGCGGGCCGGCGGTTTCGATGCGGGAGCCCGCGAACACCGCGCCGGGATTCAGCATCGGCAACCTGCTGGTGGCACCGAGCTTTCGATGGCGAGCGAGTTGTGCACGTGAACACGGTATCGGTCGGCCGTGCAGGCGACGATCGTCGGCGGCTGTGGTGCCCGCCGAACCCGCGATCACCGTTGCGCTTCTCATTCACAACGTTTCGATAAAAGCAATTGTCGCTCCGGGTAATTCGCGCGGCTCAAGATACGTTTCGGCCGAGGCAGATCAGGTTGAGGAACTGGGGAGACATGTCGCGGACCACACTTCGCTTGGCGATCACTGCCTGTGCGACTGCGGGGCTGTACTGGGCGGTGATGGCGCTCAGCGCTCCGGCGACGGCCAATCCGTTGACGGGGACGAGCCCGGGCGTGCCGTGCGTGGAGATCCTGCAGGACATGGCCTCTTCTCCGGCAAGCGTTCCCCGGGCCGTCCAGAACGGGATATTCGCACCGGCCGAAGCGCCGGGCTCTGCGGCTGCACCTCTCAGTCCGGCCGGCGCGCCGGTGGCTGCGGCTGCTCCCGAAGCCGCTCCCGTCGTTCCCGCTGCCGCGCCTGTGCCGCCGGCCGGTGCGGTGGAAGCGGCGCCGCCGGCCCCTGCGGCGGCTCCTGTGGTCCCCGCCGCGGCGCCTGTGCCGCCGGCCGGTGCGGTGGAAGCTGCGCCGCCCGCCGGTGTGGTCGGGAACGTCCCGCCGGTCGCGGTGACCGCCCCGCCCGCTGAGGCCGCGGTCGCGACGCCGCCGGGTGCCGCAGCGGCGCCTGCGCCGCCGGCCGCTGCCGCGACTCCCGGCGCTCCTGCCGCCGACGCAGCTCCGCCGGCAGAGGCTGCCGTCGCGACGCCGCCGGCTGAGGCTGCGGTGGCGGCTCCGCCGGCTGGTGCGTCGGTACCGGGGGCTCCCGCCGAGGCAGCTGTTCTGGGTGCTCCTGCCGCTGCGGCGGCTCCGCCGGCCGAGGCTGCGGTGGCGACGCCACCTGCCGCTGCGGCGGCTCCCGGCGCTCCCGCGGCCGCTGCCGCTCCTGGTGCCCCGGTGGTGACCGCAATCCCGCCCACGGGTGCTATCGGGGCCGTGCCGCCCGTGGTCGCGGGTGTGCCTGGTGCACCGGCAGTCGCGGGCGCGCCGCTCGTGCCGGCTGCCGCCGAAGTGCCAGGCACCGGTGTCGTCGAAAGTCTTCCTCCGGCAGTCGCTGCCGCGGCTTCGCCACCGGGAGCTGCGGCCGCGCCGCCCGCCGAAGCGGCGGTAGCCGCACCACCGGCCGAGGCTGCGACGGCGGTTCCGCCCGCCGCGGTGGTCGACACTGGTCCGCCGGCTGCTGCGGCGGCTCCAGCTGTTCCGGCAGCGGCCGAAGTTCCGCCCGCTCCGGCCGCCGCGGCTGTACCACCTGCCGAGGCTGGCGCCGCGGTTCCGCCAGCCCCGGCTGCAGCGGCCGCGCCGCCGGCTGGAGCGGCCGCACCGGCCCCGCCGATTGCGGAGGCCGCTCCTGCCGTCCCGGCGGCAGCCCCGGCTCCACCGGCCGCTGCCGCGGCCCCAGCTCCACCGGCCGCTGCCGCGGCCCCAGCTCCACCGGCCTCCGAGGCTGCTCCGTCCGCTCCGGCAGCGGCTGTCACGCCACCGGCTGACGCCGCAGCGGCAGCTCCAGCCGCCCCAGCCGCGGCAGGGGCTTCCGCGGCCGGGGCACCAGGTGGCTCACCGGCTGCCGCGGGCAGTCCGCCCGCGGCTGGTGCCGAAGGCGTCGCTCCCGCGGCTGCGGCCGAAGCCGGTCCGCCCGCGGCCGCAGCTGAAGGTGCCCCGCCGGCCGGTGCTGCCGCGCCCGCCGCCGTCCCAGCCGCCGGGCCGCCAGCGGCTGCGGCTGCTCCGCTGACTCCCGCTGCCGCGGTGGCACCGCCGGCTCCGGTGGCGGAAGCGGCGCCCCCCGCGGCTGCGGCTATTCCCTCACCTCCCGCGGGTGCGGCTATTCCCTCACCTCCCGCGGCCGCAGCCGTGCCGGCGCCACCCGTCGAGGCCGCGGTCCCACCCGCCCCCGCAGCCGCCGTCGCCCCGCCCGCTCCGGCCGCGGCAGCAGCTCCGCCGGCCGAGGCTGCCGTATCGGGGCCGCCGGCCGCCGCCGCGACTCCGCCGGTGCCAGCGGCTGTCGCGACTCCGCCCGTCC
>JBLNEK010000110.1:0-28589 GCA_050262635.1 Candidatus Sericytochromatia bacterium | reverse complement strand
ATGTGGTGAACGCGGTCGTCGACAAGGAGCTGGGTCACCGGGGCCAGGGCCTGTTCGTGGTGCCGGGTGGCACGCCGGGTCTGGAGTTGGTGCGCAAGCTGGACAAGCTGGGCTGCCGGGCCTCGCATACCGCGGAGTTGAAGTTCAACAGCGTACGGATACCGGGGGAGAACCTGCTCGGCGGCGAGGAGAAGTTGCAGCACAAGCTGGCGAAAGCTCGTGAGGCGGTCGAAGGTGGCAAGCGCTCCGGATCCGCGACGCTGGGCACGTTCGAGCAGACGCGGCCGATGGTGGCTGCGCAGGCGCTCGGAATCGCAAGGGCCGCATTGGAATACATGACGGCATATGCGAAGGAGCGGGAGGCGTTCGGCGCGCCGATCATCGACAACCAGGGCATCGCCTTCCCGATCGCCGAGATAGCGACGCAGATCGACGCCGCGCGACTGCTGACGTGGCGGGCGTCGTGGATGGCGGCCAACAGAGTGCCATTCGAACGCGGCGAGGGCTCGATGTCGAAGCTGGCCGCCAGCGAGGTCGCGGTCAGGGCCACTGAGCGCGCGATCCAGACGATGGGGGGCTGGGGCTACATCACCGACCACCCCGTGGAGAAGTGGTACCGAGACGCCAAGCTGTACACGATCTTCGAGGGCACCAGCGAGATCCAGCGTGTCGTGATCTCCAACGCGCTGGGGGCCACCGAGGGCAAGCCGCCGTTGCACTTCGAACTGGAGCCGTCGGGCGGGCCGCTGAACAAGATGTTCGGGCGCGGAACACCACTGCGAAGCCGCGCCGCCGAACGGGCGTTGGCGATGAAGGATCACGTCCCGGAGCCGATCATGCGGGGCGCGATGCGGTTCCTGCGCCCGCCGCGCTAGCGTCTGCTAGCCCGCCGACCCCCGCCGAGTGTGAAACTGACGACGCCGGTTCGGCATGTCGCGTCGCTGGCTTCACTGTCGGCGCCCAGCCGGCTCGGTGCGTCAGTCCAAGCGCGCCGACGTGATCACCACGTCCGTCTTCGGCTTGCCGTCAGGCGAGCCGTCCACGGTGCCTGCCTGGGCGATCTTGTCCAGCACGCCCATGTTCTTCTCGTCGACCTTGCCGAAGACCGTGTAGTTGGGCGGCAGCTTCGAATCCTTGTAGACGATGAAGAACTGGCTGCCGTTGGTGCCCGGCCCGGCGTTGGCCATGGCCAGTGTCCCGCGCGGATAGATGAGCGGCTGGTTGCGCACAGGGTCGTCGGGCGGGTACTGGTTCGACGGATACTCGTCGGCGAACTGATAGCCCGGCCCGCCGGTGCCATCGGCCTTCGGATCCCCGCACTGCAGCACGTAGAGATCACCGCCGGTGGTCAGCCGGTGGCAGCGCGTGTCGTTGAAGTAGCCCTTCTGAGCGAGGCTGACGAAGCTGTTCACGGTGCACGGTGCCTGCCCGTTGCTCAGTTGAACTCCCAGCGGGCCCTGGTTGGTGGTGATGCTCATGCTGATCGTCGCCGGGTCCGTCGGCACCTTCCCGGCGTTCGGCGGAGCGACAGGTTTGGCCGCGGGCTCGTTGGGGGTCGGCTGGTACTGGCAGTTCCCGCCGAGATCGGCGGGCGGCTTGAACGGCGGCAACACACCGGCCTGCGGCGCGGCCGTGTCCTGGGTCGGCGCCACCGACGTCGTCGTGCTCGACGCGGTCTGCGTCTCGCTGGAGCTCTTCCGGAAGAACACCGCCCACACCGCGACACCGGCCACCACGACGACTGCCGCGGCCAGCGCGACGATCGTCAGGATCCGTCGCCGGCGGGCCTGCTGCGCGCGCCGCTCGAGCTGGCGCTCCAACTTGCGCTTGGCCGTCGCACGCCGCTGCTTCTCGGTTGGCACCGCGTTGTCCTCCTCTGGCTCGAGACTCCGGCCACCGAGTGTGCCATGCAAGGCTGGGCGCTCCGCCATCCAGTACCTGTCATGCTCCTCGCGTCCGCGGTGCGAAACTGGACCCGTGTTGATTACCGGATTCGCGGCCGGCATGTTGGCGTGCAACTGCTACGTGCTGGCCCCGCGGGCCGGATCCGACGCCATCGTCGTCGACCCCGGGCAGCGCGCCATGGGCCCGCTGCGCCGGATCCTCGACCAGCACCGGCTCACCCCGGCAGCGGTGCTGCTCACCCACGGACACGTCGACCACATCTGGTCGGCGCAGAAAGTCGCCGACACCTACGGCTGCCCGGCCTACATCCATCCCGAAGACCGCTTCATGCTCACCGACCCCATCAAGGACTTCGGGCCCAAGATCGCCCAGCTGCTGTTTGGCGCGCTGTTCCGCGAACCCAGAGAGGTCGTCGAGCTCGACCGCGACGGCGACAAGATCGACTGCGGCGGCGTCACCGTGACCGTCGACCACACGCCCGGACACACCCGCGGGTCGGTGGTGTTCCGCGTCGCGGACGGACCCGATGAGGTCGTATTCTCCGGCGATACGCTCTTCCAAGGCTCGGTCGGGCGCACCGATCTGCCCGGCAGCAGCGGCCGCGACCTCCTGGGTTCGATCGTCACAAAATTGTTGGTGCTCGACGACGACACCGTGGTACTACCGGGACACGGCCCGTCGACGACGATCGGCGCCGAGCGCCGTACCAACCCCTTCCTCGAAGGCCTGAGCCTGTGACCGAATTCCAAGCGCCCAAGGGCGTGCCCGACTACGTGCCGCCCGCGTCGGCCGAGTTCGTCGCTGTGCGCGACGGTCTTCTCGACGCGGCGCGACTGGCCGGGTACAGCGACATCGAGCTGCCGATCTTCGAGGACACCACCCTGTTCGCGCGCGGCGTCGGCGAGTCCACCGACGTGGTCTCCAAGGAGATGTACACGTTCACCGACCGCGGCGGCCGGTCGGTGACGCTGCGGCCCGAGGGCACCGCCGGGGTGATCCGCGCGGTGATCCAGAACGGTCTGGACCGCGGCACGCTTCCCGTCAAGCTGTGCTACGCCGGCCCCTTCTTCCGCTACGAGCGCCCGCAAGCCGGCCGCTACCGCCAGCTGCAGCAGGTCGGCATCGAGGCGATCGGCGTCGACGATCCCGCGCTGGACGCCGAGGTGATCGCCGTCGCCGACGCCGGCTTCCGCTCGCTGGGCCTGCAGGGCTTCCGGCTGGAGATCACGTCGCTGGGCGACGACACCTGCCGCCCGCAATACCGCGAGCTTCTGCAGGAGTACCTGCTGAAGCTGGATCTCGATGAGGACACCCGGCAGCGGGCGCAGGTCAACCCGCTGCGCGTGCTCGACGACAAGCGCGAGTCGGTGCGCAGCCAGCTTGCCGATGCGCCGGTGATGCTCGACCACCTCTCCGACGCCGCCAAGCAGCACTTCGAGACCGTTCTGGCGCTTCTCGACGACCTCGGCGTGCCGTACCAGGTCAACCCTCGGCTGGTGCGGGGGCTGGACTACTACACGAAGACGACGTTCGAGTTCGTGCACGACGGGCTCGGGTCGCAGTCCGGCATCGGCGGCGGCGGCCGCTACGACGGGCTGATGCGCGAACTCGGCGGCCAGGACCTTTCGGGCATCGGGTTCGGCCTCGGTGTGGACCGCACGATGCTCGCGTTGCGCGCCGAGGGCAGGCAGGTCGGCGCGACGTCGCGTTGCGACGTGTACTGCATCCCGGTCGGCGACGAGGCCAATCGCGACATCGCGCTGGTGGCGGCCCGGTTGCGCGCGGCCGGCGTCCGCGTGGACGTGGCGTACGGCAGTCGGGGTCTTAAGGGGGCGTTTCGCGCCGCGGACCGCTCGGGGGCGGCGCTGGCAGTCGTCAAGGACTCCGACGCCCAGTTCAAACTCCAGGACCTGCGCACGCGCGACCAAGAACCGGTCGCCGCTGAATCGGTTGTCACCGAGGTGCTTTCCCGCCTCGGCCATTGACTGGCCATTGACTGGCGTAACGATCCGGTAGCTTCGAAGCGATATGACCTACATGCGGAAAGCGGCTACCCGGTTCGGCGCAGCGCTGCTTGCTGTCGCGGGCCTGATGTCCACCCATGCACTCGGCAACGCAGACACGAGCCACGAGGTCGTCTACACCGTCACCAGCGGCCAGGACGCGACGCTCAGCCTCAACTACCTGATTGCCGACCCGCCGAGCCAGGCTGCGTTGAATGCGAATTCCAGCGCCTACCTGCGCAGCGAGCGGGTCAGCGTCGCACCTGGGGCGCCGTGGGTGTTCAAGACGACGCTGAACGACACCAGCTGGGCCTACGTCATGGCCGGCGGCGCCGCGCGCTACAACGGGACGCCGAACCCGCACTGCGAGATCGCTGTCGACGGGAACGTCGTCGTGCAGCAGGACGGCGAAACCGCCGCCACGTGCGCGCTCAAGCCCTGGTAAATCAGCCCGGGGAAGCCATTCGACCGAGGCCTCGCCGCCGAGTGCGGCGGGGCGAGTTGACAGCGCATCGAACGGGCGTTCGAATAGGGTATGCGGTGGGACGGCCAGGGCGTCGAGGTTGACGACGGCGCGCTGCCCGGCCTGCAGCGCATCGGTTTCGTTCGCAGCCTGCGGACCCCGCAGTTCGAGGGCATCACGTTCCACGAGGTGCTGTGCAAGTCGGCGATCAACAAGATCCCCGACGCCGCGATGCTTCCGTTCAAGTACACGGTGAACGGCTACCGCGGGTGTTCGCACGCGTGCCGCTACTGCTTCGCCCGGCCCACTCACGAATACCTCGAGTTCGACCCCGGCCAGGACTTCGACCGCGAGATCGTCGTCAAGACCAATGTGGCTCAGGTGCTGCGGCGTGAGTTGCACCGGGCGTCGTGGCGACGCGAGACCGTCGCGCTCGGCACCAACACCGACCCGTACCAGCGCGCGGAGGGCCGGTATGCGTTGATGCCGGGAATCATTGGCGCACTTGCTGATTCCGGTACCCCGTTTTCGGTCCTGACGAAGGGGACGCTGCTGCGCCGCGATCTGCCGTTGCTCGCCACGGCCAATGCGCAGGTGCCGGTCAGTCTCGCGATCTCGCTGGCGGTGGCCGATCCTGACATCCACCGCGACGTTGAGCCCGGCACCCCGTCGCCGCAGGCGCGACTCGGGCTTATCTCGGCGATCCGTGAGGCCGGCTTCGACTGCCATGTGATGGTCGCGCCGGTGCTGCCGTACCTCACCGACTCGGCCGAGCATCTCGACGCGCTGCTCGGTGCGATCGCTGCGGCCGGTGCGACGTCGGTCACGGTGTTCGGGCTGCACCTGCGCGGGTCCACACGGGGCTGGTTCATGTCGTGGCTGGGCCGCTCGCATCCCGAACTGGTCCGGCGGTACCGCGAGCTGTACCGGCGCGGGGCATACCTGCCGCACGATTACCGGGAGACGCTGCAGAAGCGGACGGCAGCGCTGGTGAGCAAGCACGGACTGGCAAGGGACAGAAGAGAATTCACCGCACCGGTGCGGGCGTCGTCGGAGCCCGGGATCGCTCAGCCGACGCTGTTCTAGTTTCTCTCAACCGCGCCTTGGGAACCAAGCGTGAGCAGACGCGGAATCGCACTACCGCCATTGGTTCGCGTGCGTCTGCTTGTGGTGGTCTATATAGCCTGGCGGCCAACGTTCTTCTGGATGTATTCCTCGAGCAGTTGAGCGGCCAGGATCTCGATCCTCGACTCGATCGACGACGCCAGTGTTCCGGCGACGGACGCCACGGCCTGGGTTCGGAACCGGATCAACATCGTGATCAGCTCTGCCACCTCGGTGTCCTTCGGCAGCGCTTCTCCGGGCTTGATCACGTCGACGACGTGCTCGGCGCCGGCCTGCACGAGGATGCCACTGATCTCATCGACGAGTGGGGCGATCAGTTCGTGTAAGTCGATCAATTTGTCCAAGCTGATTCCGTACGCCCGGATCTCGTTGAACGCGTCGATCAGCTTGGGCCGCAGGACGGTTGCGCGGTCTGCGTCGATCTTGATCACGCGGAGGTCCACCAGTCGTGTGAAGGCGTCGTCGTCGCCGATGAGCCGTTGCACGTCGGCGAGCCGACGGGTTTCCGGCTTCTCGGCCGCCCAGGTCCCCACGAGCGCTGTCTCCAAGCCGAGCACATCGGCGAGGTCCTTGCCCTCCTCCCACGCGCTGAGCATCTCGTGGACGTGGGCCAGCGTGTAGCCCCGATCGAGCATCGACGTGATCAGCCGGAGCCGGGTCAAGTGGCTGTCGTTGTAGAGCGCGATCCGGCCGACCCGCAGCGGCGGGGGCAGCAGCCCGCGGTCGCGATAGACCCGGATGTTGCGCGTGGTCGTCCCGGCGATGCGCGCGAGGTCCTCGATGCGGTATTCCCCCGACAGGCTGGCGCCGTACGGCTCTCGGCTGGCGGCGTCGAACAGCTGCGCCACGGCCGTCTCGACGAGGTCGCGTGACTGCCGGCGCACCCGCGCGGGGGCCCGCCGGAGATTGGCCAGGACGGCGCTGATCCCGCCGGCAGCCGGTCGGTCCGCGAGCATGTCAGGCAGGCGCGCGCCGTGCGGGCGGAGCCGTCAGCTCGCGCCCGGCGACGCGGTAGTGGTCGAGGCGGAAGGTGCGCATCTGCCGAAGATACTGCGTGGCGAACCCGGGATACATTGCGGCGTTGAAGCCGTCCTCGGTCAGGTACCAGCTGCTGCAACCCGACATCCAGGTCGTGGCCTTCAGTCTGCGCTGGATGGTCTCGTTGTAGCGGCATTGAACGTCTTCACGCACGTCGAGGTAGCGCAGGTCCGCACGAAGGATCGTCGCGATCGCCGCCACCGCGTAGTCCAGCTGGCCCTCGACGTACGCCAGCAACGAATTGTGGGCGGGCCCGGAGTTGGGCCCGGTCATGAAGAACAGATTCGGATAGCCGGAGGCGCTGATGCTCTTGTACGCCTGGCCGCCACCGGCCCAGTCGTCCGACAGCAGCCGGCCGCCGAGTCCTGTCACGGGATAGGGCGGCCCGCACAGGTGGACGTCGTAGCCGGTGGCGAACACCACGCAGTCCAGGTGGTGTTCGATACCGTCGCTGGTGCGCACGCCGACCGGGCTCAACGTCGCAATGGGCCAGTCGATCAGCTTGCAGTTGTCGCGCTGCAGAGCGGGGTAGTAGTCGCTGGAGATGAGCATCCGCTTGCAGCCCGGGGTGAAGCTGGGCGTCAGCTGGCGGCGCAACCAGGGATCCTTGACGGTCCGCCGCAGATGCAGCTTGCCCAACCCGGCCACCACGGACGTCAGCGGCGTGTTCCACACCAGCGCGAGCGCGCTTGCCTCGTGACCCCAGAACAAGACCTCCCGCGCAAGTTGTTGTGCGGCGGGCACTTTGGCGAACAGCTCTTGCACAGCCGGTGGCGTGATCGGGTTGAAGCGCGGCAACACCCAGCCGGGCGTGCGCTGAAAGACCTTGACGAACTCGGCCTTCTTCACCAGCTCGGGCACAATCTGGACGGCGCTGGCGCCGGTGCCGATGACGCCGACGCGCTTGCCGGCGAAGTCGTAACCGTGGTCCCACCGCGCGCTGTGGATCATGTGTCCCCGGTAGCTGTCGATGCCGCGAAGGTCGGGCAGCCGTACGTCGGTCAGCGGACCGGAGGCCAGGATGACGGTGCGGGCGCGAAACATCTTGCCCTGCTTGGTGGTCGCGATCCATGCGCCTGCGTCCTCGTCGAACGACAGTCCGTCGACCTCGATGCCGAACCGGATTCGCCGGCGCAGGTCGAACTGGTCTGTCATCTCCTCGATGTGCGCGCAGATCTCGGCCCCGGACGGGTACGCGCTGGACCAGTTCGGGTTTTTCGCGAACGAGAATGAGTACAGCAGAGATGGGATGTCGCAGGCGATCCCGGGATAGGTGTTGTCTCGCCATGTGCCGCCGACTCGATCCGCTCGTTCGACGATCACGATGTCGTCGACGCCGGCCCGGGTGAGTTTGACCGCGGCGCCCAGGCCGCTGAACCCGGCTCCGACGATCAAGGTGGAGTGGACGCGGGCTGCCATGCTCAGGCCGCAGGCTCGTGGGTGAGCTCTTTGACCCAACTCGGGATCGGTCGCAGCAGGGCCCGGGGATAACGGTCGGAGAGCCACACCATCGAGTTGGCCAGCAGGTGATACGGGTGGCTGGGGTTGACCACCATCGCGGCGTGCCGCTTGAGCACCTGGTACGTCGGCACCCGCCACGAGGCTTCGCCGCGCTCGCCGAGTTGCTTGAATCGCATCATCGCGTGGTAAAGCCGCTCGGGTTCCATCCCCATACCGACGATGGTGTTGAGCGCGCGGTTGAGCAGCGGGACGTACATCAGCGCTCCGATGATGATGGCGGGGGATGCGACATTGCCGACGAATTGGATCGCCAGCTGGCGTGCCTTCGCATGGCCGATCATGTCGAGAACCTCGAAGTCCACGACCAGATGCCGAGATTCGTCGTTATTGATCTTCTCGAACACCTGGTGGCACACCGGATCGTGGACCTCGTCGAGCAAGAACTTCAGCAGCGCGCCGTCGAGGGCGACCTCCAGCATCGGAATGACGGTGCCCAGCAACGACAGCGGCATCTCGTCGGCGTAGCGGTCCAGCCATTCGATTCCCCACCGGATGTTGACGTTGGGCTCGGGCATCTCACCTTCCTCGAGCATGCCCCACCGTTTCATCAGCGCGAGTTCGGCGTTGGCGTGGCGCTGTTCTTCGGCGTGGAAGTAGCGGTAGATCTCCGCGATCGTCGGCGTCGGCGCCTTCTTCGCCAGGGCGGCGAACCCGCGCGCGCCGATGTTCTCGATCCAGCACAGGTCCGCCATGAATGCCTTGAGGCGGGGCCGGAACTCGTCGCTGATGGTTTCGGCTCCTGGTGCGTCCCAGTCGATGTCAACCAGCGCCCATTGCCGGTCCTTGATCTTCTCGAGCATCGCGTCCATGTCGATGGCCATGGCGACCTCCTAGGTTGCGGTTCCGATGCGGGCGACCAACCCGGCAGTCCGGGTGAACGTCGTGGGTGCGAATCGCTTGATGCCCCAACCGATCCTGGCGTCAGGCTGCGGCATGCAGTACAAGCCACCGCGGTCGTGGGTATCCAGGCACGTCTTCGCGACGCGCGCAGCGGAGAAGCCGGTCCATCGCATCAATGCGTTGGCCATCTCGCTGGATTGCGCTGTGATGCGACCGGATTCGACGATGCCGGTCTTCACGAACGTGGGGCACAGCACGGTCACGGTCACGCCGGTGCCGGAGAGTTCGGCGGCAAGTGTCTCCGAGAGCGACAGCACGCCGGCCTTGCTGACGTTGTATGCCGCCATGTTGGGCGCGGCGCCGAACGCTGCCGCAGAGGCCACGTTGATGATTCCGCCGTAACCGGTTTCGCGCAGGATCGGCGCGAACACGTGGCACCCGTGGATCGGGCCCCAGAGGTTGATGCCGAGTACCCAGGCCCAGTCGTCGAGCGACAACTCGCCGACCGGCTCACCGCCGGCGGCCACGCCCGCGTTGTTGACGACGAGAGTGGGCGGGCCGCCGAACCAGTCCTGGGCGTGGGTGGCGAGGCGCGTGACGTCGTCGGGGCGTGAAACGTCGCACCGCACGGCGATCGCAGCGCCGTCCTGTTCGGTGACGCGGTCGGCCGTGCGCTGGGCCGCACGCTCGTCGACGTCGCTGCACACGATCCGGCCGCCGCGGCGGCCTAACTCGATCGCGAACGCGGCGCCGATGCCGCCGCCGGCGCCGGTGACGACGGCGGCCGCGCTGTGACTGCGTTTGCGCGAGCTACCGAACATCGATGCCGCCGGAGACCACGTCGTCGTAGGTCACTGATCAATACAATGACCAATGGTGCCATTTGTCAATGGCAGCTTTGGTGGTTAGCCGAGATCTGACGCGCTGAACGTGTCGCAGCGGCTCGGGTCGCCCAGTTGGTAGCCGACAGTGAACCAGTGCTGACGCTGCTCGGACGAGCCGTGTGTCCACGATTCGGGGTTCACGCGGCCGGTGGCCTGTTCCTGGATCCAGTCGTCACCTACCGACGCCGCCGCTGACAGCGCATCGTTGATGTCCTTGTCCGTCAACGGGTTCAGGTAGGGAGTGCCATCCTTCTGCTTGACGGTCGATGCGTAGTGCGCCCAGACACCCGCATAGCAGTCGGCCTGCAACTCGGTGCGCACGCCGGCACCCTTGGCGCCCTGCGCGGCGCCGGGCCCCTGCGCGCGTTCGAGGTCGCCGAGGAGGTTCTGCACGTGGTGGCCGTACTCGTGGGCGACGACGTACTCCTGGGCGAAAGGTCCTCCGCTGGAACGGAATCGGTCCACAAGCACCTGGAAGAAGTCCGTATCGAAGTACGCGGTTTGGTCGGCCGGGCAATAGAACGGACCCACTTCGGTGGTGGCGCCACCACATCTTGTCTGCACGGACCCAGAGAAGAGATGGACCTCCGGCCGCGTATATCCGCGCAGTTGCTGACTCCACACCGCGTCCACCGAGTTTCCTGTCGCGATAATCCGGCAGCCTAAAATCTTGTTGGCGTCCGCCCCGGTCTTGCACTGGCTGATGTCAAAACCGCCGACCTGTTGCTGCTGACCGGGTTGGGGCGCTGTGGTGATGGTGCCGGGGTCCACGCCCAGCAGCAGCGCGACGACGACGATCACCAGGCCGCCCAAGCCGCCGCCGATCGCGAGCCCTCGGCCGCCGGGCCCCCCGCCGCTGCTCGAAGCGGTGCTCGTGTCGATCTGCATGCCCTCGTTGAAGGTCATCGCACCGCTCCATCGTGTCGCAGGGCTAGTTCGAGTTCAGCTTCGCACAACTACGATGCGGGCGTGCCGACCCTCTTGCATCCGCCCTGCGGCACAATCCGCGGAACCACCGAGCTCGGCGTCGGCGTCTGGCGCGGCGTGCCGTACGCCGAGCAGCCGATCGGTGACCGCCGGTTTCTGAGGCCGGAACCGCTGCCGCCCTGGCCCGGTGTGCGCGACGCGCTCGAACACGGGCCGATCCCGCTGCAGGGCAAGTCGTTCGTCGGCGGTGGCCGCGACGACCCCAAGGTCCGCGACGAGGCCTGCCTGACGCTGACGGTATGGTCGCCCGACGTCACCGCTTCTCTGCCGGTGATGGTGTGGATTCCCGGCGGCGCGTTCGTGTTCGGCGCCGGCCAGTTCCAGCTGTACAACGGCGCACGGCTGGCCGCCAACGGCGACGTGGTCGTCGTCAACGTCACCTACCGCATCGGCGTGTTCGGCGGCCTGGAGCTGTCCAGCCTCGGCGACGGCTTCGACGACAATCTCGCCCTGCGCGACCAGATCGCCGCCCTGCAGTGGGTGCGCGACAACATCGCCGCGTTCGGGGGCGACCCGGCCCGGGTGACGGTGTTCGGTGAATCGGCGGGCGCCACATCGGTTCTCGCGCTGCTGGCCAGCCCGGCCGCCGCCGGGCTGTTCGGGCATGCGATCGCGCAGAGCCCGGCGCTGCCGCTGATCGCCGACCGAGAGACCCGGGCCCTCCGCGCCGCCGAATTCCTCAACGAACTCGACGTGCCCGTCGAAGACATCAAGGGTCTGCCTCAGCGGCAGCTGCGCCGAGCGGCCGGCGTCATCCAGCAGCGCAGCGCCGCCGACACCCCGACCCTTGGGTACGGCCTCACCTACGGCGTCGAGCTGCTGCCCCGCCACCCCATCGACGCCGCCCGTGCGGGCGAGATCACCCGAATGCCGCTGATCGTCGGCACCAACAGCCACGAGGCCACTATGTTCGCCTGGTCCAAGCCGCCGATGCTGCCCACGACGCCCGATCTCGTCGACGACTACTTCGGCAGAGTCGCCCCCGAGGCCAGGGACCGGATTCTTGCCGCCTATCCCGGCTACCCACGCCGCCGTGCCGCAATCGCGGTCGCCTCCGACGTGATGTTCGGCGGACCCGCCTGGGCGTTCACCGACGCATACAGCGCGGTCGCGCCGACGTACGCCTACCGCTTCGACCACGTCGGCGCCAGCCTGCGGGCCGTGGGCCTGGGCGCCACGCACGGCAGCGAGATCGTGCACATCCACCACACCTACGGTTCGTATCTGGGCCGCTATATGCATCCGCTCGGCCGGCGGATCCAGCCTGCCGTCGGCCGCCGGATGCAGCGGGCGTGGCTGGACTTCGCAACGACAGCGCCGAGCGAGGACTGGCCTCGCTACGACGTGCCGCGACGAGCAACCCGGGTGATCAAGTCGATGCGCGACGTCGTCGTCGACGATCCCGACCGTCAGCGCCGCGAAGCCTGGGCCGGCTTGTACTGATCGCGTGAATCTTGGGATCTGTAGGCCTGCGCGGGGCGCCACGTACGAAACTGCAGACTCGACAAGCCGGTCAGCCCGGGCCGTCGCTGGCCGCGGCCAGCAGCGGCACGATCACTTCGCTGATCGGCGCCGCCAGCCCATGCTGTCGCGCCCGGCGCAGGATCACCCCGTTGCGGATGTCCCACTCCAGCGGCCGGCGCGCCTCACGGTCGAACAACATCGAGGTGCCCACGTCCTCGGGCGCCTGCCCGAACATCGACGCCATCTCGTCGATCACCTCCGCGCCAAGATGCGCCCCCTCCGCCCGCGCAACCGTGAGGCACTCGGCCAGGTACCGCCGGGCAAGCGCAGCGACGTCGTCGCGCCGGAACATTCCTGACCTGCGGCCCGCGAGCACCATGAACCCGGCCAGCGCATTGACCAACAGCTTGCGCCACGCCTCGGTCGTGAAGTCGGACGCTGCGGTGACGACGAACCCGCTTTCGCGCAACACATGGACGACCGATGCGGACGCCGGCACCGTCAGCCGCGGCTCACCGCGCAGCCGAACCCAGCCGTCGGGCTGCGTTTCGGCGCCGAGCCACACGATCGCCGGGACCACGGTCGAACGCGGACAGAGCGGCTGCACCAGCTCGACCTGTTCCACCCCGTTCTGCAGCACGCAGACGGTGGTGTGCTCGTCGCACAGAACACGCAGCCAGCGCGCCGCCGCCTCGTTCAGCTGGGTCGCCTTGACGGCAAGCATCACCAGCGGGACCGGCCCGGCTACATCGCCGGGGTCGGTCAAGACCGGGCCGGGCACGACGATCGGATCCGCGCCATCGGGCCGCACGTCGAGCCGGTCGCGAGGAGTCCGGCCGCACAGCACGAGCGGATGCCCGGCCCTGTGCAGGTAGGCGGCGACCGTCGCGCCGACCGCGCCGGGACCCACCACCGCGACACGCTCACGCACCCGCGCCACGCTACCGTCGGATTCACCGATGAGCGCTCGCGCGAAGAGCAGACCGGGCCGCATTTAGACTGGGCTGTCATCCCGAGATCTAGACAGGAGACTTTGTGCTGCGCACTCACGCCGCAGGTTCGCTACGCGGCGCCGACGCCGGCCAGAAGGTGACGCTGGCCGGATGGGTTGCGCGGCGGCGCGACCACGGTGGCGTCATCTTCATCGACCTGCGCGACTCGACCGGGGTGTCGCAAGTCGTGTTCCGTGATACAGACGTGCTCGAGCAGGCGCATCGGCTGCGTGCCGAGTTCTGCATCGCAGTGCAGGGCGTCGTCGAAGTTCGGCCCGAAGGGAACGCGAACCCCGAAATTCCCACTGGCGACGTGGAAGTCAACGCCACGTCGCTGGCCGTGTTGGGCGAAAGTGCGCCGCTGCCGTTCCAGCTCGACGAACCGGCGGGCGAGGAGGCGCGGCTGAAGTACCGCTACCTCGACTTGCGTCGCGAAGGTCCCGGACACGCAATTCGGTTGCGCTCCAAGGTGAACGCGGCCGCCCGTGCGGTGCTGGCCCGGCACGACTTCGTCGAGATCGAAACGCCGACGCTGACGCGGTCGACCCCCGAGGGCGCGCGTGACTTCGTGGTGCCTGCGCGGCTGCAGCCCGGCTCCTTCTACGCGCTGCCGCAGAGCCCTCAGCTGTTCAAGCAGCTGCTGATGGTCGCCGGGATGGAGCGCTACTACCAGATCGCCCGCTGCTACCGCGACGAGGACTTCCGCGCCGACCGCCAGCCGGAGTTCACCCAGCTCGACATGGAGATGAGTTTCGTCGAGGCCGAGGATGTCATCGCGATCTCCGAGGAGGTCCTCGCGGCACTGTGGGCCCTGGTGGGCTACGAACTGCCCCGGCCGTTGCCGCGGATCACCTACGCCGAGGCGATGCGCCGGTTCGGATCGGACAAGCCTGACATGCGGTTCGGCCTCGAACTCGTGGAGTGCACAGAGATGTTCAAGGACACGCCTTTTCGGGTCTTCCAGGCGCCATATGTCGGCGCCGTCGTGATGCCCGGTGGCGCGTCGCAGCCGCGCCGCACGCTGGACGGCTGGCAGGACTGGGCCAAGCAGCGCGGGCACCGCGGGCTGGCGTACGTGCTCGTAGGTGACGACGGCACGCTCAGCGGGCCGGTGGCCAAGAACCTCTCGGGCGCCGAACGCGAAGGTCTGGCGTCACACGTCGGCGCGAATCCAGGTGACTGCGTGTTCTTTTCGGCGGGTGGGGCCAAGTCGTCGCGCGCACTGCTGGGCGCCGCGCGCAGCGAAATCGCCCGCCGCCTCGACATGATCGACCCGAGCCTGTGGGCGTTCGTCTGGGTGGTCGACCCGCCGCTGTTCGAGTCGGCGGACGAGGCGACCGCGCACGGCGACGTCGCGGTGGGCTCGGGCGCGTGGACCGCGGTGCACCACGCGTTCACCGCACCGAAGCCCGAGAGCGTGGATGCCATCGAGGACGATCCGGGCGCGGTGCTGGCCGACGCCTACGACATCGTCTGCAACGGACACGAGATCGGCGGCGGCTCAATTCGTATCCACCGCCGCGACATTCAGGAACGCGTCTTTGCGGTGATGGGTATCGACAAGGCCGAGGCCGAGGAGAAGTTCGGATTCCTGTTGAACGCGTTCACGTTCGGCGCCCCGCCACACGGCGGTATCGCGTTCGGATGGGACCGCATCACGGCGTTGCTGGCCGGGATGGACTCGATCCGTGAGGTGATCGCCTTCCCGAAGACGGGCGGGGGAGTGGACCCACTGACCGACGCGCCTTCCGCGGTCACGCCGCAGCAGCTCAAGGACGTGGGCATCGCCGTCGTCTCGGTGAACGTCGCGAGGAAGGACGAGAAGTGAGCGAGACGCCGGACAGCGGCGAGTTGAAAGGTTTCAACTCCAGGATCATCGAGGAGTTCCGTGCCAATGGCGGCAAGGTCGGCGGGCCCTTCGAAGGCGCCACCTTGCTGCTGCTGACAACGACGGGCGCGAAATCGGGACAACAACGGATCAGCCCGCTGGCGTACCTGCGCATCGACGGCAAGATGCTGATCGTCGGGTCCTACCGCGGCGCCGACGTGCACCCCGCGTGGGTGCACAACCTGCGCGCCGACCCCCGCGCCCACATCGAAGTCGGCACCGACGCGTATGACGTGGTCGCGCGCGAACTGCCGCGCGAAGAACGCGACGACGCCTGGGAGAAGATCGTCGCCTCCGCACCGGGATTCGGCGACTACCAGGCCAACACCGACCGCGTCATCCCACTCTTCGAGTTGACTCGCGCTTAGTCCGTGAAGCAGTACGAGTCGCTGGACGCGTCACCGCCCTGCAGTCGCGTCTGGTGGACGCGGAGCCCACGAAAATCGTTGCCGTGCGGAAAGAATCGGCTGTCGGCGACGAGTCCGCCGGTGGCGACGTCCGCGTCCATCTTGGCCATCCACGCCCCGACCCCTTCGGGATAAAACACCTCGTCCCACGCGGCGTACAGCGAATTGGTGGCATAGACCCGTCGGCCGTCACGGCTGATCTCGATCATCTGCGGCCCGCCGCGCAGCGGCATGTCGGGAACACACGGGTGCGGCTCGCGCCGGACGATCCCACCGAGGTGAACCGACCCCGTCTCGCGCGGCGCGAACGGGTTGCTGACGTCGTACTGCTTCAGTTCGCCGGTGCCCCAACAAGACACGTACAGCCAGCGGTCGTCGACGGACAGATCGATGTCGGAGACGAGAGGCGGCACCGCACCGAAGGGCTTCAGCGCCGGCGGCAGGTCGTCGGCGTCGGCCGGCTCGGCGGGGATCTCGATCACCTTCTCGACGGCCCAATGGTCACCGTCCCTGTGCCACAGCCAGATCGAGGCCGACAGGTCTTCGACGCTGATCACCACTCCGACGAACCCCCACGTTCGGGACGGGTCGTGGGCGGGCCGCAACTCGAGCACCATCTGGTGCTGGTCTCCGAGGTCGACGCGCTGGGTCAGTTTGCGCTCCGACATGCTCCAGAAGTTCAGGTGGTGGCCGAACTTCCGGCCCAGCAGGTCCTCGGGGTTGAGTCCGTTCTCGATCATCGAGGGTGTCGCCCACTCCGACGTGATCACGGTGTCGTGCTTCAGGTGCCACCAGACGTCATAGGCGAAGAACTGCGGTCCCCGGTCGATCTCCCAAGCACCGATGACCTCGAACGTGTCGTGGTCGATCAACGCCACGCCACCAGGGCCCTCGTGGCCGTCGGCTCCGCCGAGCGCCGACATGAAGATGCCGCCTGGTCCGCAGTGGACCGTATGCGGGCGCGAGTAGCCTGCTTTGGCAGCCAGTTCAGCCGCCTCGATCGTGTGCGTCAGCGCCGGCCGGCGGGGGTCGGGCTTGACATCCAGGACATAGGTGTTGGACGAACGGATGCCGGGCACGACGAGGTAACGCCGCTCGAGATCGTGGTGGCCGGCGTGCCCGTCGTGGCACAGCGCAGACGAGCAGGCATTCCACCCGAAGTGGTGCAGTTCGTTGCCCGCCGTCGGCAGCTCGCTCCAGCCGACGACCCCGCCGAACGTAGCGGAATCCGGGTCGCAGTCGACGACGGCGATCGCGTCGTTGCACCGGCCCGCCGGGTCGAACGCGGCCACATAGGCGAGTTCTTCGGGCGGGGCCGCGACGGCGGCGCCGGGGCTGCGATAGAACGTGGGATCTGTCGTCGACATGGTGTCTCCTCGACCACTGCCCACCTGATGATCCTCCGTCGGCGCTGACGATGTGGCGGAATACGGCTCACCGGAACGCAGACAGTGCCCCTTCGAGCAAGGCGATCACGGGTCTCATGCCAGTCGAGGACGGAAACTTCTACGACGCGCCCCCGGGTCCGGTGTCTTGATGCCGACTCACGATCAACACCGTCGGTGAAGTACGCCACGCGGAGGCGGTGACCTGCGTGATGGCCGAGCTCGGCACCCGCCGTCGTCACCCGACTGAGCAGATGTGAGATCACGCTCTATCCGCCCAATTGATCGGGTGCCCTGGCGGGAGTAGCGCTGCCCGCGAAATGCATTGCTGCCGTGGGTTTCTCGTGGTGCATCTACGCCGCGACGATTCGCCCGGCTGCAGAAAGGTTCTGGGCAACAACGCAAAATCGACCGCTGCGCAAGACGCAGCGCTACAGTGGGTTCAGCCTCACGGGTGAGCCCTTCACTTTCGTTGAGACTCAGCTAGATAACAGGAAGTGTGAAGATGGCATCCATTCAGCTGACAGCTCGCCGCACGCTTGCCGCGCTCGGCATTGCCGCCGCGACCGCGGTGGCGCCGCTGGTCGCTGCCCCGCAAGCCCTCGCCGATCCCGGTTGTTCATCCAGCACCGAGCCGGGTAATGCTTCGTTGAACTGCTCGCCTGAGGTGATTGCCCCGGCCGGCGCGCCCAGCGAGATGGAAGTGAACGACACCAGCCCGGGCATCGCCTCCCCCGAGTCTCCCGAGCACAGCGGCCACCACTGACCCCACCCGCTAGTGTGCGGTGAGTGCTGCACTTGCGGGTGATCGCTCCCACTGAGGTGCGAGATGCCGTCCTCGACATCCTGCACCGCGACAAGGGTGTGACCCACGTCGTCGTGCACCGCGACGCTGCCCTCGATCCGCCGGGCGACGAGATCACCGCGGACATCGCACGGGAAGTCGCCAATGACGTCATCGACGACCTCAAAGGGCTCGGACTGAAACGCCGCGGTGCCATCACCCTCGACGTCGTCGACACCGTCGTGTCCACCGCCGCCTACCGCGCCGAGAAGGAAGCCGAGGGCGACCCCGCCGACGCGGTGATCTGGGACGAGCTCGCCGCGAGAACGCGTGAAGAGTCCTCGCTGAATGTCACGTATCTGACGTTCCTGTCGCTGGCCTGCCTGATCGCCGCCGTCGGGGTGGTCACGGACTCGCCGGTCACCGTCGTCGGGGCGATGGTGGTTGGCCCGGAGTTCGGCCCGCTGGCCGCGCTCGCCGTCGCGATCGTGCGCCGCCGCGGCTACCTTGCCCGCCGGGCGGCGCTGGCACTGCTGATCGGCTTCCCGCTCGCGATGTTCGTCACCGCGGTCGGCGTGCTGGCCGGTGAGGCGGTCGGCTGGGTCACGCTCTCCACCACCGAGCAGCTCCACGAGGTCGACTTCATCTTCCAGGTCGGACCGTTGTCGCTGGTGGTGGCGATGTTCGCCGGAGCGGCAGGCATGCTGTCGCTGGTGTCGGCGAAATCTTCGGCGCTGGTCGGCGTGTTCATCTCCGTGACGACGGTGCCGGCAGCCGGGTTCGCGGTGGTCGCCGCGACCGTCGGCGACTGGGACGTCGCCCGGAAGTCCGCCGCCCAGCTCGGCACCAACCTCACCGGGATCGTGGCGGCGGGCGTGCTGGTCCTGTGGGTGTACCTGCGGCTCACCTCCCGCCACCGCAAAGCTCGCCGCAGCTGACGGATCGGTCCGCGTCGAGTGCCGTCGCTGCCGCCCAGCAACAAAATCGATGCCTCGCCACCGGCCGTGACCATCATCCCGTATCCGAGCCACCCGACGGTTCGACAGCGTCGGCCAGGATGTAGACGGCGTTCACCGACCCGGTCAAACCACCCTGCGCCAACGGGCCGATTCGCATTGAATGACAACAGGTCTGGAACTTCGAGGCTTTCGGCGAAGGGCTCCGATGGCCTGGTGCACATCAGTGTCGGAACAGTCGGTATGGCTCAACAAATCCTCGGTAACCGGTTGTCGTTACCGCTCGATTCTACGAGTCAGCAAACATCTGTGACGAACTTGCGGGGCGAATAGCGCCGTCAGATGCAACCTGCCGACTCCTGTGGTGGGATTCCCACCGTGGGCAGCAACGGGCGAAACGTCGGCGCGCCGAGCCATACCGACCCGCAGCGCGTGCGTACCGTTTTTCGGTAATGGCTCCCACGAGCGGCGCGTCAGCGGCCCCGGCACGCCACGACCCCGACCGCCTCCTGGCCGGGTACCGCTCCGCGCGGACCCAAGAGACGCTGTTCGACCTGAGGGCCAAGCCCGTCTACGACGAATTCGTCGACCAAGCCGGCAACATCCGGCCCGCGTGGGCGGAGCTGGCCGACGCGGTCGGGGAGCGCGGACGAGCCGGACTGGAGCAACTTCGATCGGTGGTGAGCACGCTCGTCGACAACGACGGGATCACCTACATCCGGATCGACCAGAACGGCGACACCGTCACCGACGGGATGTCGCCGGGGCTGTGGCGGCTCGACGGGCTGCCGCTGCTGATTTCGGCCTCTGACTGGGAGATCGTGGAAGCCGGTCTATTGCAGCGCTCACGGCTACTGGACGCGGTGCTCACCGACCTGTACGGACCCCGCCGCTCGATTCTGGAAGGCCTGCTGCCACCGGAGCTGGTGTTCGGCCATCCGGGCTACGCCCGCGCGGCCCGCGGCATCGACATCCCCGGCCGGCACCAGCTGTTCATGCACGGCTGCGACGTCAGCAGGGACGCGACGGGCGTCTTCCGGGTGAACGCGGACTGGACACAGGCACCGTCGGGTGCGGGCTACGCGCTGGCCGACCGGCGCGTCGTCGCGCACGCGATGCCCGATCTCTACGAGCGGATCGCGCCGCGGCCGACGTCCCCGTTCGCGCAGGCGCTGCGTCTGGCGCTGATCGACGCCGCCCCTGACGCAGCCGACGACCCGGTGGTCGTGGTGCTCAGCCCCGGCAGCCACTCCGAGACCGCCTTCGACCAGGCCTACTTGGCGACGGTGCTGGGCTTCCCGCTCGTCGAGAGCGCCGATCTGGTGGTGCGCGACGGCAAGCTGTGGATGCGCTCGCTCGGCACCTTCAAACGGGTGGACGTGGTGCTGCGGCGCGTCGACGCCGACTACGCCGATCCCCTTGACCTGCGGGCAGATTCGCGCCTGGGTGTGGTGGGGCTGGTCGAGGTGCAGCGCCGCGGCGCCGTCACGGTGGTGAACACGCTCGGCAGCGGGATCTTGGAAAGCCCTGGGCTGCTGCGGTTCTTGCCGGAACTCGCCGAGAAGCTGCTGGGTGAGACCCCGCTGCTGCAGACGGCGCCGATGTACTGGGCCGGCATCGACGCCGAACGCAGCCACCTTCTGGCCAACCTGACGTCGCTGTTGATCAAGCCGACGGTCGGCGGCGAGGCGGTCGCCGGGCCCGGGCTGTCGGCCCGGCAGCGGGCCGCGCTCGCGGCGCGGATCGAAGCGGCGCCGTGGCAGTGGGTCGGTCAGGAGTTGCCGCAGTTCTCCTCGGCACCAAAGTGTTTCAGTATGGGTACGCTCACGTCGGCCGGGGTAGGCCTGCGGCTGTTCAGCGTCTCGCAACGCGGCGGCTATGCCCCGATGATCGGTGGCCTGGGCTACGTGCTGGCACCCGGCCATGCCGCCTACACGTTGAAGACCGTTGCGGCCAAGGATGTTTGGGTTCGGCCGACCGAACGCGCCCGGGCCGAGACGGTGACCGTCCCGTCGGCGGAGCTGCCGACGATGACGGGCGCGGGCATCCAGGGTGTGACGTCGCCGCGCGTGCTGTCCGATCTGTTCTGGATGGGCCGCTACGGCGAGCGGGCCGAGAACCTCGCGCGCCTGCTGATCGTCACCCGAGAGCGCTACCACGAATTCCGCCATCGTCAGGACATCGAGGAAAGCGAGTGCGTTCCGGTGCTGCTCGCGGCGCTCGGCCAGATCACCGGCACGGACACCGGCGACGGCGAAGACAATCACGAGATGATCGCGGTGGCACCCTCGACGCTGTGGGCGCTCACCGTCGATCGTGAGCGGTCCGGCTCGCTGGCACAGTCGGTGGAGGGTCTGGCGCTTGCCGCACGCGCCGTGCGCGACCAGCTGTCCAACGACACGTGGCGGGTGCTGGCTCCAGTCAAGCGTGCCGTCGCGCGGCGGAGCGAGCCGCCGGAATCGCTGGCCGAGGGCGACGCACTGCTGGCGGCCACCCAGCAGCAGACGCTGGCCGGGATGCTCGCGCTGTCCGGCGTGGCGGCCGAGTCGATGGTGCACGACGCGGGCTGGACGATCATGGACATCGGCAAGCGGATTGAGCGCGCGTTGGGGCTCACCGCACTCCTGCGTGCCACGCTGACGCAGACCCGCAGCCCGGCCGCCGAGCAGACGATCACCGAGTCGGTCCTGGTGGCATGCGAGTCGTCGGTCATCTACCGCCGGCGCAACCTGGGCAAGGTCAGCGTCGCCGCCGTCGCGGCGCTGGTGCTGTTCGATGCCGCCAACCCGCGCTCGCTGGTGTTCCAGCTCGAGCGCATCCGCGCCGGCTTGAAGACACTGCCGGGTTCGTCCGGGTCGTCCAGACCCGAGCGGCTGGTCGACGAGATGAGCACCCGGCTGCGCCGCCTCGACCCTGATGACTTGGAAGACGTCGACGACGGCGGCCGGCGCACCGAATTCGCGGAACTCCTCGCCGCGATCCATGCGTCGCTGCGCGACCTGGCCGACGTGATCACCGAAACCCAGCTGGCGCTGCCCGGGCACATGCAGCCGCTGTGGGGACCCGACGAGCGCAGGATGGTTCCGTGAGGCGCTACCGGATCGTCCACCACACCGAGTACCGGTACTCGGACGTCGTCACGAGCTCCTACGGCCGCGGCTTCATGACCCCGCGCGACACCTCGCGCCAGCAGTGCGTCGACCACGAGTTGCGCATCGACCCCGAGCCGGCCGATCGCTCCACCAGCCGCGACGCCTACGGCAACATCAGCACGTACTTCCACGTCACCGCAGCGCACCGGCGGCTGTCAGTGACCAGCGCGTCCGTCGTCGACGTGAATCCCATTGCCCCGCAGGACTACTCGAGCGGGCCAGCCACCGCGCCGTGGGAGCGGGCGCGCCCGGCCGGACTCGCCGGCGCGCTGGCCAGCGAGTTCGCGCTCGACCTCAACCCGCCGGAGATCACGGATGCGGTCCGCGAGTACGCCGCCCTCAGCTTTACCGCCGACCGCCCGCTGATCGACGCCCTCGGCGACCTGTCGTCGCGGATCTACACCGACTTCACCTACCGCTCGGGGTCGACGACGGTGTCCACTCAGGTTGCCCAGGTTTTAGCCGCCCGCGAAGGGGTATGCCAGGATTTCGCGCGCCTGGCCGTCGCCTGCGTGCGCGCCAACGGCCTTGCCGCAAGCTATGTCTCGGGGTATCTGGCCACTGATCCGCCGGAGGGAAAGGAACGCATGGTGGGCATCGACGCGACGCACGCGTGGGCGGCGGTGTGGACCCCCGCCGATACGTGGCTGGCGTTCGACCCCACCAACGACCAGATGGTCGACGAGCGCTACATCGTTGTCGGCTGGGGCCGCGATTACGCCGACATCCCGCCGTTGCGCGGCATCATCTACACCGATTCCGAGCACAGCACGATCGATGTGTCCGTGGACGTCGAGCCGTTCGAGGGAGATGTGGTCCGTGCGTGACTTCCTGTGCCCCAACTGCGGTCAGCACCTGGCGTTCGAGAACTCGGTGTGCCTGTCGTGCGACAGCCCGCTCGGGTTATCCCTTGACGACGTGGCGTTGCTGGTCATTGCAGAGAAGCCCGATGCCGCCAAGCCCGGGTTCGTCGACGCCGCCGAGTACGAGCTCTGCGCGAACATGCATCTGGCGCAGTGCAATTGGCTCGCCGAAAAGGACCCCGTTCGGCGGCTGTGTGCGTCGTGCCGACTGACCCGCACCCGGCCGCACGACGATGACACCACCGCGCTTTCCGCGTTCGCCGATGCCGAGAAGGCCAAACGCCGGCTGCTCGTCGAACTGCGCGAACTGAGGCTGCCGATCGTCGGCCGCGACGAGGACCCGGAGCTGGGGCTGGCGTTCGACCTGCTCTCCAGTGCGGAGGAGAAGGTCTTCACCGGCCACGACAACGGGGTGATCACGCTGGATCTGGCCGAGGGCGACGACGTTCACCGTGAGCAGTTGCGCGTGGAGATGGACGAGCCGTATCGCACGCTGCTGGGCCACTTCCGCCACGAGATCGGTCACTACTACTACTACCGGCTGGTCGAGCCGTCGGCGGACTACGGCAAGCGGTTCCGGGAGCTCTTCGGCGATCCCAACGTCGACTACCAGGAGGCGATCGACCGTCACTACCGCGACGGCGCACCGGCGGGCTGGGAGGAGACGTACGTGTCGTCCTATGCGACGATGCACCCCGCCGAGGACTGGGCCGAGACGTTCGCGCACTACCTGCACATCCGGGACACTCTCGACACCGCCGCCGCGTTCGGCTTCGCCCCGGCCAACGCCACCTACGGGCGGAAAATGTTGGGGCCCAGTGGTTTCGACACGATCATCAACATGTGGCTGCCGCTGTCGTGGGGACTGAACATGGTCAACCGATCGATGGGCCGCGACGACCTTTACCCGTTCGTGCTGCCGGGGCCGGTGCTCGACAAGATGCGGTTCATCCACACGGTCGTCGACGAGGTGACCGCCGACCCGTCGAAACTGGCCGCAGCCAGTGGGAGCCCCAATTAGCATCTCGCGGCATGACCAAACTTTTCGGTGTTCGCGTCGGTGTGGTGATGGTCGCCGGTGTGCTGGCGCTGCCATTGTCCGGCTGCGGCAAGACGATCAAGCCCGACGGTGCCGCGAAGTCGGTAACCGACATCGTGTCCCAGCAGACCGGCTTCAAGCCGACCGACGTGAAGTGCCCCGACGGGGTCGACGCGAAGGTCGGGCAGGAGTTCGACTGCCACTTCACCGGCCCCGAAGGCCCGTACACCGCGCATCTGAAGGTCACCAAAGTCGACGGTGACGACGTCGAGTTCTACATCACCACCCGTCGCACCTAGCTCCCCTTGTTCGCGAGCGTGCGGGTTTGCACGCGACACGCCGGCGTCCGTTGTGTGCCCCCGGGGCTTGGCCCGTGCGGTGTCCCAGCGTCGCAGCACCAGTGTGATGCGGCCGTCGGCGATTCCGTTGGCGGTGGCGCGGTTGAGCAGCACAGCTGGGATCGGATCGTAGGTCCGGCTGGCTTCCGGTCGGCATGGTATGCCTGAAACGTGCCGCGGACGTGAGGAGCGACATGGCATCCGATGGTCTCTTCGACCTCTCCGGCAGCGAGAGCCGCGAGAACCCCGTGTCCGCGCCGCTGGCCGTCCGGATGCGCCCGGCCACGCTCGACGAGGTTGTCGGGCAGTCGCATCTGCTCACGCCGCGCTCGCCGCTGCGGCGGCTGATCGAGGGCTCGGGCGCGGCGTCGGTCATCCTCTACGGCCCGCCCGGCACCGGCAAGACCACGCTCGCATCGCTCATCTCCCAGGCCACGGGCCGCCGGTTCGAGGCGCTGTCGGCGGTGTCGGCCGGGGTCAAAGAGGTCCGTGCGGTCATCGAGAACGCTCGCCGCGCCGCCGCCTATGGTGAGCAGACCGTCCTGTTCATCGACGAGGTGCACAGGTTCTCCAAGACCCAGCAAGACGCGCTGCTGGCCGCCGTCGAGAACCGAGTCGTGCTGCTCGTCGCGGCCACCACCGAGAACCCGTCGTTCTCCGTCGTGGCGCCACTGCTATCGCGCTCGCTGATCCTGCAGTTGCAGCCGCTGTCCGCCGACGACATCCGCACACTGATCGCCCGCGCCCTCGAGGATCCGCGTGGGCTCGGCGGCCGGGTGCATGTCGAACCCGACGCCGTCGAGCTGCTCGTCCGGCTGTCGGCCGGCGACGCCCGCCGGGCACTGACCGCGCTCGAGGTGGCTGCCGAAACCGTCGCCGACACGGGTGGTCCCGTAACAGTCGAGAGCATCGAGGAGTCGCTCGATAAGGCCGCGGTGCGCTACGACCGCGACGGCGACAAGCACTACGACGTGGTCAGCGCGTTCATCAAGTCGGTACGCGGCTCCGACGTCGATGCGGCCCTGCACTACCTGGCGCGGATGCTCGTCGCGGGGGAGGACCCGCGGTTTGTCGCCCGGCGTCTGATGATTCTGGCCAGCGAGGACATCGGCATGGCCGACCCGACGGCGCTGCAGATCGCCGTGGCCGCTGCGCAGACCGTCGCGCTGATCGGCATGCCGGAGGCTCAACTCACATTGGCGCACGCCACAATTCACTTGGCGACGGCACCTAAGTCCAACGCGGTCGTCACCGCCATTGGCGAAGCCATGAACGACATCAAGGCCGGTAAGGCCGGGCTCGTGCCGCCCCACCTGCGCGACGGTCACTACTCCGGCGCGGCGGCCCTGGGCAACGCGATCGGCTACAGGTACTCGCACGACGACCCGGACGGCGTTGTACCGCAACAATATCCGCCCGACGAACTGGTCGGCGTGGACTACTACCACCCCACCGAGCACGGCAACGAACGCGGGATCGCCAAGCGGGTGGAACGGCTGCGCTCGATCATCCGACGCAAGCGCTGACGGCCCCCGCGACGTGCGTCTGTGGCGGAGAACCGGCGAATGTCTCGCCCCCACGGTCGTAACGCGCGGGGAGATGTTTGCCAACTAGAACAGGTTCGGCTGATGCACCAGGGCGACGATTTAGCCGCCCCCGGATTGACGATCGCGCAAAAAAGCGTTTCGCAGCTGAGCCGTCGCATCCCTCCGATCGGCGGAGTCACGAGCGACACCGGTCCAGCAGTAGTCGCGGAGCTTTTGCATCGGCAAAAGGTCGAACGCCATTACCAGCAGATCGGCCCGTTCGTTCCTGCGCTACTTGTGGCCGCCGTCACATATTGACACGGTTGTTGAAAAGGGGCCTTCGCCACCCACCGCGTCTCCACCGCGTAGTTGCTGGTTCTGGCCTTACCGGAACAACCGGCTGCAGGGCGTGACTGGGGCCGTCGGCGCCGATGAGGCGCTCGACGAGGTCGGCAGCACCGTGGACGCCGCCAGCCGGCCGGTTAAGTCAGTGCTCGACGGGGGAAGCACCCGTCGGCGCAGGGCCCAGGATCTCGACGAAGAGGAAGCGGTCTATGACGACGAGGACCGCGACGAAGAGCTTGATGACGCGGACCTCGATGAAGAAGACCTCGAAGACCAGGATCTCGACGAGGACGAGGACCTCGACGACACCGACCTCGACGAGGAGCCCGAAGAAGAGCCGGAGCCACCCGTGCGGCGGCGGCGCGCGACGCGCCAGCCGTCCTCGCCACGGGCCTCGGTTCGGCGCTCTGCGAGGGCTGCTGCCCACGAAGAGCCTTCGGTGCGCGCCGCGAGGCGGCGATCGACGGCCACCAAGCGGGCACCAGTTCGGCGGGGAAGGTGAGGGCAATGACTCAGGCAGCAACAGGAGCGGCACGGCAGGCGGGCGGCCGCGCACAGAAGACGGCCGAAAGTGTGTCGCCGTCGGGCAAGCTTCAGGATTCCCTGCAGACCCTCGCCGGCACCTTCACCGATCGGGCGGTCGCATCGATGTCGGGCAGGTTGACCGGCGCGACGGAGCGCCTGACGGACTACGCGCAGAATGGTGGCGGCAGCGGGTTGCTCTCCGCCGTAACCGGCGTTGACGACCTCACGTCACCGGTCAAGTCGGCCGTCAAGTCCGGCGCCGGCAAGGCGGGCAACAAGGTCAAGAACACCGTCAAGGGCGTCACTGGATCGCTGCTCGGCAAGAAGGGAAAGGGGGGCGGCGGCAACAAGTCGAAGATCACCAACATCATCGAGCACATCGACGTCGGTGCCCCCGTCGACCTTGTGTACAAGCAGTGGACGCAGTTCGCCGATTTCCCCAAGTACATGAAGAAAGTGGAGTCGGTCGAGCAGGTTGCCGATGAGAAGCTTCGCTGGAAGGCGCAGGTGTTCCTATCACACCGCAGCTGGGCGTCGACGATCACCGAGCAGGTGCCCAATGAGCGCATCGTGTGGCGCTCCAAGGGCGATAAGGGTTATGTCGACGGCGCGATCACCTTTCACGAGCTGGCACCCAACCTCACTCGCGTGATTGTCGTTCTGGAGTACCACCCCCAGGGTCTGTTAGAGCGTACCGGCAACATATGGCGTGCTCAGGGCCGGCGTGTTCGGTTGGAGCTCAAGCACTTCCAGCGGCAAGTGATGACGCAGACCGTGCTGCATCCCGACGACGGAGGGTTGGCAGGGCGAAATCCACGACGGTGAAGTCGCCGAGAACGCCCAGAAAGACAGCTCCACCAAGTCGACGTCGCGGCCCAAGCGGACCCGCACCACGGAACGTCGCAGCGAGGGTGGTCGAAGCACGTCCGGGCGCCGCGCCGCCAGCCCACAAAGCGGCCGATCCGCAACCAAGCGGACCAGCAGGACCGCCACGAAGCAGAGGAGCCGAGCATGACCACGGCAGTGCAACCAGCCGGGGGTGGTCCGGCCGGCGGACCGAGTTCCAGCAGTCTCGCCGACGTCGTCGACACGATCCTCGACAAGGGCCTGGTGCTCGACGCCTACGTCCGCGTTTCGCTTGTCGGCATCGAACTACTGACCATCGACGCTCGCGTCGTCGTGGCGAGCGTGGACACGTATATGCGCTTCGCCGACGCGGTCAACCGTCTCGACATAGGGGCTTCGGACCCGAAGGCAGGCTTGCCGGAGATCGTCGACGACGTAACTTCCGGGGCCGCGAAGAGCAAGACGCAGGGTGTGCTGGAGGCCGCAGGCGAAAAACTTGGTGACTTCCTCAACCAGGCTGAGCCGCAACGCAAGAAGGCGACCCGGGTCCGAAGCCGTCGGGAGGACCGATGACAAAGGCTCAAACGGAGGACCGCACGAAAAGCGGCACCGCTATCTATGTGTACGGAATCGTTCCGGGTGATGTTGAGGCTCAGGAAGTCGCACGAGGTGTCGGGGACCCACCGGCCACTGTCGAGGTGGTTCACGCGGGCGACATCGCCGCGTTGGTTAGCCCGATACCGACGGACCGCGCATTGGGTACTCCCGAAGACCTGCAGGCCCACGCACGGCTGTTGGACGGCACCGCGGCCGTCGCGCCGGTCCTTCCGTTGCGGTTCGGAGCGGTGATGACCGATGAGGAGGCGGTGGCGTCGGAGTTCTTGGGCGAACATCGGGATGAGTTCGTGCAGGCTCTGAAAGCCCTTGAGGGCCAGGCTGAATACGTCGTGAAGGGGCAGTACGACGAGCAGGCCTTCCTCACCCGGTTCCTCTCGGAGAACGAACAGGCACAGGCGTTGGCGGCCGACGTCCGGAGCAAACCGGAGGACGCGTCGAGGGATTCGCGGATGGCACTTGGCGAGCTGATCGCCAATGCCATTGAGCAGCAACGTCAGACCGACACCCAGGCGGTGGTCGAGGAGCTCAAAGAGGTTGCGCGCCAGATCAATGTGCGCGAACCGACCCACGAATGGGATGCGGCGCACGTCGCACTGCTTGTCGAAGTAGAGCGACAAGCCGATCTCGAGGCTGTTCTGGAGAAGCTCAACGAAGAGTGGGCCGGGGAAGTCGAGCTGCGGTTGCTCGGACCATTG
>JBLNEK010000109.1:0-40715 GCA_050262635.1 Candidatus Sericytochromatia bacterium | reverse complement strand
GTGCTCGCAGCCAGCCACACCGCGGTATCGGCGCCCTCTTCGGCCGAGCGCAGCAGCGGCCCTGTGATGGCGCGAAAAACCGGCAATGAGCCCGCCACCCCCGGCGTGTCGGCCCACCCGGGGTGCATGCAATACACCGAGATATGCTGTGCGGCCCAGCGTTCGGCGAGGATCGGAGTCAGGGCTACCTGTATCCGTTTCGTACGCGCATAGGCGATCGCGCCGCGGTATCGGCCATTGCGATATTCGGGGTCCGTGTCGGGCAGCGCCTGGGTATACATCCCACCTGAGGACATGAAGATCACCCGTGGATCGGGTGAGTTGGCGAGCAGGTTCAGCAGCAGCTCGGTCAACAACACCGGACCCAAAACGTGGGTAGCAAGCGTGATCTCGTGCCCCTGGCGAGTCTCTGTGCGGTTGGCCGGCAAGAGCCCGGCATTGTGGACGATCACGTCCAACCGGGTCAGCCGGCCAGTTAGGTCGGCCGCGAAGGCACGAACGCCGGCGAGATCGGAGACGTCGCAGACCTCGACCCGCACCTCGGCGTCCGGCAGCGCTGCGCTGATTTCATCCCGTGCCTGCAAACCGCGCTCTTCGTCGCGGACCGTCATCAGAACCGTCGCGCCCAGCCGTGCGAGGCCGGCGGCGACCGCCCGGCCGATGCCGCGGTTGGCACCCGTCACCAGCGCCGTGCGGCCGCGCAGTGCGTCCGGCGCCGGGTCATTCTTCGCCCAGCCGGGCTGACGCAGCCGATACCCGATCCGGGTATAGCCGGGGACCACCGCACGATCGAGCAGCACGTCGGAGAGCGTCCTGCCGCTGTTGGTCACACCCATGCCAACCACTGTGCCTTATGGCATGCCGAGAATTTCCCGAAGCAGTCAGCCGCTCTCACGCGAGTCGGTGCTGGCAACCGAGTAGCAGATGGCGGTTGAGACGACCGTCGGTAGGCAGAACGTGAGTACCAGCACGACGATGACTACACCGATGTTCGGCGTCGTAAACCATTCCTTGGGTAACCGGGCCAGCGTCAACGCCAACCACGACGCGACGATCGCCAGCACCACCATCGCTACCGTGGCGACCTTGATCGAGCGCAGCGCGAGTCGGGTCGGCTCAGCGATGTCCGCCAACGACTTTCGCAATGCTCTGGTACGGACGTACACGAGGATGAAGTCGACCATTATGACGGCGAAGGCCGACGTGACGATGAGTGCTGTGAGCCACAGGTCGGGTCGCCGGCCGAACATGAAATGCAGGTAATCGATGGACGTTTCGCTCAGGATGACGGTGGTGGCCATTGCCGCGGTGAACGTCAGCCAACCCCCCAGATCGGCGAGGAACGAGAACGCACCAATGTCTTTCGAGTCTTCGTTCGGCATCTTGTTCACCGCGTGACTCGCCAGCATCCACCCCAGCCCGCCGAAGAGCGCGGTCGCGCCGGCAGCAAGCATCCCGGTTGCCAGTGCGCCCTGAGTCCATACGATCGCGCAGATCCCGGACCGGTCGCCGTCATCGGGAACCTGGGAGCCGGTCATCAAGCTGAACAGGAAGCTGTCCAGCATCAGGATCAGAACGGCGGAGGAGAACAACGCCAGGGTGTGCACGCCCTCACGACTGTTGCGGTCGAACAGCAAGGCGATCGCGGTGATCAGGAATCCACCGAGCACCCCCGCGAGTTGCGAGTTTCGCCGACGCCGACGACAACATGCTCCACTGGTCGGACGTGCAGAAACTGTCTGGATTCATCGCGCCCAGTGCAGCACACCGCGATCGACGTGCGACCGGACTTCCGAAAAAGTCGCGGTCCGCGCTAAACGCCGGCCGTGCACTCCAAAACCGCTGCTAGCCTCGATGGGGCACATCTTGCTGGACTGAGTGTCGAGGCCGTTGCGCGAGCGACTGTGCTAGTTGGAAGGTGTACGAGATGGTCAAGCTGTCTTCGGCAGGACTGGTTGCGGCATTCGGAGGTCTCGCGTTGTCCTTGGGCGTGGGCTCGGGAATGGCCTCAGCCGATCCCGTCATCAACACGACCTGCAGCTACTCGCAGGCCGTCGCTGCGCTCAACGACCAATCACCTGCTGCCGCTGCCGAGTTCAACCAATCGGCAACCGCCCAAGCGTGGCTGCGTAGCTTCCTCGGCTCGGCCCCCGCTCAGCGGCAGGTGATGCTGAACCAGGTGCAGGCGATTCCGGCGCTCTCGCAGTACGCGGGGCTGGTGGTCTCCGTCGCAAACTCCTGCAGCAATTACTAGGCACCACACCGTCGTCTGCATCGAGGAAAGCGGCATTCCGAGGATGCCGCCTTCGTGACAGCCACGACGTTCGCCAATGGCCGACGAGAAGTACCCATCTCGGCACCGTCGACGTGGGACGATTACGAAGTGTGGTTGCTGCGGAGAGATTTTGACGAAGGTGTGAGGACGCGGACGACGGCTCTCGCGCCGCCGAGAATCGTCGCTGCGACGGCGTTGGCGGCTGCGCTGACAGCCATGCCGCTGGCCGCGCCGACCGAGGCGCACGCAGAACCTGTTGCGCCGCAAGCGGGTTCACCTTGCGCGCAGAATCTCGACGGTGCGCTGACTCAGCTGCTGAACTACACGGCCCGCGTCACGACATACCTGCAGTGCAAAAATCAGCCGGGAGTCGGCTACCAGTGGCAGGTGTTCGACTCGCCGTACCCGAGCAGCGATCGATGGCTGAGCTTCGGCCCCAAGCTGATCCTGCACGGCGAGGGGCAGCGCAATCGTGAGATCGACTCTGGTGATTGGGTCGGCACCCCGCAAGATGGCACAAGCCAGTGCAAAGCCGAGCAGGTGGCAGTTGTCAGCGCCGGAACCGTAGGCACTCCGCAGGTGTCGACGAGCGAACCGGGGCAGCCACTGAAGTTCGCGCTGCAACCGCTGCTCTTCACGGTGGAGTTGAGCGGTCACTGCCTGTGGGAGAAGGTGAAGGGCCCGTCGGCCTAAGACGTCGGTCGCAAAGTCCTCCCTACCGGACTAGCGAATCAACCTAATCGCTGCAGCGATATTGATGATGGCTTGGCAAAATGCAGCGCGGCGTCTTCTGTGGAGTCGCCCTCTCCCTGAACATTTGTATTTGCTGACGCAAATAATGACGCCTGATCATTAAAATCAGACTTTGCTGTCTGGTTTCAGCGGAGCCGAATGCTGTTCCAGCAAAAGGAAAGGCCAACATGCATTCTGGTGACGGCCAGGCATTCTGCAGGCTGCCTATGCACCCCCGCATACACCGAAATTTGCGTGTCTGTTAGCTTTGCCATTTGTGGTCGGAGCGCGGTCCATGTGCCCATTTCATTTGGGACTTTTGACCCGTTGCCGGCTGACGTAGCGGTGCTAACTTCAGAGTCATCAGAACAAACAGCAAACGAGGGGGAAGTCAATGGGCAAGCATTCGAGCCAAGTCGCTCGGCAGTCCGTCACCAAGGCCGCGCTCGTCGGCGGCGCCGCAGCCACCGCGGCGGCCATGACCGTCGGCATGGCGGCACCGTCGGCCAACGCTGCGGCGTTGCCATTTGACCCGGTCGACATCGTTCCGACTCAGGTCGCCCAAGCCGCGGACACCATCGGCGGCTTCTTCGAAGTTCCGGTCCGCTTGGGAGAGGGCTTCGCGACCTCCGGACTGCGAATCGTCGAAGGTGCGTTGCTCCAGCCGGCAGGCATTGCGCAACTCGCCACTGCGATCGCCAAAGGCGACCGAGCCGAGGTAGCTCGCCTCATCGGCGAGGTCATCGACTCTCCGATGTGGGTTGCGCGCCCCAGCTTCGAAGCGCTGGAGAAGGTTCTTCCGGAACCCCTCAGCAAGCTCGTCCACGATGTCTATGTACGTGCACTAGATATCAGGGATGCGGTCCGGGACGCGGTTCAGAGCTTCATTCTCGGAGAAGCCGCCAATACGAACCTGGTCAAGACTGCGGCAGCCACAAGCAGCGATCCGATCGGTGACGCGATTGACGCTTTCGTGGCCGTGACCAAGGGCTTCGCCCAGACAGGGATCAACGCGGTCGAGGGCACCCTGCTCGCGCCGGTGAGCGTGGTTCTGCTCGGCGCCGCCGTCATCCAAGGCAAGGACGATCAGGCCAAGTACCTTGCGCAACAGATCATTGATGCGCCGCTGTGGATTGCCACACCGGCACTTCATGCGCTCACCGACAACCTAGACCCGCCGATCGGCGGCGCGAACGGGCTTGCCGACAAGATCTGGAACCAGGGATACGAAATCAGGCAGGCGATACGAACCGCTGTTTTGGGCAGCCCGGACACGTTGCCGAAGCCAGCTGGCCTGCCGGGCATCTTTGGGTCGCCTGACACCACGGCGACGTCGAACACCGCCAAGGCAGGCCTAGTAGACGTCAAAACGCCAGTGACGGCACTCAGCGTGAACAGCAACGCAGCAGATGGGGGTACCAAGCAGGATCTGGCACAGGTCTATTCGGCGCCTCTGTCGGTGGCGACGGAGCAGACGACACCTAAGTTCGCCAAGGGCTCCGACGATCCGTTCAGCCTCTCTGAGGGCCAGAGCAGTTCATCAACGGCTAGCAGGGGCAGCACGCCGCCCGGCACCGCCCGGACCAACGTGCAGAACCAGCTGCAGAGCGCCGCTCAGAACGCGCAGAGCCAATTGCAGAACGCGGCCCAGAATGCGCAGAACCAGATCTCGAACACCGTGACGAGTGTGTTAGGGAAGCGCCCGCAGGCCAACACCACCGGTTCATCAGCAACGTCCTCTGGCACAGAGTCGAATACCAACTAGCGGCACGAGGGGTGGTCCCGGGGACGAAAGTTCCCGGGGCTCTTCCCTTTTCAGGGTCCGGCAGATTCTTCGGTCGCGTCCAGCACGCTGACCGCGATCCCGTACGGCAGGAATCGCACCCTGCGGCTGGGATCGGTGTTGTTCTTGTGCGCACGCAGCGCGTCGAGCTCGGTCGGATACACCTGCTCGATGCGCGCAGCCCCGTCATCGTCGACCGTGTAGATCGCCCAGACGCCGTCCCCTGCCTCGCCCGTGGTCTCGGGCTGGCTGCGCCGGGCGGCACGCCCGGTGAACTCGTCGAACAGGGTCGACCAGCCGACCCGCTCCGCCGGGAACGTGAAGAACTTGCCCACCTGCTCGAAAGCGTCGCGCAAGCCTTCGCCCGCCTCGCGGACCACGCGGTCGAATTCGTCCGGGTCGAAACCGAACGGGCCATCCTTTGCCATTGTGTCCTCCTGACGGGGTGCCCACTGCACCAGCGGTTATGTCCAGTGTGCGCGCAATACGGCGGGTGTGCCATGGCGACCTGTCGGCGGCACCGGTAACCTCAGGCCCGACTCGACGACCTGATCGGGAGCAAACCCAGTGGACCTTGTGCTCGGCCTTTCGATAACGCCGGCGGCCGTCCGCTTGGTGCTTGTCGAGGGGGCGGCCGGCGATGGGGACACCGTCGACCACGACGTCATCGACATCGCCACCGTGCGCGCGGCCGCCGACACCAGCGACCTCCTGGAAACGTTGCTGCGCAACCGTGTGATCAGGACCGCCCGCGATCGCCGGCCTCACTCGATCGGAGTTACCTGGACCGCCGAAGCGGCCACCGACGGCTCCCGGTTGCTGGAAGCGCTCGCAGCCGCGGGTTTCGAGGATTTCCTCGCGGTGTCGGAGTGGGACGCCGCAGAGGCCCTCACCGTCGGGATCGCCGACCTCGCCGGCACCGACGACGTCGGCGTCTGCATCGTCGAAGCCGACGCCGCGGTCGTGGGCGTCGCCAACTCGCAAGGCACGCTCGTCGACCGCATCGACCGGCGGGCTCAGAATGGCGACACCGCCGCACTGGTCGGCACGCTCGTACCAATGGTGGGCCGCCCGGAGGCCGTTTTCGTATTCGGCTCCGCCCCCGATGTCACCGAGATGCTGTCGATGCTGAGGGCCGCGATCGCCTCGCCGGTGATGTCGGCCGCCGAGGCGGATCTGGCGCTGGCCAAAGGCGCTGCGCTGGCAGCGGCGCGCGTCCTGGCTGCCTGGGAACTGCTCGGCTCGCAGCCGCCTGCGACGGCCGAAGTGGCTGGTGACGACGCACCCGCCCGGGCCGGAGCGCGGAGGATTCCCTCCAAGGTCGCAGCGTTGGCGTCGGTGCTGGCCGCGGCCGTGCTGACGTTCGTGGTGTCGCTGTCAGTGGCGCTCGGGCTTCACCTGACGCCGCCATCCGACGAGCCGGAGGTGGCCAGTGCCGCCGGCCAGCCCGCCCAGCCCGCGAAGCTACCCGCTGAAATCGTCCCAGCGCCAACGCATTTCGGTGCAGTCCACTCGGATCCCATCGCCCCACCGCCCGAAGCGGCGCCGCCCGTGCCCGAAAAGACGGCGCCCGTGGTCGAGGAACCCGAGGTCATGGCCGTCGAGCCGCCTCCGGTGTACGGGCCCGTCGAACCCGTGCCTGCCGCCCCAGAGCCGGCGCCGGTCTACGTGCCGCCGGCGCCAGAGTACGTCCCCCCATCCCCGGCGCCGGTGTACGTGCCGCCCAACACGCCTGTGTACCAGCAGCCGCCGCCGCCGCGGCTGCGAGACCGGATCATCGAGAAGATCCCGATTCTGAACCGGTTTCACCAGCCGCAGCCGTAAATCCCGTAACAGCGCTCCCCTATGCTGTGCGGGTGCACAACGCTAAGCCTTATCGGGTCGTGCAGTGGACGACCGGAAACGTCGGCAAGAGCTCGGTGCAGGCGCTTGCCGCGAACCCCGATTACGAACTGGTCGGGTGCTACGCCTGGTCGCAGCAGAAAGCCGGCCGCGACGTCGGTGAGCTGTGCGGCATCGAACCGCTGGGCATCGCCGCCACCAACGACGTCGACGCGCTGCTGGCGCTGAAACCCGATGTCGTCGTCTACAACCCGATGTGGATCGACGTCGACGAGTTGGTGCGCATCCTGTCGGCCGGCGTCAACGTCGTGTCGACCGCCTCGTTCATCACCGGGCACAACCTGGGTGCCGGCCGCGACCGGATCGAAGAGGCGTGCAAGCAAGGCGGCTCGACGATGTTCGGGTCGGGGGTGAGCCCGGGTTTTGCCGAGCTGCTGGCGATCGTCGCGGCCACCGGCTGTAGCCGGGTGGACAAGGTGACTATCGCCGAGGCCTCCGACACCACGTTCTACGACTCACCCGCGACCGAGATTCCGGTCGGGTTCGGCATGCCGATCGACGACCCGGGACTCCAGCCGATGGCTGCACAAGGCACGGCGGTTTTCGCCGAGGCCGTGCAGTTGGTCGCCGACGCATTGGGTATCGAGCTCGACGAGGTGGTCTGCGAAGCCGAGTACGCGAAGACCACCGAGGACGTCGACCTGGGATCCTGGACCATCCGGGCCGGCTGCGTCGCAGGGGTTTTCGCAAGCTGGCAGGGCCGAACCGGTGGAAAGACGGTGGTCGACCTCAACGTGCGCTGGCGCAAAGGCCAGGCGCTGGAGCCCGACTGGAAGATCGAGGGCGATCCGTGGACGATCACGATCGACGGAATGCCGACAGTGACCATGCACGTTGGTTTTCTCCCGCCGCCGGACTTCATCGAGAAGGCCAAGACCATGGCCGATTTCATGGGGCTCGGACACACGATCACCGCGATGCCGGCGATTCATGCGATCCCGGCCGTCGTCGCCGCCCCCCCGGGGATCGTCACGTACACCGACCTGCCGTTGACGCTGCCGCGGGGGACGGTCCCGACGGGCTGACGCCTAGCGCCGCGCCGTTTCCAGCGTGAAGGCCTCCGCGCCGGAGATCTGGTTGTCGACGACGTCGTTCTGCGCGGAGCCGATCCCGATGAACACCCCGGAATAATGTGTGCCGCGAATTGCGTTGCCCTGCACAATGTTTCCAGACGACCCGATGAAGTCCAGGTCGATGACCGGTTCGTCGGCGGGTGCGGCACCCAGTTCGACGCCGAAGAAGTGGTGCTTGGCGCTCTTGCCCAGGTTATTGTCGACGATCGCGTTCTTGCGGACCACGTTGAAGAACGCCGTGCGCACCATCTTCACGCCGCCGCCGTAATTGCCGATCACGGTGTTTGCGAAAATCTCGTTGTAGAGCGCGTTGTCGATGGAGATCCCCGGGAGTTTGGCGACCGACAACCCGTCGGCGCCCCGCCCAGCGCCCAGGACGGCGTCGAGCGCCAGCACGGCGTCCGGCTGGCCCCAGCGTCGGCCGTTGTCCTTCACCAGGTTTCCGGCGAAGACGTTGGCGGTTGCGCCGTTGTCGAAGCAGATCCCCTCCTTGGCGTTGCCCTCGATCCGGTTGTCGAGGAACACGTTGGCGATTGCGCCGTCGTTGTAGATGCCCGAGGACAGGCCGCTGCGAACGGTGTTGCTCACAATCACGTTCTGCTCGGGGTTCTCCAGGCGCTCGACCAGCGGCGTGGTGACGACCCAGTGGTTGTCGGGCAGCAGGAACGATCCCGGGTTGGCGGCGAGGTCGCTACCGCGACTGGTCAACACGATGCCGGCGAACCAGTTCGAATGACCGAGCAAGCCCGCTATCTTGTTGTCCTGCACCAGTGATTGCGTCACCGGCCCGTGCAGCAGGACGCCGGCGCGGCCGAGCGCGCTGAGATGGTTGCGCCGGATCTGCACACCGGACGACCTTCCGGTGACGACGATCCCGCTCTGGCTCAAGCCTCGGACGCTGTTGTCGGCGACGACGACGTTGGTGCCGTCGTCCACCAGGAACCCGTTGACACCGCCGCCGATGTTGGCGTTGACCACCGCGACGTCTCGAGCGTGCGCTACCTTGACCAGCCAGAGCGGAGGCTGAGGGCCCACCTCGATCACGGCGCCGGAGAAGTCGACCACCACGCCCTGACCGGTGATGGTCAACGTCTCGTCGGCCTGAAGCCGCGGGCTGTTCACAGTCACGTGCACCGGGCCGGCGGCGGCAATGAGGGCGCTCAGTTCGGACAGCCGGGTCCCGGCGAACGTCACCTTGCGCAGCGGCTGCTGCAACAGGGTGTGCACAGCCGCGCGGCCCGACGCGACCGTCTGCTCCGCGCGCGCCCACGCCGAGAACGCCGCACTCGCGTCAACGTGCAACAGTTGCGCACGCTGATACACCTGCGTGGACGCCGCCAATTGCGCCGCGGTGTCGCGGTCGCTGTTGCGCAGCGGCGGTAACACGACTCCGGTCCGGGACCCCGAGGCGGTGGTCGCCGACCCGACCGTGTCCGGCACACTCGCGCCGACGCCTGTGGGCGCCGTCGCCGGTGACCAGACCAGCACCAGCGCCGTCGCGCCGAAGACGGCGGGCAGCCACAGGCTCTTTTTCATCAGTAAGCAGTATGGGGCACGCCCGACGAACCTCGACTCAAGAGCCGCATTCCGTCGCCGCCGGCTTTGTGCTGCAATGCTCAGATGAGCGACGTCGCCGCCGACAAAGAAGCCATCGAGCAGGTCAAGTACCGCTACCTGCGCGCACTCGACACGAAGGATTGGGACGCCTTCGCCGACACTCTCACCGAGGACGTCACCGGCGACTACGGCGGCCGGCTGAACTTCGCCAACCGAACCGAGCTCGTCGACTACATGCGTTCGTCGATCGGCCCCGGGGTGATCACCGAGCACCGCGTCACTCATCCGCAGATCACGCTCGACGGAGATACCGCCCACGCCGTCTGGTATCTGCAAGACCGCGTGATCGTCGCCGAGTTCGAATTCATGCTCATCGGCGCGGCCTTCTACCGCGACACCTACCGGCGCACCGCAGACGGCTGGAAGATCAGCGCCACCGGATACGACCGCACCTACGAGGCGACGCTGTCGTTGAAGGGTTTGGACTTCAAGCTCAAACCCGGTGCGGCGCTACGTCTTTCGTAGCGCTACATCTTTTGTCACTACTTGGCGATCGCGATCACCGCGCCGGGCCGCAGCCACTGAATGATCTTCACCAGCGTTGCGTCGTCGATGGCGACACAACCGGCGGTCGGCCCGCCGTCGGTGGCGTGCAGGAAGAACGCCGCGCCGTTTCCGGGGATGCGCTGCTTGTTGACGCCCATCACCACCGAGTGCACGTACTGCGGGATCGGCAGGTTCTCGCTGGCCGACGTGTCGAAGGCGCACTGGTCCTTCTCGCACACCTGCATGGTGTTGTAGGTGGGGCTGCCCGAGTCACCGTCCCACCAGTGGTTCGGGCCGACCTGAACGTATTGCAGTCCCCCGCCCGGCGGCGGTGCCGTGCCGAACACGTAGTCGAGCGAGAACACCCCCATCGGAGTGGCGGGATACCCGTCCTTGGACTGTGGCGCCATCCCGGCCTCGCCGACATGCGCGGGAATTCCGGCGGCAACCGGTTGCCACCCCGCGGCCGTGCGCTGCCAGACGTCCATCTTCGCGTCCGAACCGCCGACGCCGACAACCGAAACCACCTGCGTCGCATTGCCTACCGATCGGGCGAACCACGGTGTGTAGTCCGCGCGGGTCACCGGCGCAGCCACTACCGCCATGACGGCGGCAGCGACGCTCGCGACAAGACGGCGCACGCCTCATCGTCGGCGCCCGCGGCTTACGAGGTCAAGTCAAGGTTTAGACACGACTTCGTCACGGAGGCCGGGCCGGCATTGACGCGTGTGCAAATACCCGACCGCGAGATTCGCATCGGACGCGCCGAATCGCTTAATCGCCAACGCAACTGGCCGCCAGGGTCGAAAGCGCCGCAATCCGTTGACGAGGACTGCCCACCGTCGTAGCCTCAGCCTCGATATGCCAGTGCGATTGTTGCAGCTCTCAAGCCCTCGCATTGATTGGTCGTCGACGGTGGTCCTGGTGAGTCTCGATCCAACCTCTGACGTGATCGCAGCGTGTGTGACGCAGCATCTGCCCGTCGTTTCCGCCCGATAGAAGGAGCCACCGTGAGCACGGCTGAAGAGCGCGCAGCCCAACTGGACTTGGTTGGCCCGACTCAAGTCCGCGTACCCCGAGCTGCCGGACGCGCCGACTCCTGACCTGCTGGACCACAGTCGGATCACTGCCTACCTGAAGCCGGTGCACGACGTCGGCGGCGAACCCGACGCGCCGATGAAGTACGAGAACAAAGAGTACGAGCTGTGGGAACACATGACCTACGTGATCTGCGAGGTACTCGCGTGGCGCGGGATATGGGTCTCGGAGGAGCGGCGCCGGATAGGCAACGTGGACGTTCAGCGCGCCCAGTACCTGGGATTGCCCTACTACGGCCGCTGGCTGTTGTCCGTGGCCCGGGTGCTGGTCGAGAAACACCACCTCAGCCTCGGCGAGCTGATGGAGCGGATGGCGGAGGTGAGGGCCCGCTACGAAGGCGGCGTCACCGGCAAGAAGATCGAAGCGACACCCAAGTTCGAAGGTGACGGTTCTGACGTCAAGCGCAACAGCCACCACAAGCACGCGGTCGGCAAAGGTGATCCGCAGGTGTACGCCGGCAAGGCGGGCCAGCCGAAGTTTCGGGTGGGCGACCCGGTGGTGGTGCGCGAACTGCCGGTGATCTTCTACACCCGCACGCCCGAGTACGTCCGCGGCGCACGAGGCGAAATCGCAACCGTCGCATACGAAAGCCCGGCCGCCGAAGACGAGACCTGGGACCGGCCCGACGCGCAACCCGAGTGGTTCTACGTCGTCCAGTTCAACCTCTCCGAGCTGTGGTACGGCTACACCGGGACCACGACCGACACCATCCGCACCGAAATCCCCGAACGATGGGTCGAAGCAGCCGGCTAGAGGCCACGCCCTCGACCGCCTTCGCTGACTGCCGTTTCCCGAGAGGATCCCCATGACTGGTCACGATCACGATCACGATCACGAGCGCACGATCGCGCCAATGGTCGACGAGATCACCGACTTCGAAGTGCTCGAGATCGCGCTGCGCGAACTGTGCATCGAGAAGGGCATCTTCACCGCCGAGGAACACCGTCGCTTCACGGAGTTCGCCGAGCAGATCAACCCCACGCCCGCATCGCGCCTCGTGGCCAAGGCCTGGCTCGACCCGGCGTTCAAAGAACTTGCCCTCAACGAACCACTCGCAGCCAGCAAAGAAGTCGGTGTCGACTGGTTCGAACCCACCGGCTTCGGCACCCCGAGCGACTTCACCGCGTTCCAAATCCTTGCGGACACACCGACATTGCACAACGTGATCGTCTGCGCGCTGTGCTCGTGCTATCCGCGCCCCATCCTGGGCAACTCTCCCGAGTGGTACCGCACTCCGAACTATCGCCGGCGGATGGTGCGGTGGCCGCGTCAGGTACTGGCCGAATTCGGGCTCTACCTGCCCGACGACGTCCAAGTGCGAGTGCAGGATTCCAACCAGAAGGACCGATTCATGGTGATGCCGCTTCAACCCGAAGGCACAGAAGGGTGGGACGAAGATCAGTTGGCCGAAATCGTGACGCGCGATTGTCTGATCGGGGTCGCGCTGCCCAAGGCGGGCGTCACCACGAACGTCATCACCGCCACCCGTCCGGCTGTCCATCCGGCGAAGTGACTGGCTCCGAACAGCCCGGCATCGCTGCGCTGGACAAGATCGTCGAACGCAACCAGGTTTGGTCCCGGATGGCGGCCAAGTGGGGCGTCGACAATCCCGTGCCGCCGTGGAAGACAAGTCTGGACGGCATCTGCGACGCACTGGACCGCGCCGCATGCGACGTGGACGTTCCCAGCTTCAAAGAGCGCCGCGACGAGGAAGACGCGTTGTCGGCCACGACCTACTCCGCGTTGCCCTATCCCGAGAACCAGCTGGTTGCACTGGCCCACACCCTGCTGGCCAGGGGCGTTATCGACGAGGCCGAGCTAGAGCAACGACTGCTCGCCATCCGCGCCAGGCTGGAGGCCTGACGGGGCACGTTTGGCCAACCCACCGCCGGGATAAGTTGACCTGATGGAGGTGGGGATGCTGCGCCGCCGCAGCGGAATGCGACAGATCACCGCGGGCCTCGGTGCGCTGGATGGAGCGGTGTTCGAGGCGGTCGCGAACTCGCCGAGCCCCCTTCTGGACGCCACAATGCCGCGGTTGACTCGTGCGGCCGACTACTCAAAGTTGTGGTTCGCCATCGCCGCGGCGCTGATCGCGTCTCGACGTCCGTCAGCGCAGCGCGGGGCGGTCCGCGGTGTGTTGAGTCTCGCGGCGTCGAGCCTGGTCACCAACCAGGCGGCCAAGCGGCTCCGGCGCCGATCCCGGCCGAGCTCCGTGTTGGTGCCGCTTCGGCGCCAGGCGCGCCGCCACCCCACCTCGAACTCGCTACCCTCAGGGCACTCCGCGAGTGCGGCGGCGTTCGCCGTCGGCGTCGGGCTCGAGAACGCCCCGGTCGGGTTCGGATTGGCCCTGCTGGCAGGACTGGTCGGGCTTTCGCGGGTGGCGACCGGTGCGCACTACCCCGGTGACGTTTTCATCGGCTTCGGAATCGGCGCCGGCGTCGCAGTCCTGGGTGGCCGCCTGGTTCCGCCTATCGTCACCCGCTCTCTGCCCACGGTCGACCCGTTGCAGATCGAGGAGAAGCCCCGCCCCGACGGCGCGGGAGTAGTGATGGTGGTCAACCCGGCGTCGGGCGGAGGAACGGGAGCGAAGATAGCCGACCAAGTGCGCTCGGAGCTTCCGGCGGCCGAGGTGGTCGAAGTCAGTCCCGACGACAACTTCGATGAAGCGCTGCGCTCGGCGGCCCGCCGGGCTGAGGTGCTGGCCATCGCCGGTGGTGACGGGTCGGTGTCGTGCGCGGCCGGCGTGGCGCTCGACGCGCGACTTCCGCTGGCGGTGTTTCCCGGTGGCACCTTCAACCACTTCGCCAAGGACATCGGGTGCGACTCGGCCGCCAAGACCATTCAGGCCATCAAGGACGGCACGGTCTTCGCCGTCGACATCGTGTGTTTCAACGACGACAACGTTGTGATCAACACCGCGAGCATCGGCGCCTACCCGGCGTTCGTGCAGACGCGTGAACGCCTCGAACACCGAATCAGCAAACCGCTGGCCACCCTCTATGCGACGCTGCACACCTTGCGCCACGGCGAACCCGTGCGAATCCGGTTCGACAACAACGAGATGCAGACGTCGTTGTTCTTCATCGGCAACTCCACCTATCTGCCGTCCGGGTTCGCCCCGTCGCGCCGAACCCGCATTGACGACGGGCTCCTCGACGTCCGAATCCTCGAGACCGGTCGCCGCTTCTCCAAGCTGCGCATCCTGACCTCGCTGATGCTGGGCCGACTGGAACGCAGCGCGCTCTATCACGAGCGGCAGGTTCCCGAGTTCAGCTTCGAATCGGTGGACGGCCCCATCGTGGTCGCGCGCGACGGCGAAGTGGGATCCGAGCACGAGTCGGCCAGCTTCAGCGTCCAGTACCGGGCGCTGGCGGTGTTTCGTCCGCAGCCTCGCCGAGAGGTTCGACGTCGGGGGCGGCGGCGTAGGCCAGTGACACGGGGCGAACCGCGAACAGACAGCCCACATATAGCAGATAGCCCAGTGCCCACCCGGCCAGTACGTCGGACGGATGATGCACGTTGAGCACCACACGTCCGAAGCCGACGGCGATCACCACCACCGCACCGGCGATGACCGTCGCAACCCGTGCGCGCCCGCCGACGACGCCCGCCGAAATCGCCAGCAGCGCAAGGACTGCCGTCATCACCCCGACCGCGTGGCCCGACGGGAAGGCCGTCGACGAGGCCTCGACCAACCTCGTATCGGGGCGCGGCCGGTCCGCGAGGTTCTTCGCGATCTGGGTGACCATGCCGCTGAGACCGATCGTCGCGACGACGAACAGGACCACCCGCAAGTTGCGTCTGAACACCGCGACCACCACGACGCCGGCGCCGACGAGGCGGAACGTTTCCGGGCTGAACACGGTGCAGATGACAACCCAAAAGCGCACCCAGCCAGGGTGTTTCACGCCGTAGTCGTAAAGCGATCGCAGTGCGGCGTCGTCGGCGGATTGCAGCCACCTCCACCCCAGTGCGTAACCCAGCCACAGCAGCGCGTACAGCGCCGCGGCGGCGACTGCGACCAGAAGCAAAGTGACGGGTCGTCGCGCCGACGCCGAGACAGCAGCCATGGTCGTGATCTTCGCCGATCTACCTCCTGGAATGCCATTTCGGCGCTATAGGGTGCACGAATGGCCGTCTTTCTCCGCCGGATCCTTCGCATCGGCAAGATGCCCGAGGACGTACGCGCCGAGCTGGACGCCGAGGGTGTGATGTTCCTCGCCGAATTCGTCCCGGTGACATACCGGTTCAGCGGCTCGGTGCCGGGCAAGACGGCCAATAAGGAGATCCGCAGCTACGTCGGCGCGCTGGCGTTGACGTCACAGCGGGTGCTGGCCACGCTGTCCTCGGTCCCCAAGCGTGCCGGCCGGACGATCGACCAGCGCTGGGACACGTCGCAGAATGGCATCGTCACCGCAGCGCTGTCGTCTACCGGGCTACAGCTCGACGTCGACGTAGCGCGCGTCGACCCCGGTTTCCGGGGCGATTTCAAGGGCCAGCTGTCACTGACGTACAAGACCACGATTCCCGACGAGGTGCTGTCTCGGCTGCCCACGCGCACGCTGTCGTTCGACGTGCCGCCCGAATACGTGCTGCGCGCGGTCGGTGTGCCCACTCGCCGATCCGGATGATCGAAAGGATTGGCACCGGGCGTTTCGAAGGGGCAAGGTGGCGGACGTGACCCGACGCGACAACGTCCTGCTCGTGCACTGGCACGATCTCGGCCGGTCTCTGGGCGTCTACGGCCACGCCGACATCCTGAGTCCGCGGTTGGACCGCCTGGCCGGCGAAGGCATCCTGTTCACCCGCGCGCACGCGGCCGCGCCCCTGTGCTCGCCGTCTCGGGGCGCGCTGTTCACCGGGCGCTACCCGCACAGCAACGGGCTGATGGGCCTGGCGCACCACGGCTGGGAGTACCGGGCCGGCGTGCGCACACTTCCGCAGATTCTCGCTGAACATGGTTGGTACACGGCGCTTTTCGGAATGCAGCACGAAACCTCGTACCCGGCCCGGCTGGGTTTCGACGAGTTCGACGTGTCGAACTCGTACTGCGACTACGTGGTGCCGCGCACTGCGCAGTGGCTCACCGAGAGCGCACCGATGGAAGGCGACCAGCCGTTCCTGCTGGCCGCCGGCTTCTTCGAAACCCATCGGCCCTATCCGCGCGAGCGGTACGAACCCGCCGACCCCTCCGACGTCGACGTGCCCGTCTACCTGCCTGACACCCCGGACGTCAGAGGCGATCTCGCCGCGTTCCACGGCTCCATCGCGGTGGCCGACGCCGCCGTCGGCCGCCTGCTCGACACGCTGGCCGACACCGGGCTGGACGAGAGCACATGGGTGGTGTTCTTCACCGACCACGGCGCGCCGTTCCCGCGCGCCAAGTCGACGCTCTACGACGCCGGCACCGGGATCGCGCTGATCATCCGGCCACCGGGTCGACTGAGTGTTGTGCCGCGCGTGTACGACGAGCTGTTCAGCGGTGTCGATCTCGTTCCGACGTTGCTCGAGCTACTCGGTGTCGACGTGCCGGCCGATGTCGAAGGGCTGTCGCACGCGCCAAACCTCGTCGCGCCACCTACCGATAGCGTCGCCGTCCGCGAGCACGTCTACACCGAGAAGACCTACCACGACTCGTTCGACCCGATCCGCGCGATCCGGACGAAGCAGTTCAGCTACATCGAGAACTATGCGAACCGGCCGCTGCTCGACTTGCCGTGGGACATAGAGGAAAGCCCGTCGGGACGTGCCGTCGAGTGGTCGATGTCCGGCCGACGTCCCGACCGGGAGCTCTACGACCTGTCGGCGGATCCCGAGGAGCTGCACAACTTGCTGGCCGGCGACAGCAGCGACCGGGCCGAGGCGATCGCCGACCACCTGGCGGTGGAACTGACCGACTGGCGCCAAAAGACCGGTGACGCAATTCCTTCCGAGTTCGCCGGCACCCGCATCTCGACGCGCTACAACGAGACGTATCTGAGTATTCACGGGGGTCGCGCGGCGACGTCACGGTCGGCAATCGCCGCCGAGCGAGGCATCGAAGACGACGTTCGCACCAAGCAATAGTTGTTCTCGTCGTGAACGAAAACCGCTGGCAGGCGCGGTCTTCGCGGTGCCGTTAGGCTTCCGTCGTGGCCACCCGTCCGTCGTCGTATCTGGTGCTCGCTTCGCAGCGAAGCGGCAGCACGCTGCTGGTCGAGTCGCTGCGCGCGACGGGGGTGGCGGGCGAACCGCAGGAGTTCTTCCAGTACCTGCCCGCCACCAGTCAGCCGCCGCAGCCGCGGCAGTGGTTCGCCGGCGTGAGCGACGAGTCGATCCTGCGGCTGCTCGATCCGCTCGACGAGGGCACCCCCGACCTGGCGCCGGCGGAGATCTGGCGCGACTACATCCGAACGGTCGGCAGGACACCGAATGGTGTGTGGGGCGGGAAGCTGATGTGGAACCAGACACCGCTGCTGCTGGAGCGTGCCAAGCAACTGCCGAACCGCTCGGGCGAGGGTCTGCTCGCGGCGATCCGCGATGTCGTCGGCGAGGTCCCGGTATTCGTGCACGTCTGGCGCCCCGACGTCGTGTCGCAGGCGGTGTCGTTCTGGCGGGCAGTGCAGACCCGGGTGTGGCGCGGGCGGCCCGACCCCGTGCGCGACGCCCGCGCCGAATACCACGCCGGTGCGATCGCGCATGTGATCACGATGCTGCGCGAACAGGAAAAGGGTTGGCGCACTTGGTTCGACGAGGAGGACGTCCACCCGATCGAGGTGTCTTATCCGGTGCTGTGGCGCAACCTGACCCAGATCGTCGCGACGATCCTCGAGGCGCTGGGAATGGACGCGCGGCTCGCGCCGGCGCCGGTGCTGGAACGCCAGGCCGACCAACGTTCCGACGAGTGGGTGGACCGCTACCGCGCGGATGCCGAACGATTGGGGCTGCCGACGTGACTGCGCTTCGGATTGCCCCGAACATCCCGTACATCTACCCGACGCGCTCCGCTCCCGACGGAGATACCGGAGTCGACGACGACTGGCTCCGCAACGTTCTGCACCACAACGCTGCGCGACTGTTCGAGCTTCAAACCGCCTGACCGACGGCGAACACCCGCCGGAACGGGAACATCGTGCCGTGCGGGCCCGCCGGGTACGCCTCACGGAGCAGTCCGGCCAGCTCCGACGCGAACTCGTCGGCATCCGACGGCGACAGCGCCGCCAGGATCGGCCGCAGACCGGTGCCGCGGAGCCACTCCAGCACCGGATCTTCGCCATGCAGCACGTGCACGTACGTCGTCTCCCAAGCGTCGGCCCGCAGGCCGGCGCCCAGCAGTGCCGCCGCATACGACGAGGGAGTCCCGACCGCGTCGACATGGCGCAACACGCCCGAGAGCTTTGCCGCCCACCGCGGCGACTCCGTCAGCCGACGCATCAGCACATGCGACGGCGAGTCGAAGTTCCCCGGCACCTGCACGGCCAGCCAGCCGCCGACCGGCAGCCCGGACGCCCACCGGGCCATCAACTCCTGATGGCCCGGAACCCATTGCAGCGCAGCGTTACTCACGATCACGTCGACGTCAGAGCCCGGCTCCCAGCCGGCCGCGTCGGCCACCGAGAACGTCACACCCGGCGCGGCAGCCCCGGCGATCATCTCCGGCGACGAGTCGAAACCCTCGATCACCGCGTCCGGCCAACGGGCGGCCAGCGTCGCCGTGAGATGGCCCTGCCCGCAACCGACGTCGACGACGTGTTGGGGCGCAGTGGCCGAGATCCGCGCGGTCAGGTCGAAGAAGGGCCGGTCCCGCTCGGCCGGAAAACGGCCGTATTGGGCGGGATCCCATCGCACAAGTTGAGCCTAACCACGCGAAACACCGGTTAAGGTCAGGACCGTGATGCCAGGACGCCTCATACCACTAGCCGTAGCGGCCGCAGTGCTGGCGGCATGTTCCACCGGGAAAGGACCGCACGAGTCTACGACCCCGTCGACCACCTCCGCACCGCCGCAGTCGCACGGCGTGTACGAGTCGTGCCTGACCCAACACGGCGTCCCCACTCCTCCGGCCGGCCCACCGCCCGGTCCGGAGCCGGTGCCGGCGGGCCCGCTGCCAGGGCCAGTCGAGGGCAGCGCCAGCGCCACCCCGGCCCCGCCACCACCGGGCGTCGACCAGACCACATGGGAGAACGCGCTCAAGGCGTGCGCGTCGCTGCAGCCGACTACGCCGACATCGACTCGCTGACCAGAAAGTCGCCAATGACGTCAAGCGCCGACCCCGTGGATCCGCCATTACCGGTACCCAACGTCGCCGGCGCTGACGCCGGCCCTCGGGGTCTACCCGCACGCGAGGAACTGTCCGTCGGCCAGCGGCTGATCGTCGACGTCTCGGCCACCGTCGACGTCGGATTGCGCACATTCGTGGCCTCGCTGGTCGGCGCGGCCATGCTGCCGCCTATCGCCGCGGAACTGGTCCGCCGCCCCGACACCGTCCGCGAGCGCGACAACATGGCGTTCTACGCCGAACTCGCCGCCGAACGCGACCCGGCGAAGTCCTTCCCGAGGCCGACGGAGCCGCCGCGCATCTACTCGCGGCCGGCCAACCCCGTTGCCGAGTGGCTCGCCCACGGCCGAGTGCACAATATCGCGTTCGACAGCAGCTTCGAGCCCGTCAACCCGGCCATGCGCGACCGGTGGCGCCGTTTCCGGCGCAACAACGTAGTGCGCGCGCAGCACTGGCGCCACGAGGACGGGCCGCATCCGACGCTGTGCCTGATCCACGGCTTCATGGGCTCGCCGTATCTGCTGAACGGACTGTGGATGTCATTGCCGTGGTTCTACCGCTCGGGCTACGACGTTCTGCTCTACACGCTGCCGTTCCACGGTCGCCGGGCCGAAAAGTACTCTCCGTTCAGCGGATACGGCTACTTCGCGGGCGGGCTGACCGGCTTCGCTGAGGCGATGGCGCAGGCGGTGCACGACTTCCGTTCCCTCGTGGACTATTTGGAGTTCACCGGAGTCGACAGGATCGCGCTCACCGGTATCTCGCTGGGGGGCTACACCACGGCGCTGATCGCCGCGGTCGAAGACCGGCTGGAGGCGGTGATCCCGAACGTCCCGGTGGTGTCCATCGAGGACGAGCTCGAGGACTGGTTCCCGGCCAGCAAGCTGTTCACGCTGGGCCGCAAGCTCGGCCAGGTCAAACTCGACCAGTTCGTCGCCGCGTCCGCCTACCACTCACCGCTGAACTACTCACCGGTGGTGCCGCGCAACCGCCGGCTCATCATCACAGGCCTCGGCGACCGGCTAGCACCGCCCGAGCAGGCCGAAATGCTGTGGCACCACTGGGATCATTGCCATCTGCACTGGTTCCCCGGCAACCACATCCTTCATGTCAGCCAGCCGGAGTACCTGAGGCGCATGACGAGGTTCTTGCGCGAGTTCATGTTCGAGTAAGCGTGTCCGCCGCCCGGGATCGCCCCACTGCGGGATGATCGAGGTCATGACCTTGCCGGGGTTGGAGCTTCTCGTTCGCGTCGGCCTGGCCACGCTGTTGGGCATTGCGATCGGCGTCGAACGGCAGTGGCGAGCGCGGATGGCCGGCCTGCAGACGATGGCGTTGGTCAGCATGGGTGCCGCGTTGTTCTTGATCCTCGGCGCCTATACCTTCCACCGCGAGCAGGACCCCACCCGGGTGGCCGCTCAGATCGTCACGGGGATCGGCTTTCTCGGCGCCGGCGTGATCATGAAGCAGGGGTCGTCGGTGACCGGTCTGAACACCGCAGCGACGCTGTGGGCGACGGCCGCCGTCGGTGCGCTGGCTGGCGCCTGGATGTGGCGGGAGGCGGTAGTCGGAGCGGGGATCATCATCGTCGGCAATACCCTGCTGTACCCGTTAGCCGGCCGGATGGATCATGCCCGTTCCCGCTGGGGTCGCGAGATACCCTCTGCCGACTACGTTTTCGAGGTCGAGTGCCCTACCGAAGCCGAGTCGCGGATCAGGGTGTTGCTGCTCGATGCGCTGACGCACCCAGGGCTGCAGTTGACATCGGTACGTTCGGCGATCACCACGACGCCGGGCGAGATCGGGCTTCGTGCAGAGGTTTCCGCGCCAGCGCGGCACGACGAACTTCTTGAAGACGCCGTCCGCGCGGTGAGTATGGACTCGGACGTCAGGTCGGTCCGCTGGACCACGCGCGACGAGGCGGGCGTCCGCTGGGGTTAGCGCTTGGCAGCCGTAACCAGACGGCCCGAGCGCAGCATCTGTCCACCGTCGGTGTCCGGCGGCGGAATCGGTTGGCCCAGTTCGCCGAAGTAGTCGACCACCGAAACGCCCTGGACATCCCAGCCCTTTTCGGCGAACCACCGGGCGGCTCCCGGGTACTCGTCGTTGTAGATGAGGCTGAAGAACTGGCTCGCATGGTGGGGGCTTGCCTGTTCCTCGGCCCGCTTGGCCTCGACAGCCTGGATGTCAAGGGTCTGCATGTCCTCCAGTGCGACACGGCTGTTTTCGGCCGACATCGTGTCGATCCCGGTACACAGCTGGTCGCGGGCGGTGGCGGGAAGGTACATCAGAAGTCCCTCGGCCAGCCACGTCGACGGCTTGTCCGGGTAAAAGCCCTTGTCCCGCAACGCCTTCTGCCAATCCCCACGCAAGTCCGCCGCCACCTCCCTGCGTTCGACCGCCGGGGCGTGACCGTGCTCTGCCAGGACTTCACGCTTGAACTCCAAAACCTTGGGCTGGTCGAGTTCGAACACGACGGCGTCTTGCGGCCACTCAAGCCGGTACGCGCGGGAGTCCAGGCCCGCGGCGACGATGACCACCTGGCGCACGCCGTCGGCTACCGCCGCGCAGAAAAAGTCGTCGAAGAAGCGGGTGCGCGCCCCCTGATAGCGCTGGAACATGTCCCCGAACTCGCTGTGCAGCCGGTCGTCGGCACCGGTCCCCTCGAGCATGGCGCTCCACTGTCCGCCGGCTGCGCGACAGAACAACTCGGCGTACGGGTCGACCGCCAGAGGGTGGTCGCGTCGCGCTTCGAGTGCGCGGGCCGCGGCCACGAACAATGCCGTGGCTCCGACGCTGGTGGTGATGTCCCAGGTGTCGTTGTCGGTACGCATGGTGCCGACCCTACGCGGGAAATCTGCCGTGCTGCTGACGGCCAGATGCGAGGATGTTGACGTGGTTGACGGGTCATGAGCGACCCACGGGTCCGCTACGCACGCAACGGTTCTGTCCGGCTCGCCTATCGCGAGTTCGGCGACGGCGATACCACGCTGGTCTGGATCCCCGGCTGGTTCAGCAATGTCGACTTGTTCGACGATCCGACGAGTCCGTTCACCGCGTTCGTCGAACGGCTGGCCGAGGTCACCCGGCTGATCGTGTGGGACAAACGCGGAACGGGCCTGTCCGATCCCGCCACACATTCGCCTCCGCTCGACGAACGCATGGACGACCTTCACGCCGTCCTGGATGCGGCACGGGCGGATCGCCCGTCCTTGTTCGGCATGTCCGAGGGCGGCCCGATGAGTCTTCTGTTCGCGGCGACGTACCCGGAGCACGTCAACTCGTTGGTGATGTACGGCACCATGGCGCGGTTCGCGCCCGAGCTTCCGGACTATCCGTGGGGGTTCACCGCCGACGAGAAGGCTGTTCACCGGACCACGATCGAAAGCGACTGGGGCCAAGGTGCATTGGCGGAGCTGTTCTTCGGCGAGATAGCCGACCTGCCTGGATTTCGGGAACTTTATAGCCGATACCAACGGTCAAGCGCCAGCCCCACGATGGCGCTGTGGCTGTGGGATGCTCTGCTGAAGATCGACGTCCGAGGCGTCCTCGGGTCCATCCGCACACCGACGCTCGTCCTCGGCAGACCCGGTGACCGAGTGGCGCCGGTCGAAGGTGCCGCCGCGTTGGCCGCAGCTATTGCCGGGGCCGAGTTCAGGGAACTGCCGCCCGGGCCGCACGGCCTCATCGACGACGCGCTGGCGTCGGCGATCATCGACTTCGTCTGCGACCGGACCAGCGCGGCCGCCGACGAGCGAGTCCTCAAGACGGTGCTGTTCACCGACATCGTCAGCTCCACCGAGCTCCTCAGCGCCCGCGGCGACGCGCAATGGCGGCACCAACTGGACGCCCACGACAAGCTGGTGGATCACGCTCTGGCGAAGTACGGCGGCATCCGCACCAAGCACACCGGCGACGGCGTATTCGCTCTCTTCGAGGGACCCACCAAAGCCGCGCGCTGCGCACTCGAGCTCGCGCCCGCGCTTGCGTCACGCGGAATCCACATCCGGGCGGGCATCCACGTCGGCGAATGCGAACGTCGGGGCGACGAGTGGAGCGGGATGGCCGTGCATATCGGCGCGCGAATCGGTGCACTGGGCGGCCCGGACGAGGTTCTCGTCAGCCGCACCGTGCGGGATCTGTCCGCCGGGTCAAATCTGACCTTCGAGAACCGCGGGGCGCATCGGCTCAAAGGGCTGCCGGAGGAGATCAACCTCTTCCGCGTACGGTCGCGATGAAGCTCGCAATCCACCCGGCAAACGGCCGCGTAGCGACAAATCCCTTGTTATCGTTCGTTAACGAAGTAGCCGAGCAATGTTGACCATGTCCGCCCTGAGTTGCGCCGACGCGCACGCGATGATTGATACGGGTGTTTCCCCCTCAGTATGGGTCACCCGCCGAATACCGCCGCCCAGCGAAGGCAACCGGACATGACTGACATCCGCTTCGTGGACCTGCACGGCCACCGCATCGCCTATCGCGACGAGGGCGACCGCACGGCCGAGCCGTTGGTGCTCGTGCACGGCATGGCCGGCAGTTCCCGCGCGTGGACCCCGATCATCGGACCGTTGGCGGCGAAGTACCGGGTGGTCGCTCCGGACCTGCTCGGGCACGGCCAGTCGGACAAGCCGCGCACCGACTACTCATTGGGAGCGTTCGCGGTTTGGCTGCGCGACTTCCTCGACGAGCTCGACATCTCGTCGGCCACGTTCGTCGGGCACTCTCTCGGCGGCGGCGTCACGTTGCAGTTCGCCCACCAGCACCGGGAGTACTGCCGGCGTCTGGTGCTGGTCAACAGCGGCGGGCTGGGCACCGACATCAGCATGCCGCTCCGGTTGCTGTCGCTGCCGGGCGCCGAGCTTGTGCTGCCGCTGTTCGCGGCCCGCCCGACGCAGTACATCGGCACCGGGGTGCACTCGCTGCTGGCGACGCGCGGCGGACAGGACGCGGCCAGGGTTCAGGAGCGCTGGAAGAAGTATTCGACGCTGCGCGATCCGATGGTCCGCCAGGCGTTCCTGCGAACGCTGCGCTCGGTCGTCGACGTCCGGGGCCAGACCGTGTGCGCACTGGACCGGCTGCCGCGCCTCGTCGGCGACCTGCCGACGCTGATCGTCGCCGGCGCGCGCGACGCCGTCATCCCGGTCAGCCATGCGGAGGCCGCCCATGCCGCCTTGCCGGGCAGTCGGCTCGAGATCATCGACGACGCCGGGCACCATCCACAGCTCGACTGCCCGACGACGCTCGCAGAGCTCATCGACGAGTTCGTGGCCGCGGAGGAGGCACGTCGCGGCCGGTCGAAGCTGTGGCGCCGGCCCTCCTCACCGTCTGCGCGCCGGGGGGCGTAACCACACAGAGGTGCGGGGACCCTGTTTCTTGAGTCCCCGCACCGGCCTGTGGGTCAGCTCTGCTCGACGAACTCCGGGCAGTAGGCCATCGCCGCGTCGACCGCGAACGTGTTGGCCCCTTGAGCGGACAGCCCCGTCGACTCGGCGACCGCGTCGATGACCTCGTCGGCCGAGTAGCCGTTGTTCAGCGCGTTGCAGACGGACTTGGCATCCTTGATGGCCCGCTGCGCGCTGGGCGGCGTGATCCCGTCCTTCTCGAGTTGGGTGAGGAACGCGTCATCGACCGAACCGGCGCTGGCGGGGCCGGCGGCGATCACGGCGGCCATGCCCAGCCCGGCGGCGGCCATGGTGGTGCCGGCGATGGCTGCGGTGAAACGGCGAACGAACATTGTGGACTCCTTGTGCTGATGTCGGTTGTGGGTCCGCGTCTTGCGGCTGACCCCAGAATCAGCACCGGGTCTTGACGGATTCTCAACGGATTCTTGGCGAGTTCGTGGACCGTCAAACCAGCGGGCGGCCCGTCCTGATCCGCCAGTCCAGATCGAGCAGCATCACGTTGAACGGGAATTCCCGGATGAACTTCGGCGCGAGGTTGTTCGCCACCCGGATCGCCTTCATCAGTAGGTCGAATCGGCGCTGCCGCCGCGCGTCCCATGTCAGGCCCATCTCGTCGCGGAACCGTTGGGGCAGAAAGCCCGTCGTGATCAGCAACCCGAAATCGTCGACCCGCCGCTGGATTTGGCGGGGCAGAGGGATCGGCGGACGGGCAGCAGCGATCGGGTACAGGAACTTGCGGACGCTGTCGTCGATGTGCACCTTGTCGAGTTGTTCGCGCCAGTACTCGTCGAACGCCGCGCGGTCCTTCGGCCACATTTCCGGTGGCACCTGCAGCATGGTGCCCAGCCCGGCGGCGTCTCGGTAGTGCGCATCGGCGGTCTCGTCGTCCAGTTCCCCGACGAAGAGCCGGTGCACGTCGACGATGCCCTTGTACATGCATGCCGCGACCCACAGCTGCAGTTCGGGGTCGAATGCGTTGTAGGCCACGGGATCCTCGGGCCGCGAATACACCTGCGCGTGAGCTCGATTGACCGCCCGACGGTACAGTGCCCGCTGTTCGGGAGTACCGCCGATCGCGACCGCGATGTAGGTGAACGTGGTGCGCGTCCGCTTGATCGGGTGACGGTCGATGCGCCCGCTCTCCACCCGGCTGTCCTTCACGCCGTAGCCGATCGCGGGCCGGGACAGCTGCATGATCACGTTTGCCGGTCCGGCCAGAAGTCCGATCCCCCACATTCCGGGCTCGGTCCCCCGGCCGCGGGCCGGCCGTCCTACCGGCGGTGCGGAAACCGGCCGCTCGACGAAGCTGATCGGTTCGGTGGCGGTCATCGACACCCCTATCTGGTAACGCGCGTTTCCTAATATCCCAGCGAACCGCACGGGTGTCAATATGGTCACTGTGAACCAGACCGGCGCCCGGCCGTATCGCGGTGTGCAACCCGCCGACCGCAAGGCCGAGCGGCGGGGCCGGCTGTTGGACGCCGGTCTGTCCATCCTGGGGTCTTCGCCGAGCGTCGAGCTGACCGTGCGCGGCCTGTGCCGCAGTGCCAACGTGTCCGCGCGCTACTTCTACGAAAGTTTCTCGGACAGAGACGAGTTCGTCGGCGCGGTGTACGACTGGGTGATCGGGGGCCTGGCCACGACCATCCAGGCCGCGGTGGCGGCGGCACCGGCCGACGAGCAGGCCGGCGCGGCGATGTCCGCACTGGTTTGCGCCATCGTCGACGACCCGCGGGTGGGCCGGCTGGTGTTCAGCATCGAACTCGCCGATCCGGTGGTCGTCCGCAAGCGCGACGAGGGCACCGCATTGATGGCGACGCTGTTGGGCCGGCACATCGGCGAGGCGTTCCAGGTGCCGGAGGGCGAGAACGTGCGCGCGGTGACACACTTCGCGGTCGGCGGGGTGAGGCAGACATTCAGCGCCTGGCTGGCGGGTCAGGTTGCGCTGACGCCCGACGAACTGGTCGACCAGCTGGCATGGTCGATCGACCGGCTTCGGCCATCCCGCTAGGCCTGCGCGGGCACCCTTCGGTCTGCTGATGTCTTCGGTTTGGTGGTGACATCAGATGCGTCGAATTCCTTGACCCAGCACGCGAACTCGAGCGTGATGCCGTCGGGGTCGTGGAAGTAGAACGACCTCACGTAGACGCCCGGGTGCAGCTGCGCGGCGACCTGGGCCTCGCTCTCGTCGTGGTTGAGCACGGGCCCGACGCGCACCCCTTTGGCCTTGAGCTTCTGCCGGTACTCGTCGAAGTTCTCGGGCGGGACGTGAAACGAGAGGTGGTTCATCGAGCTGACGGCGCTGACGATGTCGCCGATGCCGGGGATGTGCCGCGGCGCCGAAATCCCCGGCACCGCATCAGGTGCGTCGCGGAACCAGAAGAACGCGACACAGTCGCCGTTGCCGGCGTCGAAGAAGAAGTGCTGCCCCATGCCGCCAGGCAGGTCGAGCGCTTTGATCAGCGGCATGCCGAGGACGTTGCTGTAGAAGTCGACGGTGCGGGCCATGTCGGAGCACACCAGCGCGACGTGATTGATCCCGCTCAGGGTGAACTCGATGTTGGTGTTCTGCGGCTTGATCATGTCCGGTCCCCCTGCTCCCGTTTCCAGTCCTCGCGCGAGCAGACGCAAAGGCCCTCTTACAGGGTCTTTTCGGGGGCTTTCATGTCTGCTCACGGGGGTGAGCCTTCTCAAGACCCGAATCTGAATCTAACATCAGGTTCAGATTCCGCTCAATGGCCAATTCGGGAGTGATGTTGGCGCAGCCCAAGCAGCCCCTGCCCACCGTTCGTGGTCGTCAAACGCAGGCCGCGATCGACGCCGCCGCCCGCACGGTGATCGCACGCAAAGGCATCCTGGCCACCACGACCGCCGACATCGCCAAGGAAGCACGCCGCTCGACCGCCTCGTTCTACAACTACTACGACTCCAAGGAGGCGATGGTCCGCGAGTGGGCATTGCGATTTCGCGACGAGGCCAACGAGCGGGCAAAATCCGTGCTGCGGCATGGTCTTTCGAATCGTGAACGGATTCGCGAGGCGGCGGCCGCGCACTGGTACACCTACCGCCACCGCCTGGCCGAGATGATCAGCGTGTCGCAGCTGGCTATGATCAACGACGACTTCGCCCATTACTGGGCCGAAATGTGCGATGGGCCAATCACATTCATCACCAGGATGGTGGAGCGCGCTCAGGCACAGGGGTACTGCACCGACGACGATTCACATCTGCTCGCGGTGGCGATCGTGTCGATGCTCAACCAGTTCTGCTACGTGCAACTGTCGGGACGAGATCTCGCCGACGTCGACGACGAGGCATGCATCCAGACGTTGGCCAATGTCTTCTACCGCGCGGTCTACTGCAAGGAGGCAGCCTGACATGCCGACCCCGGGCGTAATCCGCGAGTTCGTCGGGCTGCCGTCGCCCACCGCGCGGCGCGGCGGCGCAGGTGGTCATCCGTGCCAGGGCCTCTACCATCGCGGAGTCGGGCGAAAGCCCAAAGTCGGGATGATCGCGACGCATTACCAGATCGACTTCTCCGAGCACTATCTCGCCGACTACATGGCCACCCGGGGCATCGGATTCCTCGGCTGGAACACCCGCTTCCGCGGCTTCGAGAGCAGCTTTCTGCTCGACCACGCACTGGTGGACATCGGTGTGGGCGTGCGCTGGTTGCGCGAGGTGCAGGGTGTGGAAACCATTGTCCTGCTGGGCAACTCCGGCGGAGGGTCACTGATGGCTGCGTACCAGTCGCAGGCCGTGGACCCGAACGTGACACCGCTGCCGGGAATGCGGCCGGCGGCGGGAGTGACCGAGCTGCCACCCGCCGACGGGTATGTCGCCAGCGCGGCGCACCCGGGCCGGCCCGACGTGCTCACCGCGTGGATGGACGGCTCGGTCCTCGACGAGAACGACGCCGTCGCAACGCATCCCGAGCTGGACATCTTCGACGAACGCAACGGACCGCCGTTCTCCCCGGACTTCGTCGAGCGTTACCGGGCCGCCCAGGTGGCACGCAACCACGCGATCACCGATTGGGTGCACACCGAACTGGATCGCGTGCGTGCGGCCGGGTTCTCGGACCGGCCGTTCACGGTGATGCGCACGTGGGCGGACCCGAGGATGGTGGATCCCGCGCTGGAGCCCACCAAACGTCCGCCGAACATGTGTTACGCCGGCGAGCCGGCCAAGGCCAACCGTTCACCGCACGGGATCGCCGCCGCGTGCACGTTGCGCAACTGGCTCGGCATGTGGAGCCTGCGGCATGCGCAGACCCGCGCCGAACCGCATCTGGCCCGAATCGACTGCCCGGCTTTGGTGATCAACGCCGATCAGGACACCGGCGTGTTCCCGTCCGACGCCCGGCGCATCCACGACGCACTTGCCAGCGAAGACAAGACCCTGACGTCGATCGACAGCGATCACTACTTCACCACGCCGGGGGCACGCAGCGAACAGGCGGATACCATCGCGTCGTGGATCGCCAAACGGTGGCGGTAGCTTTCTGCTCTTCGCGCAAGCGCTCATCGGTGAGAGTCCTCGCTCATTTCACGCCGGGTCCGAAGGTACTCGAATTCCTTGCCGCGCATGACCATTGGTTGGACGTGCGCTACTGCACGGACGACGATGAGTTCTACCGGGAGCTGCCGGAGGCGGAGGTGATCTGGCACGTGCTGCGGCCGCTGACGGCGTCCGACCTGCGGCAGGGCAGGCGGCTGCGCCTGGTGCACAAGCTCGGTGCCGGCGTGAACACGATCGACGTGGCGGCCGCGACATCGCTGGGTATCGCGGTGGCCAACATGCCTGGAGCCAATGCGCCGTCGGTCGCCGAAGGCACGGTGCTGCTGATGTTGGCGACGCTGCGCCGGCTGGTCGAACTGGACCGCTTGACACGCGCGGGAGCCGGCTGGCCGACTGACCCGTCGCTCGGTGAGACGGTACGTGACATCGGCAGCTGCACCGTCGGGCTCGTCGGCTACGGCAACATCGCCCGCCGGGTGGAGGCGATCGTCGCGGCCATGGGCGCTCGTGTTCTGCACACGAGCACGTCGGACGACGGGACCGCGGGCTGGCGCGGGCTGCGGGAGTTGCTGGCGGACAGCGACATCGTGTCGCTGCACCTGCCGTTGACGGATTCGACCGACCGACTGCTCAACCACGAGGTGCTGGGCGCGATGAAGAAGGACGCCGTCCTGGTGAACACGTCCCGGGGCCCGATCGTCGACGAGCCCGCATTGGTCGACGCGCTGCGGAGCGGGCGGCTGGCCGGGGCCGGCCTGGACGTCTTCGCCGTCGAGCCGGTGCCGGACGACAACCCGCTTCTGGCACTGGACAACGTCGTCGTCACTCCGCACGTCACCTGGTACACCGCCGACACGATGCGGCGGTACCTCGCCGTGGGCGTCGACAACTGCGCGCGGCTGCGCGACGGCCTGGCCCTGCGCAATGTCGTCAACGGGGTAACTCCTTCGCGTTGGTAATCTCGGTCCCAACCGACCGGTTATTTGAGGAAGGCCCACAAGAGAAAGCCGGGGACGCCCATGCCTATCGCGATCACCACCGAACACAAGGACCTGGCCGAATCGGTTCGCGCGCTGGTCGAGCGGGTGGCGCCGTCTGAGGTGCTGCACGAGGCGCTGGAGACACCGGTCTCCAATCCGCCGCCCTACTGGAAGGCCGCCGCCGACCAGGGCCTGCACGGGGTGCACCTGTCCGAGTCGGTGGGCGGGCAGGGTTTCGGCATCCTCGAGCTGGCTGTCGTGATCGCCGAGTTCGGCCGTGGCGCGGTACCCGGCCCATTCGTACCGTCGGCGATCGCCAGCGCACTCATCGCCGCCCACGACAAACAGGCCAAGGTTCTCGGCGACCTGGCCTCGGGTGCGACGATCGCCGCGTACGCGCTGGAGTCATCGCTCACCGCGACGCGGCAGGGCGACACGCTCGTGGTGCGCGGCGAGGCCCGCTCGGTTCCGTCGGCGGCGCAGGCCTCTGTGCTTGTGCTGCCCGTTGCCGGTCTGGATCCGGAAACCAGCGGCACGGAGTGGGTGGTGATCGACGCTGACGCGCTGGAGATCGAAGCCGTGAGGAGCGTCGACCCGCTGCGCCCGGTCGCGCACGTGCGGGCCAACGCCGTCGAGGTGCCCGTGGATCGGGTACTGAGCAATCTCAACGTCGCGGCCGTGCGGGCACTGGTGACGACGCTGCTGTCGGCCGAGGCGGTAGGCGTCGCCCGGTGGGCCACTGACACCGCGGCCGCCTACGCGAAGATCCGCGAGCAGTTCGGTCGCCCGATCGGGCAGTTTCAGGGCGTCAAGCACAAGTGCGCGGAGATGGCCGCAGACACCGAGCGCGCGATAGCCGCCGTCTGGGATGCCGCCCGTGCCCTCGACGAGGGCTTCGAAAACCCCGAGGCCGCAGCGGAATTCGCGGCCGCCGTGGCCGCGACGCTCGCACCGGCCGCCGCGCAACGCTGCGCTCAGGACTGCATCCAGGTACATGGCGGTATCGGCTTCACCTGGGAGCACGACACCAACGTGTACTACCGGCGGGCACTGGGCATCGTCGCCGCGTTCGGCCGCGCCGCCGACTACCCGCAGATGGTCGTCGACACCGCGACCGCGACGGGGATGCGCAAGCTCGATATCGACCTGGATCCGGAAACGGAGCAGCTACGCGAGGAGATCCGCGCGGAAGTGGCTGCGCTGAAAGCGATTCCGCGCGAGGAGCGGACGGCCGCGATCGCCGAGGGTGGCTGGGTGTCACCGCACCTGCCCAGGCCCTGGGGCCGCGCGGCGAGCCCGGTCGAGCAGATCATCATCCAGCAAGAGTTCAGCACCGGGCGAGTGAAGCGGCCGAACCTCGGCATCGCGGCGTGGCTCGTCCCGTCGATCGTCGCGTTCGGCACCGACGAACAGAAGCAGCGCTTCCTGCCGCCGACGTTCCGCGGCGAAATGATCTGGTGCCAGCTGTTTTCCGAGCCGGGCGCAGGATCTGACCTGGCCGGCCTGACCACGAAGGCCACCAAGGTCGACGGCGGCTGGCGGATCACCGGCCAGAAGATCTGGACGACGGCCGCGCAGTACTCGCAGTGGGGCGCACTACTGGCCAGAACGGATCCGAGCGCACCGAAGCACAACGGCATCACGTACTTCCTGCTCGACATGAACAGCGACGGCGTCGAAGTCAAGCCGCTGCGGGAATTGACCGGCAATGCGATGTTCAACACGGTGTTTATCGACGATGTGTTCGTGCCCGACGACCTGGTACTCGGCGAAGTGAACCGCGGCTGGGAGGTCAGCCGCAACACGCTTACCGCAGAACGGGTTTCGATCGGCAGCAGCGAGGCGCCGTTCCTGGCGAACCTGAACGGTCTGGTCGAGTTCCTGCGCGACGGCCACTTCGACCAGGTGGCGCAGAACCGCGCCGGCCGGCTGATCGCGGAGGGACATGCAACCAAGCTGCTCAACCTGCGTTCCACGCTGCTGACGCTTGCCGGCTACGACCCGATGCCGTCGGCGGCGGTGTCCAAGCTTCTTTCGATGCGAACGGCTCAGGGCTACGCGGAGTTCGGGGTGTCGTCGTTCGGTGTCGACGGCGCGATCGGCGACCCCGACTCGGAGCAGGGCAAGTGGGCCGAGCAACTGCTGGCCAGCCGGGCGACCACGATCTACGGCGGCACGTCCGAGGTACAGCTGAACATCATCGCCGAGCGACTGCTTGGTCTGCCCCGCGACCCGTAGGCCTCACCTCCCGGACGGTCTAGTCGACCTGGATGTTGCGCAGCTCGCGCTTGAGGATCTTGCCCGTCGGATTGCGCGGCAGCTCGTCGAGGAAGATCACCTCGCGCGGCACCTTGTAGCGGGCCAGATGCTCGCGCACGTAGAGCTTGATTGTGTCCTCGTCGACGCTCGAACCCTCTTGCTTGACAACGAAAGCCCGCAGCCGCGCGCCCCACTCCGGGTCGTCGACACCCAGTGCGGTGGCCTCGACGACCTCCGGGTGGCCGCTGAGCAGATCCTCGACCTCTGCGGGGAACACGTTCTCGCCCCCGGAGACGATCATCTCGTCGTCGCGGCCTGTGACGTACAGCAGCCCGTTGTGGTCGAAATAGCCCATGTCGCCGGAGGACAGCAGCCCGTCGATGATCTGCTTCCCGCCGCCGCCGGTGTACCCCTCGAACGGCATGGTGTTGCCGACGAAGATGCGGCCCACCTCCTCTTGCGGCACCTCGTGGCCGTGCTCGTCGAGGATCTTGACCTTCGCTCCCTTCACCACCGGCCCGACCGTCGCCGGGTTGACGTCCAGATCCTGGGGACGAGCGATCGTCGCGAATGCGACTTCGGTTGAGCCGTAGAGGTTGTAGATCACCGGGCCCAGCCGCTTCGTCGCCCGCGTGGCCAGCTCCGCACCCAGCTGAGAGCCGGAGACGAACACGATGCGCAGCGATGACAGGTCGTAGCTGCGATCCGCCTTGTCCAGTGCGTCCAGGATCCGTGACAGCATCACCGGCACCACGACAAGCGCTGTCGCACGGTACTTTTCGATGTCCTCGACCACGGTCAGCGGGCGGAACTTGCGGCGCATCACCAGCGTCGAGCCGAGCGCCATCGCGATCGTCGCATGCAGGTAGCCCAGCGCGTGGAACATCGGCGACGGCAGCGACGTCACCTCCCCGGCCTTGAACGGCACATGCGAGAGCACACCGCCGATCGGGGCCAGCGTCGGCGGCGTGTGCCGCGTGGCGCCCTTTGGCGTGCCGGTGGTGCCGCTGGTGAGAATTACCAGCGACGCGTGCTTCGACGGCTTCGGCGCAGCTTCCGTGTTGCCGTGCTCCACCACCTCGGCCAGCGGTTCGTCGGTGCTGCCCGACGGCTCCTCGCGATCGGGGTTGCGGCCGAGTGCGCGCAGCCGGCCCAACTCGAAGTTCGCCTCCGACACGGCCGGGGTGTACTCGTCGTCGTAGATCAGCAACCGCGCGCCTTCCCGGTCGGCGACGTCGGCGACTTGCCGGGCGGAGAACTCGGTGTTGAGCAGGATCGTGCGGGCGCCGACGCGCGCGCAGGCGTAGTTCGCGACCAGGAACCAGCGGTGGTTGCGGGCCAGGATCGCAACACCGTCGCCGCCCATGACACCCATCTCGACCATCCGGTTGGCGACCGCATTCACCGCGTCGTCCATTTCGGCGAACGTCATCGCGCCGTCGTCGTCGAGCACCGCCACGCGGTGCGGGGTGCGGCGCGCGTTGACCGACGGGATCATCCCGATCTCGCCCCAGCGCGCGATGTCGGCGGCCATCGCGGCGACCAGTTGCGGCGACTCCAGTTTCAGCGCGCCGGCCTCGAACATCTTGCGCACGTAGTGCGCTTCGGCGGCGCCGCGCTCTGCGTACTGACGGACCTTAGCGACTGCTTGGGTGGCGAGCTCGGAAACGTTCAGCGACGGCATGGCCCATACCCTATGTGACCGCCGTCTCACGGCGGGACCGATCCTACGATGGCCCTATGGTCGGCCCAATGACGCTGGACGTGGCTGGCCGCCAGGTCAAGGTCACCAACCCCGACAAGGTCGTCTTCCCGCCGTCCGATGGTCACCCGGCCCGCACCAAGCTGGACCTGATCCGCTACTACCTGTCGGTGGCGGACGGTGCCCTGCGCGGCGTCGCGGACCGGCCGATGATCCTCAAGCGGTTCGTCAAAGGACTCACCGAGGAGGCCGTCTTCCAGAAGCGTGCGCCCGCGAACCGGCCGGACTGGATCGACGTCGCCGAGCTGAAGTACCGGTCGGGGACGTCGGCCAAGGAGGCGGTGATTTACGACGCGGCCGGGCTGGCGTGGGCAGTGAACCTGGGCTGTGTCGACCTCAACCCGCATCCGGTGCGCGCGGGCGACCTCGACCATCCCGACGAGTTGCGCATCGACCTCGACCCGGTGCCCGGCGTGGCATGGGGGCAGATCGTCGACGTGGCGCTGGTCGTCCGCGACGTGCTGGCCGACCACGGGCTGACCGGCTGGCCGAAAACGTCGGGGTCGCGAGGCTTTCACATCTACGCGCGGATCGCGCCACGCTGGCCGTACCGGCAGGTGCGCCTGGCAGCCGAGACCGTTGCCCGCGAGGTGGAGCGGCGCGCCCCAGACCTGGCTACCAGCCGGTGGTGGAAGGAAGAACGCGAAGGCGTGTTCGTCGACTTCAACCAGAACGCCAAGGACCGCACGACGGCGTCGGCGTACTCGGTGAGGGCCACGCCCGACGCGCGGGTGTCGACGCCGCTTCACTGGGAGGAGGTGACGCGTCGCCGCCCAGAGCAATTCACGGTTGACACCGTGCCGGCGCGGTTCGCCGAGATCGGCGATCCATGGGCCGAGATGGACAACGCAGCCGGCTCGCTGGAGGCGCTGCTGGAGCTGGCCGAGCGACTGGGCCCCGCGGAGAAGCCCCCGAAAGGCACGGGAGCCGGAGGGCCGGCGACATCCAACAGGGGAAGGCGGCAGTCGACGAAACCGCTCATCGAGGTCGCCCGGACGAAGACGAAAGACGAAGCGCTGGCAGCACTAGAGACGTGGCGCAAGCGCCATCCCGAGGCGGCGGAGAAGCTCGAGCCGGCCGACGTGCTCGTCGACGGCATGCGTGGGCCGAGCTCGATCTGGTACCGGATCCGGATCAACCTGCAGCACGTGCCCCCGGATCGGCGTCCGGCGCAGGATCAGCTGATTGCCGACTACAACCCGTGGGACGGCTACACCGGGCCTCAGTGGATGCGAGGTTAGACGCTACGGTCGAAGCCATGGCGGAGCAGATCCCGATGGTCGACTATCTGGTGCTCGACAACGGCGCGCCACACCTCGTCGCGCACCAGTGCACAAGTTGCGGTGCCCGGTTCTTCGACCGGCGCAACGCGTGTGCCAAATGCTTCGGCGCGGAGTTCACCTTGGTGCCCATCGCCACCGAGGGCACCGTGCGGACGTTCACGATCGTCACGTTCGCCGCGCCCGGCATCCCCACCCCGTTCGTGGCCTGCGTCGTCGACTGCGACGGAACCCAGGTGCGCGCCAACATGACCAATGTCGAACCGGACGCCGAACACGTCCGCACCGGAATGAAAGTGCGGCTGACGACGTATTCGCTTGGGGAGGACTCCGACGGCACCGAGGCCGTCGGGTTCGCGTTCGAGCCCGCAGAGTGATCAAAGGAGAACAGGCATGAGCGCCAGTGACGAGATCTGGATCCTCGGGATCACGATGACGAAGTTCGGCAAGCACCTCGACCTCGATGCTGTCGACCTGGCTGCCGAGGCGGCCACCGGAGCTCTCGCCGATGCCGGCGTCACGATGGCCGACATCGGGATGATCGCGGCGGGCAATCTGATGAACGCGAGCGCCGGCGTCGGCCAGCAGTTGCAGAAGCAGATCGGCCAGACCGGCATCCCCGTGTACAACGTCGCCAACGCATGCGCCACCGGCGCGACCGCGCTGCGGACGGCGATCATGGCCGTCAAGGCCGGCGAGGTGGATTACGGGCTGGCGGTCGGTGTGGAAAAGCTCGCCGGCGCAGGGCTTCTCGGTGCGGGCGGGAAGAAGCGAGGCGACAACCAGACGTGGACGCCGTCGGGCCGGTACGGCGCGGTGACGCCGGTCGACGGCCGGATCGGCACCGAGACGATGCCCGGCGTCTTCGCCCAGATCGGCATGGAGTACGGCCACAAGTACGGCGGCACGAGCTTCGAGCTGTTCGCGAAGATCAGCGAGAAGAACCACGCGCATTCGACGCTGAATCCCCTTGCGGCATACCAGAAGCGGTTCACGCTCGACGAGATCATGAACGACGTGATGATCGCCTACCCGAACACCCGGCCGATGTGCTCGGCCAACTGCGACGGCGCCGCGGCAGCCGTGGTATGCAACGGCGAGACGCTCAAGTCGCTGTCGCTCGAGCAGCGGCGGCGGGCGGTCAAGGTTTCGGCGTCGGTGCTGACCACGGACCCGTACGAGGAAGGCTGCCAGGTGTTGCCGAACGTCAACACGCTCACACGAAATGCTGCTGCCACCGCGTACGATCAGGCGGGCGTCGGCCCGAGCGACCTGGACCTCGTTGAACTGCACGACTGCTTCGCCACCGCGGAGCTGGTGCACTACGACAACCTGATGTTATGCGAACAAGGCTGTGCCGCAGACTTTTTCAACTCGGGTGCCACCTGGCGAGACGGCTCTACTCCGGTCAACGTGTCGGGCGGACTGCAATCCAAGGGCCACCCCATCGCGGCAACCGGGATCGCCAACATCTGGGAGATCTGCCACCACCTGCGTGGCGAGGCCGGCGACCGCCAGATCGAGAACGCGTCCGTCGGCCTGGCACACGTCATCGGCCTGGGCTCGGCGTGCGGCGTGCACATCCTCGAAAGATCCGCGGCGTAGCCAATCCGCGTCAAGCTTCGTTGGGCATGTTTGTCCAGCCCTTACGGTCGGCGCGCGCATACCAGCCCGAGGCGGCCAGCGTGCCACCGTCAACCGGAATCGTCTGTCCGGTAACGAATCCGGCGTCGTCGGAAGCCAGAAACTCCACCACGGCCGCATAGTCGTCTGGGCGGCCGAACCGGCCAACCGGAACCCAGGTCCTGATCAAGTCGGGGTCGCGCCCGCGCAGCATCAGGTCGGCCGGCGTTTGCGGGGTGTCGGCCAGATCGGGTGCGATCGCGTTGACCCGGATGCCGTGGTGGGCGACGTCGACGGCAAGACTCCGGGTGAAGGCCACCACCCCGGCCTTGAACGCAGCATACACCGCGGCATAGGGAATGCCCCGGAAGGCCTCGACCGTTGCGTTGTTGACGACCGCGCCGGTCCCCCGCTCGATCATGGCCGGCAGGATCGCGTGGCACATACGCAGCACGTGCAGCAGGTTGAGTTCGTAGAGTTGCTGCCACTGCTCTTCGGTGCTGTGCACGAATGTCCGTGCCGCCGGGCGGAAGTCACCGACATTGTTCACCAATATGTCGACTCGCGACCTGCCGACCTCGCGTGCGGTGTGCGCGACCAGCGAGACCACGCCGGGGTCACGGATGTCACCGATCACGGTGGTGCACTGCCCGCCGGATGCTTCGATCTCGAGGCGCGCCGCTTCGGCGGCACCGGCATCGAAGTCTGCCAGGACGACGTGCGCTCCGGCCGCCGCAAGTCGCCGGCTGATCCCTCCGCCGATCCCCAGCGCCCCGCCGGTGACCACCGCGACCTGGCCGGTCAGTCGCGCTCCGCCCATGCCTACTCAGCGTAGACGGGGCTCCGACCCGCACGTGTCGCCCTGTCGTGGCACCATCGACATGTGAGTCGGCGACACCATCGGGGACGCAACGAACTGCTCGCCATCGTCACTGCCCATGGAGCACTCACCGGTGCCGTCGTACACGCCGCTCGGTTGATGGCGGCTCAAGACCGGCAGGCCTTCGCCGCGCATCTTGACCACCATCGTGCCGAGTTGAACGTGGCCGTCGGCGAACTCGGGGTGTGGGCCGAGAGCTTCGGGGATTGGGCCAAAGTCGACGTCGGTCCCGCCGTCTATTCTCCGGTGAGCGGCGACCTCCCCGGACCGTCGCAGGCGGTGCAGTTCGAAGCCGACCTGCGCCGAGCGCGCGAGCTGCTGAAGGTTCGGCGCACCGATCTGTCGGCGACACTGGCGAATTCGCGGGAAGTACTGCGGGCGTCGGGACTGCCGGTCGATCACCTCACCGCGTACCGGCGGGTAGTCCGGTTGTGGGCGGGAGAGGCCGTCGACCTGGTGACCGAGGTGCACCGACTGGCGCTGGCGGATCGCTTCGTGCGCCGCCTCGGCGTCGTATCGGCAGACCCGGAAGCGGACAGCGGATCCAAGCACTCTGGAGCTGCTCTACTTCGTCAGTGGATGCACGAGCTGGAAGAACCCGACCGCGACAGCGAGTTGGCGTTCGCCGAAGCCTGTGGGTACGGGCACCTCGTTGCGCGGTACCGGTCGGAGTCGGCGTCTTAGCGAAGCGTCACAGGGTCACGGCGTCGGCGGACTCAGCACGCGCGGTGTACCACCGGACCGGCGCCATCGTCGGCTTGGAGCATGCGTCCGCGAAGTTATGCCGCCGCGACGATTGTCAGCGCTTCGCCGGTCGGCGTAGCGGCCAATCCTCAGGTTTCGAGAGCACGACGGGCCGTCAACGGTCCACTCGGATGTCAGTGCCGTAACGACTGCGCTGCGGACCGCACCGCGTCGGTGATCCTGGCGACCAGCGCCGAGTCGAGCTTCCAGCACTGCCAGTACAGCGGCAGATCGAGGTGCCTGTCGCTGATCGTCACCAGGCCCCGGCGGGGCAGTGTCTCGAACAGCGCGACGGTCGTTGGCTTTTCGGTCTTGGTGCAATCGGCGCCGGCGCGGTGTGGTTCAGCACGCTGGGCTTCGGGGCGCGACGACTGCGTGGGCTGTTCTCGCGGACAACGGCCTGGCGGGTCCTGGACGGGCTGATCACCGTGACGATGCTGGGACTTGCCGTCGCACTTCTGGCCTAGCGGCTAATCTCACCGAATGCGAACGCTGAGCAGGCGTGGCTTCTTCGGGGTGGCCGCTGCCGCGGGGGTGGTCGCCGCCGCGGGGTGCTCGTCGAACAAGTCGGGCAACGGCGCCCCGTCCGAGGTCACGGTCAAGCACCAGTTCGGAGAGACCAAGATCTCCGCCCCGCCCAAGCGGGTCGTCAGCGCGGGCTTCACCGAACAGGACGACCTGCTGGCCGTCGGCGTCGTGCCCGTCGCGGTCACGAACTGGTGGGGTGACCAGCCCTTCGCGGTGTGGCCCTGGGCGAGGCAGAAACTCGGCGCGGCGCAGCCGACTGTCTTGTCGCTCGACAACGGCCTCGGGTTCGACAGGATCGCCGCACTCAAGCCGGATCTGATAGTCGCCACCAACGCGGGCGTCGACCAGGACAGCTACAACCGGCTGTCCAGCATCGCGCCGACGATCCCGCAGTCCGGCACGGAGCCGTTCTTCGAGCCGTGGAAGATCCAGGCGGCCGCGATCGGGCAGGCCGTGTTCCAGGCCGACCAGATGAACGCGTTGGTCAACGACGTCGACAACAAGTTCACCGAAGTTGCGAAGGCCAACTCGCAGTTCAAGGACAAGAAGGCGCTGATCGTGCAGGGCAGCCTGTACCGCGACGAGTTCGTCGCGACGCCGCCCGGCTGGCGGACCGAGTTCCTGACGCAGATGGGGTTCGTGGTCCCCGACGGGATCAAGCAGTTCGGCGAAGACAACAGCCGTGCGTTCGTACCGCGCGACAAGGCCGTCGATGCGTTCGGGGCCGCCGACGTGTTGATCTGGACCACCGAGAGCGACGAGGAGCAGGCCAGGCTGCAAGCCGACGCCACGTTCGGCACGCTCAACCGGCGCAACGTCTTCACCGGTAAGGATCTGGCGGGAGCGATCGCGTTCTCGTCGCCGCTGAGCCTGCCTGTCGTCGCGGACCAGCTGCCACCGATGCTCGCCAAAGCTCTCGGCTGACCCGATGCTCGGATGAGCGACGAACCCACGCCCGGCTACGCGTCGGTGGGCTCGTCCTTCTATCCGGTGCTCGTCGGAGCGTTCACGGGCCTGGTGCTGATTTCGAACATCACCGCCGCCAAGGGCGTGGCGTTCGGGCCCGTCGTCGGCAATTGGTCGATCATCACCGACGGCGGATTCATCATGTTCCCGCTGACCTACGTGATCGGCGACGTGCTGTCCGAGGTGTACGGGTTCCGCGCTACCCGCCGCGCCATCTACGTCGGGTTCGCGATGCAAGCCCTTGCGGCGGCGGCGTTTTGGATCACGATCTTGTTGCCCGCCGCCGACTTCTACACCAACCAGGACGCGCTGCGCACCGTCGTCGGCGCGTCCACCCAATTGATCGTCGCCGGCCTGGCCGGGTTCATCTGCGGGCAGACGCTGAACTCGTGGGTCGTGGTGCTAATCAAGGCCCGCACCAAAGAGAAGTACCTGTGGGCCAGGCTGATCGGCTCGACGGTCGTGGGCGAGCGCGCCCCCACCCAGGTGTTCTGCAGCATCGCGGCGCGCGCGCGAGGCCGCAGCACGGCCCCCCCCATCAAAA
>JBLNEK010000108.1:0-29586 GCA_050262635.1 Candidatus Sericytochromatia bacterium | reverse complement strand
CCGTGCGGCCAGAAGTCCGACAGCACCGGAAACGTGAATCCGCTCTCGGCGGCCCAAACCTTGTGCGTCGGAGGCGGTCCCACCGAGATCGCGAGCGTCTGCACATCGTCGTTCTCGTACTCGGGGAGGTGGTCGCGGATCTCGTCCAGCTCGCCCTGGCAGATGCCGGTGAACGCGAGCGGGAAGAACACCAGCAGTACGCTCTTGCGGTCGCGGAAGTCGCTCAGCGAAACCTGTTGCTGGTTCTGGTCGCGCAGTGTGAAGTCCGGAGCCGTCGAGCCGACCTCGATCATCAGCGCTTCCCCGCTCGCGACTTCGGCTGCACCAGCCGACTGGCGCTCCAGTCGCCGAGGTTCGCCGACGACGTCTGCATCAGCCCGGCCGTGGGCGCCGACTCGGAGATCTCGGCCGGCAGCACATGCCCCGGTTTGCCGGTCTTGGGCGTCAGCACCCAGATGATCCCGTCGTCGGCCAACGGCGTGATCGCGTCCATCAACCGGTCCACCAGATCGCCGTCCCCGTCACGCCACCACAGCAACACGACGTCCACCACCTCGTCCGCATCCTCGTCGAGCAGCTCGCTACCGCAGGCCTCCTCGATGTCGGCACGGATGTCGTCGTCGGTGTCCTCGTCCCAGCCCAACTCCTGAACAACCTGATCTTTTTGGATGCCCAGTCTGCGGGCGTAGTTCGGGGCGTCACCCGCCGCGACCACCGTCGTCCTCCTTCGTAGAGCGCCTTGTCGCCCTATCGTCGCACGCGAGGCCGCAGCGCCCTAGCACTAACGGCCGAGTTGCTCAGGGCGAGCCACCGCAGGAATTAAGCGCCTCGTCGTTGGCTTGGTTGAAGCGGTCGACCTCGGCGTTGAATTCCTGCTGGCCGTAGCGCTCGGCGACGGCCTTGGCGACTGCCCGGGTGGCGTCAACCCAGGCGGTGAAAGCGTCGCGCACCGCAGGCAGCAGCGCCGAGTTCATAGTGGCGGCGACAGCATCCGCGCCCCGGTTCAGCGTGTCTACGGCGGCCTGCGCCTTGGCCGCCACGTCGGCTTCGTTTCGGCTCCCGACGGCGCTGACGTAGGCGTTGATCGCGGTGACGACGTCGACGCTGGTGCCCGACAGCACTTCACACCCGTTGGCGACGGCCTCGGCCGTCATCGACTCCTGCCGTGACGACTCCCGCTCGCTGGCCGACGCGGCCGACTGCGACAGCGAATCGGACACCCACGTCCGGTAGCTGCGTGCGTCGTTGGTGTCGACGGTCGACATGCCGCTGGTGACGCTGGTACAGCCCACCACCACCATCAAAGCTGTCGCGGTCAGCCCGGCTGCCAGTGCGGCGACCCGCCATCGCCCGCCGCCGACCCCCAGCACAGCGGATGAGGTTACCGGCTATGAGTGCATGTGGGGCACGATTGGTGGACGATGGAGGTATCCGTGCACCGCCTGACGAGGAGCGGAAGTTGACCACCGAGTTCGCGCGTCGCGACTTAGCCCAAAACCCAACCGGCTCAAACGAATCCGACCGGGTGCGAGTGATCCGGGAAGGTGTGGCGTCCTATCTTCCCGACATCGACCCGGAAGAGACCGGCGAGTGGCTTGAGTCGTTCGACGACGTTCTGGAGCGCTCCGGACCGGCGCGGGCCCGCTACCTGATGCTGCGCTTGCTGGAGCGCGCCGGTGAGCAGCGCGTGGCCATCCCGGCGCTGACGTCCACGGACTACGTCAACACCATCCCCACCGAGCTGGAGCCGTGGTTCCCGGGTGACGAGGAGGTGGAACGGCGCTACCGGCGCTGGATCCGGTGGAACGCGGCGATCATGGTGCACAGGGCGCAGCGGCCCGGCGTCGGTGTGGGCGGGCACATTTCGACGTACGCGTCCTCGGCGGCGCTCTACGAGGTCGGCTTCAACCACTTCTTCCGCGGCAAGAGCCATCCCGGCGGCGGCGACCAGGTGTTCATCCAGGGCCACGCGTCTCCCGGCATCTATGCGCGCGCGTTCCTGGAGGGCCGGCTCACCGCCGACCAGCTCGACGGATTCCGGCAGGAACACAGCCACCCCGGCGGCGGTCTCCCGTCGTATCCGCACCCGCGCCTGATGCCGGACTTCTGGGAGTTCCCGACGGTCTCGATGGGCCTCGGCCCGCTCAACGCGATCTTCCAGGCGCGGTTCAACCACTACCTGCACGACCGCGGTCTCGTGGACACCTCCGACCAGCACGTGTGGGCGTTCCTGGGCGACGGCGAGATGGACGAGCCGGAGAGCCGCGGCGCCGCGCACGTCGCAGCGCTGGAGGCGCTGGACAACCTCACGTTCGTCGTCAACTGCAACCTGCAGCGGCTCGACGGCCCGGTGCGCGGCAACGGCAAGATCATCCAGGAGCTCGAGTCGTTCTTCCGCGGCGCCGGCTGGAACGTCATCAAGGTGGTGTGGGGCCGCGAGTGGGACGCGCTGCTGCACGCCGACCGCGACGGCGCGCTGGTGAACTTGATGAACACCACGCCCGACGGCGACTACCAGACCTATAAGGCCAACGACGGCGCCTACGTGCGTGAGCACTTCTTCGGGCGCGACCCGCGCACCAAGGCGCTGGTCGAGAACATGTCAGACGACGAGATCTGGAGCCTCAAGCGCGGCGGCCACGACTACCGCAAGGTGTATGCCGCCTACCGCGCGGCGACCGAACACAAGGGCCAGCCGACGGTGATCCTCGCCAAGACCATCAAGGGCTACTCGCTGGGCAAGCACTTCCAGGGGCGCAACGCCACCCATCAGATGAAGAAGCTCGCGATCGAAGACCTCAAGTTCTTCCGCGACGCACAGCGAATTCCAGTGTCGGACAAGGAACTCGAAGAAAACCCCTATCTGCCGCCCTACTATCATCCCGGCCCGGACAGCCCGGAGATCCGCTACCTGCTGGACCGCCGCCGCGCGCTCGGCGGATTCGTGCCCGAACGCCGCACCAAGTCGAAGGCTTTGGCGCTGCCGCCTCGCGACGTCTACAAGTCGCTCAAGAAGGGTTCGGGCAACCAGGAGGTCGCCACCACGATGGCGACTGTGCGGGTGTTCAAAGAGTTGTTGCGGGACAAAGAGGTTGGGCCACGCATCGTGCCGATCATTCCTGACGAGGCGCGCACGTTCGGCATGGACTCGTGGTTCCCGTCGCTGAAGATCTACAACCGCAACGGTCAGCTGTACACGTCGGTCGACGCTGAGATGATGTTGGCGTACAGGGAAAGCGAAGTCGGCCAGATCATCCACGAAGGCATCAACGAGGCCGGCTCCGCTGCCACGTTCACCGCCGTGGGCACGTCGTACGCGACCCACAACGAGCCGATGATCCCGATCTACATCTTCTACTCGATGTTCGGCTTCCAGCGCACCGGCGACGGCCTGTGGGCGGCAGCCGATCAAATGGCGCGCGGCTTCCTACTGGGCGCGACGGCCGGGCGCACCACGCTGGTCGGAGAGGGCTTGCAGCACAACGACGGCCACTCGCTGCTGCTGGCGGCCACCAACCCCGCGGTGGTGGCCTACGACCCGGCGTTCGCCTACGAGATCGCCTACATCGTCGAGAGCGGCCTGGCCCGGATGTTCGGGGAGAACCCCGAGAACGTCTACTTCTATCTGACGATCTATAACGAGCCGTACCGGCAGCCCGCCGAGCCCGACGATCTCGACGTCGAGGGCCTGCTGCGTGGCATCTACCGCTACCGGGCCGCGCCCGAGCAGCGCAAGTACCCGGCACAGATCCTGGCCTCCGGTGTCGCGATGCCCGAGGCGCTGCGCGCCGCCGACCTGCTGGCCGCCGAGTGGGACGTCGCCGCCGACGTCTGGTCGGTGACCAGCTGGGGCGAGCTCAACCGGGAAGGCATCGAGATAGAGAAGGAAAGGCTGCGGCACCCCAACCAGTCGCCGCGGACGCCGTACGTGACGCAGGTGCTGACCGACGCTCGGGGTCCCGTCGTCGCGGTAACGGACTGGATGCGCGCGGTCAGCGAGCAGATCCGGCCGTGGGTGCCTGGCACCTACATCACCCTGGGGACCGACGGGTTCGGGTTCTCCGACACCCGGCCCGCCGCACGCCGGTTCTACAACACCGACGCCGAATCGATCGCGGTCGGCGTGCTCGAGGGGCTGGCCCGCGACGGGGAGATCGACAAGTCCGTCGCCGTCGAGGCCGCAGACCGCTATCGCATAGATGACGTGCTCGCGGCCCCGGAGCAGACGTCGGACCCGGGCGTGGCCTGATCTTTGCCGCCGAGATTCACGTTATGCAGGCTTCCTCTGTATGGCGTGAATGTCGAGACTGGCCGACCCATTGGAAGGTTTCTCCAGAAGAGAAGCGTAGATTTTAGGGATGCCCGACAATCGCGTGGCGCCCAAATCCACCCTCGAGCTCCTCGAGAACGTGCCGGAATCGCTGCTACGCAAGCTCAAGCAGTACTCGGGCCGGTTCGCCACCCAGGCCGTCGCCGCGATGCAGGACCGGCTGCCATTCTTCGCCGAGCTGGAGGCCTCGCAGCGGGCCAGCGTTCACCTGGTGGTGCAGACCGCGGTGGTGAACTTCGTCGAGTGGATGAGCGACCCGCACAGCAACGTCGGCTACACCGTCAAGGCGTTCGAGGTGGTGCCGCAGGACCTCACCAGGCGTATCGCCCTGCGCCAAACCGTGGACATGGTCCGCGTGACGATGGAGTTCTTCGAGGAAGTGGTGCCGATGTTGGCCCGCGACGAGGAGCAGGTTACCGCGCTGACGACGGGGATTCTGCGCTACAGCCGCGATCTGGCGTTTGCCGCCGCGTCGGCTTACGCCGATGCCGCCGAGGCCCGCGGCGCGTGGGACAGCCGCATGGAGGCGAATCTGGTCGACGCGGTGGTGCGCGGCGACACCGGCCCCGATCTGCAATCCCGGGCAGCGGCCCTGAACTGGGACACCACTGCGCCCGCGACCGTCGTCGTCGGCCTGCCCCGCCCGGACCGCGTCGACCTCGCCAGCGACGACGTGCGCGACATCGCCCAACGGCACGGCCGCGCGGCCTTGTCCGATGTGCACGGAACATGGCTGATCGCAATCGTGTCGGGTCCGCTCACCGCGACCGACAAGTTCCTTCGCGAGCTCGTCGACGTGTTCGCCGAGGGGCCGGTGGTGATCGGCCCGACCGCCCCGACCTTCTCGGCGGCGCACACCAGCGCCACCGAAGCGATTGCCGGGATGAACGCGGCCGCCGGCTGGAGCGGCGCACCCCGGCCGGTGCTGGCCCGTGAGCTACTGCCGGAGCGAGCGCTGCTGGGCGACGCGTCGGCCATCGCGGTGCTCGACGCGGAGGTGATGCGGCCGCTGGGCGACGCCGGGCCCGCATTGACCGAGACCCTGGACGCGTACCTGGATTCCGGCGGCGCCATCGAAGCCTGCGCCCGCAAGTTGTTCGTTCACCCCAACACGGTGCGATACCGGCTGAAGCGGATCACCGACTTCACCGGGCGCGACCCGACAACCCCACGCGACGCCTATGTCTTACGCGTCGCCGCGACCGTCGGCCGCCTGTCGTCGCAGGCGAGCAACCCGACACCCAGCTATCCGTCCGTGATTCACGTCACAACGCCGCGTAGCGTCCATGCCGCGGGTTAAGGGTTGCAATTTGATCTCGATGGAGTCGCATCACATGCGGATTTGTGGAGCCTCTACAAAAACCTAAGACCAGGTTCATAATCTCTTACACCGTGTAAAACCACTTTCACAGTGTTCTCTTAATTCGTGCCTCAAAGAACTGTGATCGCCTTGCTCTGCCCTGGACAGGGTTCGCAGACCCCCGGCATGCTCTCGCCTTGGCTCGAGCTGCCGGGTGCGGCCGAGAAACTCGCCTCGTGGTCGCAGGCCAGCGGTCTGGACCTGGTGACGCTCGGCACCACCGCGTCGGCCGAGGAGATCACCGACACGGCGGTGACTCAGCCGCTGGTGGTGGCCGCCACGCTGCTGGCCCACCAGGAAGCCAAGCGCCGCGGCATGTTCGGCGGCGGTGAGCTGATTGCGGCGGGCCACTCGGTCGGCGAGATCGCCGCTTACGCGATTGGCGGCATCATCTCCGCCGACGACGCCGTGTCGCTCGCGGCAACGCGCGGCGCGGAGATGGCCAAGGCGTGCGCGCAAGAGCCCACCGGCATGTCGGCGGTGCTCGGCGGCGACGAAGCCGAGGTGCTGGCCCGTCTGGAGGACCTCGAACTCGTCCCGGCCAACCGCAATGCCGCCGGTCAGATCGTGGCCGCCGGCCGGCTCGATGCGCTGGCCAAGCTCGCCGAGAACCCGCCCGAGAAGGCGCGCGTCCGCCCGCTGGCCACCGCAGGCGCCTTCCACACCCGTTTCATGGCGTCGGCGCAGGAGGCCTATGCCGCGGCGGCTGCCAAGGTCCAGACTGCGGAGCCGACCGCTGTCGTCCTTTCCAATGCCGACGGCGAGCCGGTAGCCTCGGCAGCAGACGCCATGGCAAAGCTGGTGGCCCAGCTGACCCGGCCCGTGCGCTGGGACCTGTGCACCGCAGCCATGCGCAAGCGAGATATCACCGCGATCGTCGAGTTCCCCCCTGCGGGAACGCTCACCGGCATCGCCAAGCGAGAACTTCGGGGGATCGGCACATATGCCGTCAAATCCCCCGCGGACCTGGACGGGCTGACCGAGCTCTAACCAGTACCCAGGTAACACCAACACGAGATAGAAGGAGCCATATAGTGCCCGCGACTCAGGAAGAAATCATCACCGGTCTTGCCGAGATCATCGAAGAGGTGACCGGTATCGAGCCGTCTGAGGTCACCCCCGAGAAGTCGTTCGTCGACGACCTCGACATCGACTCGCTGTCCATGGTGGAGATCGCCGTGCAGACCGAGGACAAGTACGGCGTGAAGATTCCCGACGAGGACCTCGCCGGTCTGCGGACCGTCGGTGACGTGGTGACCTACATCCAGAAGCTCGAGGAAGAGAACCCCGAGGCTGCCGAGGCGATCCGCGCGAAGATCGAAGCGGAGCGCGCATGACGAAGCCTTCCACTGCTAACGGCGGTTACCCCAGCGTTGTGGTAACCGCCGTCGAGGCGACCACATCAATCGCGGCCGACGTCGAAAGCACGTGGAAGGGTTTGCTGGCCGGCGAGAGCGGCATCCATGTGCTCGAGGATGAGTTCGTCACCAAGTGGGACCTGCCCGTCCGCATCGGCGGCCACCTGAAGGACCCGGTGGACGATCACATGGGCCGGCTGGACATGCGACGGATGTCGTACGTCCAGCGGATGGCCAAGCTGCTCAGCGGCCGGCTGTGGGAAACTGCGGGTGCTCCCGAGGTCGATGGCGACCGATTCGCGGTCGTCGTCGGCACCGGGCTCGGCGGCGGCGAGAAGATCGTCGAGACGTATGACACCATGAACGAGGGTGGTCCCCGCAAGGTGTCGCCGCTGGCCGTTCAGATGATCATGCCGAACGGCGCCGCCGCCGTCGTCGGACTGCAGCTCGGCGCACGTGCGGGCGTCATCACGCCGGTGTCGGCCTGTTCGTCGGGTTCTGAGGCCATCGCGCACGCGTGGCGGCAGATCGTGATGGGCGACGCCGACATCGCCGTCTGCGGCGGCGTCGAGGGCGGAATCGAGGCGCTGCCGATCGCGGCGTTCTCCATGATGCGCGCGATGTCGACCCGCAACGACGATCCCGAAGGTGCGTCACGTCCGTTCGACAAGAACCGTGACGGCTTCGTGTTCGGCGAGGCCGGCGCGCTGATGGTCATCGAGACCGAGGAGCACGCCAAGGCACGCGGCGCCAAGCCGCTGGCGCGGCTGCTGGGCGCCGGCATCACGTCGGACGCCTACCACATGGTGGCCCCCGCGCCGGACGGCGAACGTGCCGGCAAGGCGATGCTGCGCGCGCTGGAGCTTGCGGGCTTGTCGTCCAAGGACATTGACCACATCAACGCGCACGCGACGGCGACACCGATCGGTGACACCGCTGAGGCCAACGCCATTCGCGTCGCGGGGTGCGAGCATGCTGCCGTGTACGCGCCGAAGTCGGCGCTCGGCCACTCCATCGGTGCGGTCGGTGCGCTCGAGTCGGTGCTGACCGTGCTGAGCCTGCGCGACGGAGTCATCCCGCCCACGCTCAACTACGAGACCCCCGATCCCGAGATCGACCTGGACGTCGTGGCGGGCGAGCCCCGCTATGGCGAATATCAGTACGCGATCAACAACTCGTTCGGATTCGGCGGGCACAACGTGGCACTGGCGTTCGGAAAGTACTAGGGCGCGAAAGGAATTCTCGGAGAAGCCATGACACGGCTGTCCACGGGGAACGGGTTTCCCAACGTAGTCGTCACCGGCGTTGCGATGACGACTGCCCTGGCAACTGACGCCGACAGCACCTGGAAGAAGTTGCTGGACGGACAGAGCGGCATCCGCAGGCTCGAGGACCCGTTCGTCGAGCAGTACGACCTGCCGGTTCGCATCGGTGGCCATCTTCTCGAGGATTTCGACCACGAGTTGACGAAGGTGGAACTGCGTCGGCTGTCGTATCTGCAGAAGATGTCCACCGTGCTGAGCCGGCGGGTGTGGGAAAACGCCGGCTCGCCGGAGGTGGAACCGCGGCGGCTGATGGTGTCGATCGGCACCGGCATGGGCTCCACCGAGGAGCTGGTGTTCAGCTACGACGACATGCGCGCGAAGGGCATGCGAGCGGTGTCACCGCTGGCGGTGCAGAAGTACATGCCCAATGCCGCGTCGGCCGCGGTCGGGCTGGAGCGCAAGGCCCGCGCGGGGGTGATCACCCCGGTGTCGGCGTGCGCGTCCGGTTCCGAGGGCATCGCGCACGCGTGGCGCAACATCGTGCTCGGCGAAGCCGACGTCGCGATCTGCGGCGGTGTCGAGACGAAGATCGAGGCGGTGCCGATCGCAGGCTTCGCGCAGATGCGGATCGTGTTGTCCACCACCAACGATGACCCTGCCGGCGCCTGTCGCCCGTTCGACAGGGACCGCAACGGGTTCGTGTTCGGCGAGGCCGGTGCACTGCTGGTGATCGAGACCGAGGAGCACGCCAAGGCCCGCGGTGCGAACATTCTCGGTCGGCTGATGGGCGCCAGCATCACGTCGGACGGCTATCACATCGTGGCGCCGGATCCCAACGGCGAGCAGGCCGGGTACGCGATGACGCGCGCGATCGAGCTCGCGGGGCTCAAGCCCACCGACATCGACCACGTCAACGCGCACGCCACCGGTACGTCGGTCGGAGATGTGGCCGAAGCCAAGGCGATTCGCAATGCGCTGGGCAGCCACGACGCGGCGGTCTACGCGCCGAAGTCGGCGCTCGGCCACTCGGTCGGTGCAGTCGGCGCGGTCGAGGCGATCCTGACGGTCCTGGCACTGCGCGACGGCGTGATCCCGCCGACGCTGAACCTGCGCAACCAGGATCCCGAGATCGACCTGGACGTCGTGCACGGCGAGCCCCGGGTCGGCGACTACCGCTACGCGATCAACAACTCTTTCGGATTCGGCGGCCACAACGTGGCACTCGCGTTCGGAAAGTACTGACGGGCTTGACCCCAGCTAGGAGACACCGATGACGATCATGGCCCCCGAGGCCGTCGGCGAATCGCTCGACCCGCGGGATCCGCTGCTGCGGCTGTCGACGTTCTTCGACGATCAGAGTGTCGAGCTGCTGCACGAGCGCGACCGCTCGGGCGTGTTGGCCGCGGCAGGCACCGTCAACGGTGTCCGCACCATCGCGTTCTGCACCGACGGCACCGTGATGGGCGGCGCGATGGGCATCGAGGGATGCCGGCACATCGTCGACGCGTACGACCTGGCCATCGAGGAGCAGAGCCCGATCGTCGGCATCTGGCACTCGGGCGGCGCCCGGCTCGCCGAAGGCGTAAAGGCTTTGCACGCAGTCGGTTTGGTGTTCGAGGCGATGATCCGGGCGTCGGGTTACGTTCCGCAGATCTCCGTCGTCGTCGGCTTCGCAGCCGGCGGCGCCGCGTACGGGCCGGCGTTGACCGACGTGATCGTGATGGCGCCCGAGAGCCGCGTGTTCGTCACCGGACCCGACGTGGTGCGCAGCGTGACTGGTGAGGATGTCGACATGGCGTCGCTGGGCGGCCCGGAGACGCACCACAAGAAGTCCGGCGTGTGCCACATCGTCGCCGACGACGAGCTCGACGCCTACGAGCGCGGCCGTCGGCTGGTCGGCTTGTTCTGTCAGCAAGGGCATTTCGACCGCGGCAAGGCCGAGGCCGGCGACACCGACCTGCATGCGCTGCTGCCCGAATCCGCGCGCCGCGCTTACGACGTGCACCCGCTGGTGCTGGCCCTTCTCGACTCAACTGATGACGGCGCGCCGTCGTTTGAAGAATTCCAGGCGAAGTGGGCGCCCTCGATGGTGATCGGGCTGGGACGGCTGGCCGGCCGCACGGTCGGCGTGCTCGCCAACAACCCGCTGCGGCTCGGCGGCTGCCTCAACTCCGAAAGCGCCGAGAAGGCAGCGCGATTCGTGCGGCTGTGCGACGCGTTCGGCATCCCGCTGGTCTGCGTGGTGGACGTCCCCGGATATCTGCCCGGCGTCGACCAGGAGTGGGGCGGCGTGGTGCGTCGCGGCGCCAAGCTGCTGCACGCGTTCGGCGAGTGCACCGTGCCGCGGGTGACGCTGGTGACGCGAAAGATCTACGGCGGGGCCTACATTGCGATGAACTCGCGCTCGCTTGGCGCCACCAAGGTGTTCGCGTGGCCGGACTCCGAGGTCGCGGTGATGGGCGCGAAGGCGGCCGTCGGCATCCTGCACAAGAAGAAGCTGGCCGCCACGCTGGAGGATGAGCGCGAAGCCCTGCACGAGCAGCTGGCCGAGGAACACGAGCGGATCGCCGGCGGCGTGGACGCGGCGATCGAGATCGGCGTGGTCGACGAGAAGATCGACCCGGCGCACACGCGCAGCGCGCTGACGCAGGCTTTGGCCGAGGCACCCCCGCGACGCGGCCGGCACAAAAACATCCCGCTGTAGCTCGCTTCCTGGCGCGAGCAGACGCAAACGCCTTTTTGATACCGGATAACGGTGCCTTTACGTCTGCTCGCGCAGAAGGTGGAGCTCTGTCATGACTGGCCGGTCGCCGCTGCAGCCGGAGCAGCGACGACGTGCGTGACCGGCACGTCGTGCTGGGCGCGGGCCCGGTCGACGATGTCGAAGCGTTGCCACACCGAGGATTCCGGCGGCAGCGTCGCGATGACGATCTGGTCGGGCCCGAAGCTCTCCACCGCCTCGGCCAGCGCTCGCAGCGGCCGGTAGTCGCCCAAAGCGCCGTCGGCGTCGAGCTTTTCCGATCGAAGAGTGGCCAGCGTGTAGTCCAGCCTCGCCTGGGCGGCGCGTTGCGTTGCCTCGCGCAAATCCAGCGGCCCGTGCGTTTCGGCCGTGCCGGTCTCGATCGCGCTGGCAGGCACGACGACGAAGTACTTGGCTTCTTTGTCGGCGCCGATGCGCCGCAGTTCGTCGAGCAACTCCTCGGAGTTCGCGGTTTCGTTGGCCAGCACCATAACCCTGTGCGGCGGCTGAGTTGCGTTGGGCTGCTGGCCTTCTGGGCGCCGGTTGATGAACCACTTGTTGGCCAGGTACAACAGCAGGACCACGGCCCACGAGAGCAGACTCAGCACGAGCTGCGAGCGCAGGTCGTCTTGGATGTACATCTGTACCAGGATCGCCACGATCGCAACTGCGGTGAGGATCGACAACACCGGGAAGAGCCACATCTTGATCTGTAACTGCTCGTCAGAAGTGCGGTAGCGCAACACGATGTGCGAGATCACGATGAGCAGATAGACGAACAGGATGATCGCGCCGCTGGAGTTAAGCAGGAACTTGAAGATGGTGTCGGGTGACACCGCGGCGGCGATGACGCACAGGAAACCGATCACCGAAGACGCCAGAATCGCGACCGCCGGCACGCCACGGGCAGTGACGCGCACCAGCTGCGGCGGCGCTTCACGGCGAGCGGCGAGCACGAACAGCATGCGCGACGCGGTGTACATGCCGGAGTTCAGGCAACTCAGCACCGCAGTCAGCACCACCGCGTTCATGATGTCGTCGGCGTACGGGATGCCCATCTTGTTGAACGCCGCGACGAACGGCGACCCGGGAACCGTGTCGTCGTTCCACGGCACGATCGCCGCGAGCAAAAATACCGAGCAGACGAAGAACACCAGGATTCGGATGATCACCGAGTTGGCGGCCTTGGCTACCGCTCGCTCCGGGTCGGAGGACTCGGCGGCGGCGATCGTGGCGATCTCCGGGCCCACCATCGAGAAGATCACGGTGACGATGCCGACAGTGATGGCGCCGAATCCGAAAGGCATGAAGCCGCCGTGCGACCACAGGTTGGAGAAATCGGTCGACTTGTCCGGCCACAAGCCGAGCACGAACAGCGAACCGAGACCGATGAACACGAGGATGGCGGCGACTTTGATGCCGGCGAACCAGAACTCGAACTCGCCATAGGACGACACCGAGAACAGGTTCGTCGCCGTCATCAAGACCATGAACACCAGCGCGCACAACCACAGCGGCACGTTGACCCAGTACTGGACGATCTTCGCGCCGGCGATCGCCTCGAAGCCGACGACGATCACCCAGAAGTACCAGTACAGCCAGCCGACGGAGAACCCGGCCCAGTTGCCCAGCGCGTCACGCGAATAGTCGGCGAAGGAGCCGGTCGACGGCTTGGCGACGGCCATCTCGGCGAGCATGCGCATCACCATGATGATCAGAACGCCGCTCATCGCGTAGGTGATGAAGGCGCCCGGACCGGTGTCGGCGATCACGACCCCGGAGCCGACGAACAGGCCGGCGCCGATCACGCCCCCGATCGCGATCATTCGTAGTTGCCGCTGGCTGAGCGACTTCTTCAGCGTGTGTGGTGCGCCCATGGCAGACCTCCGCGATCGGTATACCCATGATCGCCGAGATCCCCGACCTGGGAACCAAGAATCTCTTTAGAAGTCCCCAAGGCGCTACCCCGACGCTGGGCACATGTTGATCTCACGTGCTTCTCACTGGCTACTCGGCACCGCCATGGCGGCCGCCCTCGTCTATTTCGCTTCCGTCGCGACGGCCGAATCGGTGGCCGACGCGTTCGAACCCGACCTCGATTCGTGGGAGGCGCTGCGTTAGCGCACCTGCGCGACGAAATCCTCGGCAACTTTGGTGACACGCTGCCGGTCGACGTTCACCAGCCCGATCCTGGTGCGGCGATCGAGGATGTCGTCGACCCCAAGCGCACCCTCGTGGGTGACTGCGTACTCGAATTCGGCTCGGGTGACGTCGATTCCGTCGGCAACCGGATCGCGTGGCCGATCGCAGGTGGCCGACGCGATGACGTCCGGGGCCTCCGCGCCGTAGCGGGCGACCAATGAGGCCGGCAGGCCGTTCACCGGTGCGCCGGCTCCGACCAGCGGCAGGTTGCGGGTGCGGCACGGGCCGGCGGTCAGACCTCGCGCCGCGATCGCGCGGTCGAGAACGTCCTCGGCCATGTGCCGGTACTCAGTCAGCTTTCCCCCGATGATGCTGAACAGCCCCGAGTCCGACTCGAGGATCGCGTGGTCGCGCGAGATGTCGGCGGTGCGGCCCTCCCCCGTGTCGACGAGCGGACGCAGGCCGGCGTACGCACCGATCACGTCGTCGTGGGTCAGCTGGGCACTCAGCGCGGTGTTGACGGTGTCCAGCAGGAAGGCGATCTCCTTTGAAGTCGGTTGCGGCACATCGGGTATTGGGCCGGGCGCGTCCTCGTCGGTCAGCCCGAGATAGATGCGGCCCAGTTGCTCGGGCATCGCGAACACGAAGCGGTTGATCTCGCCCGGGATCGGGATCGTCAGCGCCGCGGTGGGATTGCCGAACGCCGACGCGTCGAACACGAGATGCGTTCCGCGGCTGGGCCGCAGCTTGATCGACGTGTCGACCTCACCGGCCCACACCCCGGTCGCGTTGATCACCGCGCGGGCTTTCACGTCGAACGACTCACCGGTGCGCTGATCGGTCAGCCGCACCGAATCGCCGGTGGCGTCGGAGGCGCTGACGTAGTTGAGAATCCGGGCGCCGTGCCGCGCTGCGGTGCGTGCGACGGCCACGACAAGGCGTGCGTCGTCGACGAGTTGGCCGTCGTAGGCCAGCAGCCCGCCGTCGAGGCTGTCGCGCCTCACCGCGGGCACAAGTTTCGCGGCCTCCGAAGCGCCGACCCGACGGGAGCGCGGCAGCGTCGATTCGGGCGTGCCGGCCAGCCGCCGCAGCATGTCACCCGCAAGGAAGCCGGTGCGCACCAGCGCCCGATTGGCCCGGCTCATCGACGGCAGCAGCGGCACCAGCTGCGGCATCGCCCGCACGAGGTGAGGAGCGTTGCGCGTCATCAGGATTCCGCGCTCGACGGCACTGCGCCGCGCGATGCCGATGTTGCCGCTCGCCAGGTACCGCAGGCCGCCGTGAACGAGCTTGGAGCTCCAACGGCTGGTGCCGAACGCCAGGTCGTGCTTTTCCACCAGCGCCACTCGCAAGCCGCGGGAGGCCGCGTCGAGGGCAATACCTGTTCCGGTGATGCCGCCGCCGATCACGACGACGTCAAGCACGGTGCCATCGGCCAGTTCGGCGAGCTCGGCGGTGCGGCGGCGGGCATTGAGGGCGGTGTTCATCACGCCAGGTATCCGTTCAATGAGTGGGTCAGCTCGCGGGTGAGAGCGTCATCGTCGAGGATCGATCGCACGATCGGCGCCGACTGGATCGTCGACTGGGTGATCAGCAGGACCATCGCGGCCAGCTGATGCGGATCGCCGGCACGGACGCTGCCGTCCCGTTGTGCCGCTTTGATTTCCGCAGCGGCCGCATCGATCAGGACCTGCTGGCTGGTGCCGAGGCGTTGGGTGATGTACACGATCGCGAGCTCCGGCGCCGAGCGCAGCACCGACATGATCAGCTCGTCGTGACGCAGCCGGTTGGCCACCGCGACGATCCGCTGCACCAGCGCGCCCCTGCCGTGCCCGCGAGCGGGAACATCGCGCCACACCCCGATGACACGGTTGGTGAGCAGTGCGCCCAGGATCTGCTTGGTGTCGGGCCAGCGCCGGTAGACCGTCGGCCTGCTCACCCCGGCGCGGCGGGCGATCTCCGCGAGCGTGACCCGCTCGATGCCGTACGCGGTGACGCAACTCGCGGCGGCGTCGAGGATGCGGTCCCCGATGTCCGAATCGGCGTTACTGGTTGACAGCATGTGTAATACTGTAACGCGTGTCGACGAACCCCGCACTGCTGCCGCCGATGAAGTGGGACGCCTGGGGCGACCCGGCGGCCGCCAAACCGCTGTCTGACGGAATCCGGTCGCTGCTCAAGCAGGCGCTGGGCATCGGGGACACCGAGGTCGCAGGGCCCGAACTCGACGAGGTGAGGCTGCGTCCGTCTTCGTTGACTGCGGACGATGGTGACGCGCTGACGACGATCGTGGGATCGGAGTTTCTCCTCGTCGACGACCGTGCCCGGCTCCTGCACGCGGGCGGCAAGTCCACTCTTGATCTGTTGCGGCGCAAGGCGATCGAGCAGGATGCGCCCGACGCCGTAGCGGTACCGGCCGACGAGGAGCAAATCGCAGCGATCTTGCGGCACTGCTCAGCGCACGGCATCGCCGTCGTCCCGTTCGGCGGGGGCACCAGCGTGGTCGGCGGACTCGACCCGCTACGCAACGGGTTCACCGCGGTCGTCTCACTTGACCTGCGTCGGCTCGACCAACTGCATTCCCTGGACGAGGTTTCCGGCGAGGCGGTACTGGGCGCCGGGGTCACCGGGCCCGACGCGGAGCGACTGCTCGGTGAGCGCGGGTTCTCGCTCGGGCATTTCCCGCAGAGCTTCGAGTACGTGACGATCGGCGGCCTTGCCGCGACGCGCTCGTCGGGGCAGGCGTCGGCAGGCTATGGCCGATTCAGCGACATGATCCGCGGGATCCGCGCCGTCACACCCGCCGGAGTGCTGGACTTCGGTCGTGCACCGGAGTCCGCGGCCGGCCCGGACCTGCGGCACCTGCTGATCGGGTCGGAAGGCGTCTTCGGGGTGATCACCGAGGTTCGGCTGCGCGTCCACCCGGTGCCGGAGCGCACCCGCTACGAGGCCTGGTCGTTTCCCGACTTCGCCACCGGCGCAACAGCTTTGCGCGCCGTTACGCAGGCGGGCACCGGGCCGACCGTGATCCGCCTGTCGGACGAGGCAGAGACCGGCGTGAACCTGGCCACCACCGAGAGCATCGGCGAGCACAGCATCACCGGCGGCTGTCTGGCGATCACGGTGTTCGAGGGCACCGCCGAGCACGTCGAAAGCAGGCACGCAGAGACGCGGGCGGTGCTGGAGCGCAACGGCGGGACGTCACTGGGCGAGGGACCTGCTCGCGCCTGGGAACACGGCCGATTCTCGGCGCCGTACCTGCGGGACTCGCTGCTGACGGCCGGCGCGCTGTGCGAGACGCTCGAAACCGCCACGACCTGGTCCCACATTCCCGTCCTGAAAGAAGCTGTCACACAAGCACTTACCTCGTCACTGGGCGAGTCGGGCACGCCGGCGCTTGTGCTCTGTCACATCTCGCACGTCTACCCCACTGGCGCGTCACTCTATTTCACGGTGGTGGCGGGCCAGCGCGGCAATCCGATCGAGCAGTGGCGAGCGGCGAAAACGGCTGCGACGGACGCGATGGTGCGAGCCGGGGCGACGATCACGCACCATCACGCCGTCGGCGCCGACCACCGGCCGTGGATGCGCTCCGAGGTGGGCGACTTGGGAGTCGAGGTCTTGAAGGCCGTCAAGGCGACGCTCGACCCGGCCGGGATCCTCAACCCGGGCAAGCTCATTCCATGAAGACCGAGATAGGCCGCATCACGCTGCTGACCAATCCCATGTCTGGACACGGCAATGCGCCGCATGCTGCCGAACGGGCAGTCGCCCATTTCCAGAAGCGCGGCGTCGACGTCGTCGCGATCGTCGGCAGGGACGCCGAGCACGCGGCACAACTGATCGACGAGGCGGTGTCGGGCGGTACCGACGCGATGGTGATCGCCGGCGGGGACGGCGTGATCTCGCTGGCGTTGCAGTCGCTGGCGCGCAGCGGCGTTCCGCTCGGCATCATCCCGGCTGGCACCGGCAACGACCACGCGCGCGAGTACGGGCTACCCCGGACTCCCGAAGCGGCCACCGACGTCGTGTGTGACGGCTGGGTCCAAACCGTCGACCTCGGGCACATCCGCGGGGACGGCGTCGAGAAGTGGTTCGGCACGGTGATGGCCACCGGGTTCGATTCGCTGGTGAGCGACCGGGTTAACCAGATGCGCTGGCCGCACGGGCGAATGCGGTACAACCTGGCGATGGTCGCGGAGCTGTCTAAGCTGCGGCTGCTGCCGTTTCGGCTCGTGCTCGACGGCGAGCGGGAGATCGTCGCGGACATCACGCTGGCCGCGTTCGGCAACACCAAGAGCTACGGCGGCGGCATGCTGATCTGCCCGAACGCCGATCCCACCGACGGGCTGCTCGACATCACGATGGTGCACTCGGCGTCGCGCACCAGGCTGGTGCGGCTGTTCCCGACCGTGTTCAAGGGCACGCATATCCATCTCGACGAGGTGAAGACGGACCGCGCGAGGACGGTTCGCGTCGAGAGCCCGGGCATCAACGCCTACGCCGACGGCGAATTCGCGATGCCGCTGCCCGTCGAGGTGTCGGCGGTGCCCGGCGCACTCAAAATCCTGCGCCCAGCTCCCTAACCCGCCGACAGTGCAACCAGCGACGCGACACGCGGCAACGGCGTCGCCAGATTCACGCTCGGCGAGATGTCAGCCCACCCCGCGGTTGAGCCAGCTCACCTCGGCACCGTGCCCGCCGTCGCGGTAGCGCTCCAGCGCCTCGTCCCACGCGGTGCCGAGCACCGAGTCCAGCTCGGCGAACAGCGCGTCGGGCCCGTCGGCCATCAGCGCGCGCAGCCGCATCTCGCCGACGACCACGTCGCCGTTGGCGCTCATCGCTCCGCTCCACAACCCCAGCTGGGGCGTGTGGCTGAACCGCTGCCCGTCCACGCCCGGGCTGGGATCCTCGGTCACCTCGAAGCGCAGCACCGGCCAGGACCGCAGCGCGTGCGCGAGCCGCGCGCCGGTGCCGACGGGACCGACCCAGTTGGTCACTGCACGCAGTTGCCCGGGCATCGCCGGCTGCGGCGTCCACTTCAGGTTGGCGCGGGCGTCCAGGGTGGACGACAGCGCCCACTCGACATGTGGGCACACCGCCGCGGGGGACGCGTGGATATACACCACACCCGTCGTCGCGTCGGCGAACTGGTTCGACGCACGCATCCTCAACTCCTTCGGCTCCACGAGGGACGTCTTCCCCAACGACCTGGCAAAACCGAGCGAGTTGTGTCGTGCGTGTCTATTGTGCCCTGTGTGACGCCTGTTGCGCTAGTGGGGGGTGAATTCCGCCAGCACCGTGTCGGAAACCTCAGGCCAGCGTGATCGTGCCCAGTCATCGAAATCGCGGTCGGTGAGCACGACGAGCGCCAGGTCAGCCTCCGGATCCACCCACAGGAACGTCCCGGTTTGGCCGAAGTGGCCGTAGGTGGCCCCCGAGTTCGACGAGCCGGTCCAGTGCGGCGACTTGTCGTCCCTGATCTCGAAACCGAGCCCCCAATCGTTGGGCCGCTGCACCCCGAAGCCCGGCAGCACGCCGTCCAGGCCGGGGAACTGCACCCGAGTCGCCTCCGCGTGCGTCTCGGGATGGACCGTGACCGGCCGCAGCAGGTCACCGGCGAACCGCACCAGATCCGCGACGGTCGACGAGCATCCGTAGCCCGCCGCCTCGGCGGCACCGTCCAGCGACGTGGCCGACATCGACAGCGGCTCGAACAACGCCTCGTGCAAATACCGGCCGAACTCGATGCCCGACTTGTCAGCCACAGCCTCGGCCAGCACCTGGAACCCGTAGTTCGAGTAGACGCGGCGCTCCCCCGGCGAATTGATCCGCTCGTCGGAGCGCATCGACAGCCCCGAGGCGTGCGCGAGCAGGTGGCGCACCGTGGATCCCGGCGGCCCGGCCGGGGTGTCGAGGTCGACGACGCCCTCCTCCACAGCGATCTGCACGGCGCGGGCCACCAGCGGCTTGGTCACCGACGCCAGCGCGAACCGATGGCTCTGGTCGCCGGACTCGGCCAGCACGCCCGACGGGCCGACGACGGCCGCGGCGACGGTGTCGACAGGCCAGTCCGACAGCGCATCGAGGGCGCTCACTTGTGCGCCACGTAGTAGTAGTTGATCGGGTCGGTCTCGATCTCCTCGACGCGCACGTCGGTGAAGCCGGCGTCGGCAAGCATCGACAACGCGAGTTGACGCCCCCACGCCGTCCCGAGCCCGGCGCCGCCGAAGGCCAGCGACACGCTCATGCAGTGCATGGTCGACACGGTGTAGAGGTACGTGGCCAGCGGCACACCGATGTTCTCCTCGAGCTGACTCGAAGCCTTGATGTCGACCATCAGGAACACGCCGCCGGGCCGCAGCGCCCGGTAGATGTTGCCCAGCACGCGATCCGGCTGAGCCTGGTCGTGGATCGCGTCGAACGCGGTGATTACGTCGTAGGCGTCGGTGACGTCCATGTCGGCGAGGTCGTGACGCTTGAAGGTCGCGTTCGTCAGGCCTAGCTCTTGCGCCTCCGCGGTGCCGACCGACAAGCCCTCGTCGGAGAAGTCGATGCCCGTGAACCGGCTGGCCGGAAACGCCTGTGCCATCACGTTGACGGCATGCCCACTGCCGCAACCGAAGTCGGCCACGTCGGCACCGGCCCGAAGCCGCTCCAGAACCCCTTCGGCCATCGGAAGGATCACGTCCAGGAGTGCGGCGTCGAAATTCTCGCCGCTCTGCTCGGCCATCAGCGCGTGGAACCGCGGATAGTCGCTGTAGGCGAGTCCGCCGCCGGTGCGAAAGCAGCCGATGATCTTCTGCTCGACCTCGCCGAGCATCGGGATGAACTGCGCCGTCCTGGCCAGGTTGTCGGGCCCGGCCTGCCGGGTCAGCAGCGCGGCACGCTCAAGCGGCAGCGTGTATGTCGTGGCGTCGGGGTCGTACTCCACGACATGTGCGGTCGTCAAGCCACCTAACCACTCCCGCACATAGCGTTCGTTCAGACCGGCGGCCTCGGCGATCTGCGAACTCGTCGACGACGGCAGGTCGGCCATCGCGTCGAGCAACCCGGTTTGGTGCCCGATGGACAGCAGGATCGCCAGGCTTGCGCTATCGATCGTGTCCATCACGCGGGCAGCGAACTCTTCAGTGGTCTCCATACCGTGATTATTTCCTGCCAAGTAGGTTGACGCCCATGAGTCAGACAGTGCGCGGCGTGATTTCTCGTAAGAAGGCCGAGCCGGTCGAGGTCGTCGACGTGGTGGTGCCCGACCCGGGGCCCGGCGAGGTGATCGTGGACATCGCGGCTTGCGGGGTGTGCCACACCGACCTCACGTACCGCGACGGCGGCATCAATGACGAGTATCCGTTCCTGCTCGGTCACGAGGCCGCCGGCACGGTCGAGGCGGTGGGCGACGGCGTGGTGTCCGTCGAGCCAGGCGACTTCGTGATCCTGAACTGGCGCGCGGTTTGCGGGCAGTGCCGCGCCTGCAAGCGCGGCCGGCCGTGGTACTGCTTCGACACCCACAATGCCGCACAGAAGATGACGCTCACCGACGGCACTGAGCTGACGCCGGCGCTGGGCATCGGCGCGTTCATCGACAAGACACTGGTGCACGAGGGCCAGTGCACGAAGGTCGATCCCGCTGCCGACCCGGCGGTCGCGGGGCTGCTCGGCTGCGGCGTAATGGCCGGGCTGGGCGCGGCCGTCAACACCGGCAACGTCGGCCGTGATGACACGGTCGCGGTGATCGGCTGCGGTGGGGTCGGCGACGCCGCGATCGCCGGGGCGGCGCTGGTCGGTGCGAGAACGATCATCGCCATCGACACCGACGACACAAAGTTGGCCTGGGCCAAGGAGTTCGGTGCCACCCACACCGTCAACGCCCGCACCACCGACGTCGTCGAGGCGGTCCAGGAGCTCACCGACGGGTTCGGTGCCGACGTGGTGGTCGACGCAGTCGGTCGTCCGGAGACATGGAAACAGGCCTTCTACGCAAGGGATCTCGCCGGCACCGTCGTGCTGGTCGGGGTGCCGACGCCGGACATGCGCATCGACATGCCGCTGGTGGACTTCTTCTCCCGCGGCGGATCGCTGAAGTCCTCCTGGTACGGCGACTGCCTGCCCGAGCGCGACTTCCCCACGTTGGTGAGCCTCTACTTGCAGGGCCGACTTCCGTTGGAGCGGTTCGTCACCGAACGCATCGGCATCGACGACGTCGAGGCGGCCTTCCACAAAATGCACGGCGGGCAGGTGCTGCGGTCGGTGGTGGTCTTGTGATCGATCGTGTGGTCACCCACGGCACGTTCGAACTCGACGGCGGCAGTTGGGAAGTCGACAACAACATCTGGCTGATCGGCGACGGCGACGAGGTCGTGGTCATCGACGCCGCGCACGACGCCGCACCGATCATCGAGGCGGTTCACGGCCGCAACGTGGTCGCGGTGGTGTGCACGCACGGCCACAACGACCACGTGACGGTCGCGCCGCAACTCGGCGAGGCGTTCGACGCGCCGGTGCTGATGAACCCCGCCGACGAAGTGCTGTGGCGAATGACGCACCCGGACAAGCCGTTTCGCGCACTTCAGGACGGCAGGGTGCTGACCGTCGGCGGCACCGAGCTGCGCGCCATCCACACGCCGGGCCACTCCCCGGGCTCGACGTGCCTGCACGCACCGGAGCGCAACGCGGTGTTCAGCGGCGACACGCTGTTCCAGGGCGGCCCGGGCGCGACAGGACGGTCCTACTCCGACTTCCCTACCATCCTCGCGTCGATCTCCGAGAAGCTGGGCAAGCTGCCCGGCGACACCGTCGTCTACACCGGCCATGGCGACACCACCACAATCGGAGGCGAGCTGGTGAACTACGACGAATGGGTGGCGCGAGGACACTGATCGAATGGGACTCGCAACACCAGACAACAGCGCCCAGGCGCCGTGCAAACCGCCGCTTCGCCCGGCGAACTGAACCGGCGGGCGTAGCCGACTACGCTGCCGGTCATGGCCGTCGCCCGCCCAGCGCCGATGGAGGCGGGGGGAACCTTCAGGGGAAGCAAGCGCGTGCAGCCGGCGCAGCTGCCCGCGGTGGAGTTGCTCCAGGAGGCCGCGCACGACGTCGAGTTGCCGCAGTCGCCGAACACGATCGTGATCGTCGACTACGGCGCATGCGCCGGCCACAACTCGCTGCTGCCCATCGGGGCGGCGATCTCCATCGTGCGCAGCCGCATCGAACCCGGGCGCCCTATCGGCGTCTTGCACGCCGACGTCGCCGAGGACGACTATGCGGGCCTGTTCGCCTCTCTGCGGCAGGATCCGCAGAGCTACCTGCATGACGATCCGGCGACGTTCGCTGCCACGGTCGGGCAGTCGGTGTACGAGCAGATCGTGCCGACGGGCATCGTGACGCTGGGGTGGAGTTCGTGGGCAGTGCACTGGCTCAGCCGTATTCCCACCGCGATTCCGGATCATGTCCACGTCGAGCTGAGCCACGACGCCGATGCGAAGGCGGCGTACACGCGCCAGGCGGCCGATGACTGGATCGCATTTCTGACCGCCCGCAGCCGCGAACTGGTGCCCGGCGGTCGACTCGTCGTGCTGACCATGGCGCACGACGACGGCGACTGCAGCTACCAGCCGCTGCTCGAGGCGATCGCCGTGGAACTCGCGGAGATGACAGCCGAGGGCATGGTAAGCGCCGAAGAAGTGGCGGCGATGGCGATCCCGTCGCGAGGCCGCAGCGAGACCGAGCTCACGGCGCCGTTCGCCCCGAAGAACCGCTTCGCCGGGCTGACGATGGAGCACCTGGAGATCTTCGACGCCGAGGACCAGTACTGGACGAAGTTCCAAAAAGACAAGCGCGCAACGGCATTCGCGGCCAACTGGAGCGCGTTCGTGAAGAAGTCGGTGTTCCCGACCCTCGTCGACGCGCTCGAGGACGACGCTACGCGCGCCGAACGATTCACCGAACGCCTGGAAAACGGCCTACGGGAACGCATTGCCGCCGATCCGAGACATGTGCGGATACCGCTGGCGAAGCTGTCGCTGCACAAGAGCGCCTGGCCTCGCTGACGCAAGACCCTTGCGCCGAAACCGAAGCCTCGGTCGCAATCACGACCTGGATTGCTGTTTCGCGAAAATTCACACCTGGACCGGAGACCTCCCAGTCGTCGCCGACCGCGGACGCCGCCGCGTGAACGCCGCGGCCAGCAGCGCCGCCCAGCCGACGACACCTGCCGTGCCGAAAACCCATGGCCGGTAACCGAACTCGCTGCCGTGCCCGAGCGCGAGCCGCAGGTCGATGAACGAGCTGACCTTCCTGTCGGTGGTGACGACGTTGTCGCCGGCTTCGGCGACGTGCGCGACCCACACCTGGCGGCCGGCGCCCTGCGCACGCGGCTATCTGTTCGGTTGCGGTGAGAACAGGCCGGGGATCGACGGCAGCGGCGGCAACGTGAATGTCACCGGTGGCTGCGTCGTCGTCGGCGCCGGCGCCTGCGTGGGCTCCGGCGGCTGCGTCGTCGGCGGAGGTGCCGTCACGGTCGTCGTCGACGGCGGCGCCTCAGTTGTCGCGGTGACCGTCGTCGTCTCGGGGCTCGGCGGTGGCGGGGCTTGTGAACTCGGTGTCGCGGCGGGTGCCGGCGGGGCGGCTTGCGGTGGCGGTGCGGCCGCCTGCTGCTGGGCCGGCGCCTGATACTGCGTCACCGGCGCGGGAACGGCGTACAGCGTGCGCGGCGGCGGATCCTGGGGCGCCTCTTGGACCGGATTGTCAACCGGCGGCGCCGCGGCCGGAGCCGCGGTGGTCGACGGGGCCAGCGGCGCGGTGCTCGACGCGGGCGCGCTGTCGCTGCCGAACGCGACGACTGCGCTGGTCCCGAGCAGCAGCAGCACGAATGCCGCGACCCCGAGCAGCGACGACCGCCGCCGGTACCACGGCGCATCGTCCACGACGGGCGCGTCGGCGGCGTCGAACTCGAACTGGGGGCGCGCGCCCGTCAAGCCGGTCGCTGCGGGCTCCGGGGAGTCGTCGTAGGACTCGACGGCCGGCGCGAGCGGCGGCACGTCGTGGGCTTCGGACCAGGCCAGCGCCCGGAACGTGGTGGACTGCGCGTCGGCGTCGGCGAATGCGGGTGCGGCCGCGGCGGCCGGCGCGGCGATCGTCGCCGCCATCGCAGCGGGCCCGTTCGCCGCACGTAGCGCCGCGCCGCCGGCTGCCGCCAGCTCGGGGTGTCGGGTGGTGATCACCGGCACCCGGAACCGCTCGGAGAGCATCTCGGTGACCAGCGGGATCCGCGCGCCACCGCCGACCGACGCAATCGCGACCAGGTCGGCGGGACGCACGCCGCTGCGGTCGATCGCCCCCTGCAGCACCTGCGAGAACTCGGCCAGCGGCCGGCGGATCTCGTCTTCGAGCTCGGCCCGGGTCAGCCGGACGTCACCGGAAAAGCCCGGCAAGTCCGCGCTGAGCGTGGTCACGGTGGTGGCCGAGAGCCGTTCCTTGGCGGCGCGGCATTGACCGCGCAGCCGGTGCAGTGGGCCCAGCGCCGAGGTGCCGCCGGCGTCCGGGCCGGTGATGCCGGCCGCGGCCCCCGACAGGCCGGTGACGACGTGCGCCATCAGCGCCTGATCGACCAGGTCGCCGGAGAAGTCGGTGTGGCGGACGGTGGGCCCGACGGGCGCATACCCACGAGCGGCATCCAGCAGCGTGATGCTGGTGCCGGTCCCGCCGAAGTCGCACAGCGCGATCACACCCCGCGCCGGGACCCCGAAATCGGACTGCAGAGCGGACATCGCGGCCTGGGCGTCCGCCACCAGCGTCACCTGCCCGCTTCGAGACCACTCCGGGACATGCGTCAGCGCAGCGCGCAACGCGTCGACCTGTGTCTTGCTCCATTGCGCGGGGTACGTGACGGTCGGTGGCGCGGCGGGCGGGCGGCCGCCACTGACCGTGTATGACAGTTCGCGCAGCGCGTCGGCGACCAGCAGCTCGCCGCGGTGCACCGACCCGTCCGCCGCGACCATCCCGACCCGGTCGCCCACCCGGTCGACGAAGCCCGTCATCACCAGGCCCGGCTCGGTGAGGTTGGGGTTCTCCCCGGGCACGCCCAGTTCCGGCGATCGGCGCGCATACAGCGTCAGCACCGACTGCCGCGTCACCGGCGTGCGCCCGGGCTGCACGCCGGCAAACCGGGTCGCGCCTATCGACAGGCCTACCGCCTCAGCCATCGTTTCCAATCCGCTATTGAACAGAGCCTCCGATACATGACATCGTCGGCCGCGGTCGATCAGTTACTCAGCGAATCGTTCCGGCACCCGGGATCAAAGGCAAGTCGAGCGCGGTCACCCACCCCGGTGGCAGGTCGTTGACGGCGGGCACCGCGTTCAGCGCGCGCATCCCGGTGGCCAGGCAACCGGCGGCGGCAGCGTCGCGGCCGGACCCGTCGGTGAAGCGAAAAGCGGTTTCTTGGAGGACACTTGGCGTTCCCTCGATATCGACGCGGTACACGTCGTCCCGAGTTCCCGACGGCCAGTCCGGTGCGGCGTCGTGGCCGATTCGGTTGACGTGCTCGAGCTGGATGCGGGTCTCTCCGCGGTAGACGCCATTGATCGTGAAGCGGACCGCAGCAACATGGCCCGGCTGGATCACGCCCTTGGCGGTCATGCGCTCGGTGGGGGTGACCCACTTCTCGTAGGTGGTCGTGATCTCGTCGAGCATGATGCCCGCCGCGTGGGCGATCATCGGCACGGTAGCGCCCCAGGCAAACACCAGGATGTCGCCGTTCTCGAACATCGCCTTGAACTCCGGTGGCTTGCCGATGCCCATCTCGTTGTCGTAGTCGCCCGAGTAGTTCGTGTAGTCCAGCAGTTCGGACGCGCGCACTTTGCGCACCTCGGCGCACAACCCCATCAACGTCATCGGGAACAGGTCGTTGGCGAAGCCGGGATCGATCCCGGTGGTGAAACAGGACGACTCCCCCAGTTCGCACGCCTCGGTGATCGGGGCGATCCAGGTGGGCGGGTTCAGGTGCATGGTCGGCCACACCCAGGGGGTCATCGCCGTCGAGCACACGTCGATGCCCGCGCGCAGGAACCGTGACATCAGCGCGATGTTGTCGTCGGCGTGTGCGGCGGTCGGGCCGTAGTGCACCAGCGCGTCGGGGCGCAACGCGATCAGCGCGTCGACGTCGTGGGTGGCGACAACGCCGGCTGGACCTGTCCCGCAGATCTCGCCGACATCGCTGCCGACCTTCCCCGGGTTGCTGACCCCCACCCCGACCAGCTCGAAGAGCGGGTGCCTAACGATCTCCGGGATCACCATCTTGCCGACGAACCCGGTGCCCCACACGACAATCCGCTTAGTCACCGCCTCACCATAGGCGCGGAGGGCTAATGTGCCTTATGGGCATCGCAACGAAGGTCAACGGCGTGGCTCCCCCGAAGGTGCCGCTGTCCGAGATCGACCTCGGCACTTGGGCTTTCTGGGAGAAGGACGACGACTTCCGCGACGGCGCGTTCGCCACGCTGCGCCGCGAGAAACCGGTCTCGTTCTGGGAGGTCCCGCAGGACCGTGACTACGGCGACTACGACGCCGGCGCGGGCCACTGGGCGCTGGCCCTCTACGACGACGTGCACTACGCCAGCCGTCACCCGCAGATCTTCAGCTCGGTGCCGTCGATCACCATCGGCGACAACATTCCCGAACTGGCCGAGTACTTCGGGTCGATGATCGTCATGGACGACCCGCGCCACCAACGCCTGCGCAACATCGTCAGCCGGGCGTTCACGCCGCGCGTGGTGGCCCGGATGGAAGAGTCGGTACGCGACCGGGCACGGCGCCTCGTCGACGCGATGATCGCCAAGCACCCCGACGGCAAGGGCGAGGTGGTCGCGGAACTGGCCGGCCCGCTGCCGCTGCAGGTGATCTGCGACATGATGGGCATCCCCGAGCAGGACAACGACACGGTCTTCCACTGGACCAACGTGATCCTGGGCTTCGGCGACCCGGACGTGGCCAGCGACTTGGACGAGTTCATCAAGTCGTCGATGGACTTCGGCGCATACGCCAGCGCGGTCGCCGAGGACCGCCGCGCCCACCCGGGCGACGACCTGACCACCAGCCTCGTGCAGGCCGAGGTCGACGGCGAGCAACTCACGACCAGCGAGATCGCGTCGTTCTTCCTGCTGCTGGCGATCGCCGGGAACGAGACCACCCGCAACGCGATCAGCCACGGCGTGCTGGCCCTGACCCGCTACCCGGAGGAACGTGAGAAGTGGTGGTCCGACTTTGAGGGCCTGCGCCATTCCGCGGTCGAGGAGATCGTCCGGTGGGCGTCACCGGTGGTGTACATGCGCCGCACGCTCAAGAGCGAGGTCGAGATGCGCGGCATCAAGATGTCCGAGGGCGACAAGGTCTCGATGTGGTACTGCTCAGCTAATCGCGACGAGACCAAGTTCGCCAACCCGTGGCTGTTCGACGTGGGCCGCGACCCGAACCCGCACGTCGGTTTCGGCGGCGGGGGCGCGCACTTCTGTTTGGGTGCCAACCTCGCGCGCCGCGAGATCGCGGTGATGTTCGAGGAGCTGCACCGGCGGATGCCGGACCTGGTCGCGACGGAGGAGCCCGCGCGGCTGCTGTCGACGTTCATCCACGGGATCAAGCAACTCCCGATTGCCTGGACACCAACGGAGTCACCTACTGGGGCGCCGACGGAAGCTGTCTAGCCACCCTCCGGCATCAATGGCGCGGGGGCCGGACCCAGTTCGGTCGGTGGTGGCGCCACCGGCGTCGCCTTCACCGTCGTGATGCCGTTGGAGCCCACGACGGGCGCGTTCGGGTCGGCGGCCGACGGCGCCGGCTGTGCGCCTTTTGTGCAGTTCAGCATCAGTGAAACGCGCCGATTCGACATGAACTTCTGGCTCTCGACGATGCACTGGGCCTGAGGGACGTCGCTGCCCACCGAGCCACCAAACACCGCCTTGTAGCCCTGCGACTTCAGCACCTTGATGGCCGCCGCGTACGTCTGCCCGGAGACGTCAGCGGCGCCGTTGTTGTCGCTGTTGGCTTGACCGGCGGCGATGAAACCCATGGCCGCCAGCGCGACGGAGCCCGTGCCGACCGCAAGGAACTTGTTCACGTGACCTCCGTGTCGTGGCTTCGCTGCGAACATAACGCAGACCTGACCGGCTTGTCGCGCCGTCCCGCTCGGGCGTTACCCATCGGGGCCCCGACCTAGACTGGCCGCGTGCTCATCGGATCGCACGTCAACCCAGAAGACCCGCTGGCCGCGGCCGCGGCCGAAGGCGCCGACGCGGTGCAGATCTTCCTCGGCAACCCGCAGAGCTGGAAGGCCCCCAAGCCGCGTGCAGACGCGGCCCTGCTGCGCGAGTCGGCGCTGCCGATCTACGTGCACGCCCCGTACCTGATCAACGTCGCGTCGCCGAACAACCGGGTGCGGATTCCGTCGCGAAAGATCCTGCAGCAGACCTGCGACGCGGCCGCCAACATCGCCGCGACCGCGGTGATCGTGCACGGCGGCCACGTCTCCGCGGAGGACGACGACCTGCAGGCGGGCTTCGACCGCTGGCGCAAGGCGCTGGAACAGCTCGAGACGACGGTGCCCGTGTATCTGGAGAACACCGCCGGAGGTGACCACGCGATCGCCCGGCAGTTCGACACGATCGCCCGGCTATGGGACTACATCGGCGACACGGGCATCGGTTTCTGCCTGGACACCTGCCACGCCTGGGCAGCCGGTGAGGAGCTCGTCGACGCGGTCAAGCGGATCAAGTCGATCACCGGACGCATCGACCTGGTGCACTGCAACGACTCGAAGGATCCGCAGGGCTCAGGCCGTGACCGCCACGCCAACCTCGGCACCGGCGAGATCGACGTCGACCTGCTCGTCGCGGTGGTCAGCGCTGCCGACGCGCCCGTCATCTGCGAGACGGCCGATGCCGGCCGCAAGGACGACATCGCGCTCTTGCGCGACCGCACCAGTCAGTAGGTCACCAGAGGTTTTCGATCTGGTTCAGCGGATCGAGGATGATCGGGACGGGCAGCGGCTCTTTGTACGTCAGCGTGAAGGGGTACTTGTTCGAGCCGGGCTGCGACGCGCACGTGTCGGTGGTCAGCGTGGTGAGCGTTCCGGCGAGCGTGGCCTGGTCCCACTGGTACTGGTAGCCCACCGGCGCCCAGCTGCCGTCCGGGCACCTCAGGCCCTTCTCCTTCTTGAGCTGCCACGTCCACAACCCGTTGACCTTGCGCGCGTCCCCGCCGTAACCCGGCGTATCGCTGTCCGGCCCGAGGCTCTTCGACACAATGCTGGACACGTGCAGCACGCATCCGGCCTGCACACAGGTCGCGTAGATCGTCCACTGCTCGTCCGGCGCCCCATCCTGGTGATAGGTGTA
>JBLNEK010000107.1:0-13143 GCA_050262635.1 Candidatus Sericytochromatia bacterium | reverse complement strand
CCCGGTCCCGCCGACGTTCGAGCAGTGCGTGAGTTACAACGGGCGGTGGGCTCTCACCGGCGCCTGCGGCTGAGCGATCAGTCCGGCACGCTGGGCAGCGGAATCGTCGCCGTCACCGCCGTGCCGGCGCCCGGGCGCGAGCGGATGTTGAGCCGCCCCCCGACGATCTCGGCGCGCTCGGCCATCGACAGCAGCCCGTAGCCACCCATCTCGTCGCTGCCGAGCGGGTGCTCGAATGTGTCGAATCCGACTCCGTCGTCGACGATTTCGAGCCGGGCGGTGGCTTGGTCGTTTTCGGTGGAGACCCCGAACGTCAGCCTGGCCGTGCTGGCTTTGGCGTGCTTGACGACGTTCTGCAGACACTCCTGGGCGATGCGGTACAGCGCGAGCTCGATGTGGTCGGGCAGCCGCTTTTCGGTCAGCTCCACGTCGATGTTGAGCTGCGGGATGGAACGGGCGAGGCTGGCCAGCCCGCCGGCCAGGCCGAGGTCGTCGAGCACCGGAGGTCGCAGGCCGCCGATCGCCGCGCGGGCCTCCTGCAGCGTCAACTCGACAAGCTCACGGGCCTTGTCCAGCTGCTCGGCGACGGCGCGGGGGTCGTCGCCGACCGCCCGCTGCGCCGCGTCGAGCCGGTACGACAGCGTGATCAGCCGCTGGCTGATGCCGTCGTGGATGTCGCCGGCCAGCCGGCGCCGCTCGAGCTCCTGCGCCTCGATCACCTGCTCGACGAAGTTCTCGTGGGCGCGTTCGCGGGCCACCAGCTGGCGGTGCAGCCGCGCCTGGTGCAGTGCGCCCGCGATGAGCCGGCCGATCACCAGTAGCAGCTGCACGTCGCGGTCGGTGAACTCCCGCCGCTCGACCGTGTGCACGTTGAGCACCCCGACCAGTCCGCCAGGGTCGGTCTCCATCGGCACCGACACCATCGACGTGAAGTCCCGGCCGCGCAGTGACTGGAACGGCATGTAGCGCGGGTCGGACTCCTTGTCGTGGCTGATCACCACCGGCTCGCGATGGCTGGCCACCCACCCCGAGATACCCGACCCCAGCGGCAGGCGGATCTTGCCGACCTCGCTGTCGAACGGCGGTGTCGCGCCGGTGAGCGTCAGCGACTGGTTGGTGTCGTCGAGCACATGGACGAAACACACGTCGGTGGCGGTCGCGGCGGTGATCATCCGCGCGGCGGCGGCAGCCAGCGGCTCGACGCCCGGGCCACTCGATGCGGCCTGGATCAGTTCGCGCAGCAGGGCCAGCTCGCGGTCGGCGTCGACGAGGTCGCGGACGGTGTGTGACTCGGTCATTGATAGATGCCTTCCCGCAGGGCGGTCGCGACCGCGCCCGTCCGGTCGCTGACGCCTAGTTTGCGGTAGATCGACCGAAGGTGGCTCTTGACGGTCTCGTCGCCGATCACCAACTTGTTGGCGATGCCCTTGTTGGACAGCCCGTTGACCACGTAGGACAAGATTTCGCTCTCCCGCTGCGACAGGCCGTGCCGCGCGCCGGGCCAGAACTCGTCGCGCTGGATGCGCGCGGCGGTGTCAACGGCGCGGGCCGCCATGCCCGGGTCCAGCGCGGTCTCGCCGCGGCGCACCGCCTCGAGCTGACGCACCAGATCGTCGCTGTTGATGCTCTTGAGCAGGTATCCCGACGCGCCGACCCGCATCGCCTGGAACAGGTACTGCTCGTCGTCGTACACCGACAGCATGACGACTTTGCGCTCCGGGTCGCGCTCACGCAGCGCCTGGCATAAGTCCAGGCCACTGGACCCCTGCATGCGCACGTCACACAGCACGATGTCGGGATCGAGCTCCTCGATGACGCCCACCGCCCGCTCGGCACCCACCGCCTGGCCGACGACCTGGACCCGGTCGGAGAACGCGGCCAGCATCGCCTTGAGGCCCTCGATCACCATCTCGTGGTCGTCGACCAGCACGATGCGGACCGGATCACGCATGCAAAAACAATAGAACCGGGGGAGCGCCAATCGCCTGCCCAATCCCCCTTGTGGGGGATGCCACGGCGGGCTGTTCACCGGATGCTGTGAGGCATGCGGGGGCAGAGTCTTTCACGACGGACCTTCTGGTGGGACCGGACCCGGACCGGGCCGGTTGACGCCGAGGCGGAGCCATTGCGCGCGGTCATCTTCGACCTCGAGGCCTTGGCCGAGGTGGACGACGACGGCCAGCCTATGCCGAAGGCGGGACTGATCGACCTGGTAATGAGTTTGTTCGTGTCCGGTATCTGGGTCGGCGTGGTGAGCAGCGGACGCCGGGCGCAGGTAGATCAGCTGGTGCGTGAGCTGATCGGCGACGGCCTCGTCGAGACGATCGTGACAAGTGACGACGCAGACTCGACGGACAGCGCCGACCTGTTTGCGCTGGCTCTGTGGGAATTCGGTATCGAGCCGAAGAACGCGCTGGCTGTGGTGGGTTCGGAGGGCCTGAGCGTCGCCGCCGGGGCCGGCTTGGCCGCGGTGTCGACGGATTTCGACGAGTTGGACAGTGCGCCCGCTTGCGAACGCGTCCACCGCCGCAGCCGGACCATGCAGAAGCAAGCCGCCTAACTCACCAGCCCCGGCGCCTAACAGCTACCGCGCAGCATCTCGATCACCGCGCTGAAGTCCCTCTCCGCGTGGGCGGCGGCGAACTTCGAGTAGATCTCGGCGGCGTGGCTGCCCAGCGGTGCCGCCGAGCCCGTCGACCGCACCGCGTCCATCGCCAGCCCGAGGTCCTTGGTCATCAGCGCGGTCGCGAACCCCGGCCTGAAGTCGTTGTTCGCCGGAGACGTCGGAACCGGGCCCGGCACAGGGCAGTTCGTGTGCACCGCCCAGCAGTTCCCGGTCGCTCCCGTCACCACATCGAACAACGACTGCGCGGACAGCCCGAGCCTTTCGGCCAGTAGGAACGCTTCGCCGACGGCGATCTGCTCAACGGCCAGCAGCATGTTGTTGCACAGCTTGGCGGCCTGACCGGTACCTGACGCGCCGCAGTGAATGATCTTGCCCGCCAACGGTTCCAGCACCGGTCTCGCCCGCTCGACCGCCTCAGGCTCACCGCCGACCATGAAGGCCAGCGTGCCCGCCGTCGCGCCCTTGACACCGCCGGACACCGGGGCGTCGAGTTGCGCGAAACCCTTTTCCACGGCCTGGTCGTGGATCGCGCGCGCGTCGTCGACGGAGATCGTGGAGGTGTCGACGAACAGCGCGCCGGCCACGGCGGCGGGCAGCACCTCTGCGTAGCAGGATTTGACGACGGCGCCGTTGGGCAGCGAGGTGATCACCACGTCCGCATCGGCGACCGCTTCGGCTCCGCTGTCGAAGGTCTGCGCGCCCTTGTCGGCAGCGGCTTGTCTGAGGGCAGGTACGGGGTCGAAGCCGCGCACGGTGTGCCCGGCGGCCACCAGGTTGGCCGCCATCGGCCCGCCCATGTTGCCCAGGCCCAGAAACGCGATCGTCGTCATCTGTTGCTCTCCTTCACCCGGGCGGCTTCGGCGCGGCCGATCACCACCCGCATGATCTCGTTGGTTCCCTCGAGGATCCGGTGCACTCTCAGGTCGCGCACGATCTTCTCCAGTCCGTACTCACGCAGATAGCCATAGCCGCCGTGCAGCTGCAGTGCCTTATCGGCGACGTCGTAGCAGGAGTCGGTGACGTGGAGTTTGGCCATCGCGCACAACTGCACCTTGTCCGGGTCGTCGTCGTCCAGCGCGGTTGCGGCCCGCCACAACATCATTCGCGACGACTCCAGCGCCGTAGCCATGTCGGCCAGCGTGAAGCGGATCGTCGGCTCGTCGACCAGCCTGTGGCCGAACGCCTCCCGGTCCCGCACGTACGCGAGGGCTTTGTCGTAGGCGGCCTGAGCGCCGCCCAGCGAGCACGCCGCGATGTTGATGCGCCCTCCGTTGAGACCATTCATCGCGATCCCGAATCCGCTGCCCTCGCCGTCCGTGCCACCCAGCATGGCGTCTGCCGGCACCCGCACGCCCTCGAGGATCACCTGGGCGGTCGGCTGCGCATGCCAGCCCATCTTCTGCTCCTGCGCGCCGAAAGACATTCCGGCAGAGTCATTTTCGACGAGGAACGCGGAGATGCCACGCGGACCGTCGGCCCCTGTGCGAGCCATCACCACATAGACGTCAGACGAGCCGGCGCCGGAGATGAACTGCTTGACGCCGTCGAGCACGTAGTCGCTCCCGTCGCGAACGGCCCTGGTGCGCAGCGCCGCTGCGTCGGACCCCGCCGACGGCTCGGTGAGGCAGTAGCTGGCGACAGCCTCCATCGAAGCCAGCTTCGGCACCCATGCCTTGCGCTGCTCGCGGGTGCCGTAGCGGTCGACCATCCACGCGCACATGTTGTGGATCGACAGGAACGCCGCGGTGGTGGGATCGGCGGCGGCCAGCTGCTCGAAGATCCGCACCGCATCGAGCCGGCGCAGTCCGCTGCCTCCGACGTCCTCGCTGCAGTAGATCGCCGCCATGCCCAGCTCGGCGGCCTCGCGCAACGCGTCGATGGGGAAGTGGTCGGTGGCGTCCCACTCCAGGGCATGCGGCGCAAGGCGTTTCGCGGCGAACGCGGCAGCCGTCTCGGTGATGACCCGTTCGTCGTCGTCGAGCCGAAGCACGCTGTCCTACTTCATGGTCGGGATGACGAATTCGGCGCCATGCGTGCCGGCCGGCCAGCGCTGCGTCACCGTCTTGACCTTGGTGTAGAACTGGATCGAAGCCGGGCCGTGCTGATTGAGGTCGCCGAAGCCGGAACGCTTCCAGCCGCCGAACGTGTGGTAGGCCACCGGCACCGGGATCGGCACGTTCACGCCGACCATGCCGACCTGCACGCGGGACACGAAGTCACGCGCGGTGTCGCCGTCGCGCGTGAAAACCGCTACACCATTACCGTATTCATGCTCTGACGGAAGTCGCAGCGCCTCTTCGTAGTCGGCAGCGCGCACTATGCACAGCACCGGACCGAAGATCTCGTCGGTGTAGATCGACATCTCCGGGGTGACGTGGTCGAACAATGTCGGGCCGATGAAGTAGCCGTCCTCCATATTCGCATCGCCGAATTGCAGGTCGTCGCTGGTGCGTTCGCGGCCGTCGATAACCGCCTCCGCGCCAGCGTCGACGCCCTGCTGGATGTAGTCCTTCACGCGCGCCAGCGCGGCCTCGGTGACAAGAGGCCCGTAGTCGGCCTTCGGGTCCAGGCTGTGGCCGACCCGCAAGTTGTTCACCCGGTCGATCAGCCTGGCGCGCAACCGTTCTGCGGTCTGCTCGCCGACGGGCACCGCGACCGAGATCGCCATGCAGCGCTCGCCGGCGCTACCGTAGCCCGCACCGATCAGCGCGTCGACCGCCTGATCGAGATCGGCGTCGGGCATCACAATCATGTGGTTCTTCGCGCCGCCGAAACACTGTGCACGCTTGCCGTGCGCGGCCGCGTTCGAGTAGATGTACTGCGCGATGTCGGAGCTGCCGACAAAGCCGACGGCCTTGATCTCCGGGTGCTCGAGGATGGCGTCGACGGCCTCCTTGTCCCCGTGCACCACCTGGAACACGCCGGCGGGCAGGCCCGCTGCCTCGAACAGTTCGGCCAGCCGCACCGGCACGGACGGGTCGCGCTCAGAAGGCTTGAGAATGAACGCGTTTCCACATGCCAGCGCCGGGCCGGCCTTCCACAGCGGAATCATCGCGGGGAAGTTGAACGGGGTGATGCCGGCGACCACGCCGAGGGGCTGGCGCAGCGAGTACACGTCGATGCCGCTGCCCGCGCCCTCGGTGTACTCGCCCTTGAGCAGATGCGGGATGCCGACGGCGAACTCGATGACCTCGATGCCGCGCTGGACGTCGCCGCGGGAGTCGGCGAGCGTCTTGCCGTGCTCGAGCGACAGGAGCTCGGCGAGGTCGTCCATGTTCTGGTTGACCAGGTCGATGAACTTCATCATCACGCGGGCGCGCCGCTGCGGGTTCCACGCGGCCCACTCCTTCTGTGCCTCGACCGCCACCCGGACGGCCGCGTCGACGTCGGCGGCCGAGGCCATCGGCACCTGCGCCTGCACCTGGCCGGTGTTGGGGTTGTACACGTCGGCCGTGCGCTGCGACTGTCCTGCCGTGCGCCGGCCGTTGATGAAGTGCGGAATCTGAGTCGTCATGAGGAGCCCCGTGAAATCGGCGAAAGGGATTACTAGGATATCCTAGTAAGTGGCGGCGGACCGTTGCAAGGTGCATCTCGGCGAGTTCTGCACGAGGGTTCTGCGCCGCTGCGATCTACGACCCTGGCGCAGAAATGGGCGTTTCAGCCTCTCAGCCCCTCGATGAAAGCCCGGGTGTCCTCCCACGTCGGCAGCAGCCCCGCCGTGCGCACCTCCTCGAGCGGCGGCGCGCCGCGGTCGCGCCCGGACTTGAGCGGTCGGCCACCGACCGACGGCCAGTCGATCGCGAGCTGCGGGTCCGTCGCCAGGATTGTGTGCTCGCGGTCGGGGGCGTACGGAGTCGAGCACAGGTACATGACCGTCGAGTCGTCTTCCAGCGCCATGAAGCCGTGAGCCAGGCCCTCCGACAGATACACCGCAGTGCGGTTGCGGTCGTCGAGTTGCGCGGCGTCCCACTTGCCGTAGGTGGGCGACCCGACGCGGATGTCGACGACGACGTCGAACACCGCACCCCGAACGCACGTCACGTACTTCGCCTGGCTCGGCGGCAGTTGCGAGAAGTGCAGCCCCCTCAACACTCCCGCCGCCGACACCGAGCAGTTGGCCTGCGCCACCTCCAGGCGGTGCCCGGTGACCTCCTCGAACTCGCGCTGGGTGAACCACTCCAGGAACAGCCCGCGGTCGTCGTGGTGCACGGGCGGGCTGATCTCCCAGGCGCCGGGGATCGTCAGCTCGCGCACCGTCATTGGCCGCGCTCGGCGTATCGGGCTTCCACGGCCTCCTTCAGCGGCTGCCACCACGACTCATTGTCGCGGTACCACTTGATCGTGGTGCGCAGGCCTTCGGCGAAGTCGGAATGCTCTGGCCTCCATCCGAGTTCGTCGCGTAGCGGGCCGGGGTCGATCGCGTAGCGCAGGTCGTGTCCGGCGCGGTCGGTGACGCGATCGAAATCGTCTGGATCGCAACCCATTTCGGCCAGGATCAGCCTCAGCACCGAGAGGTTGTCCCGCTCGCCGTCGGCGCCGATCAGATACGTCCGGCCGATGACGCCGTCCTCGACGATCCGCCACACCGCGGCATTGTGGTCGTCGACGTGGATCCAGTCGCGCACGTTGGCGCCCTTGCCGTAGAGCTTCGGGCGCCGGCCCGTCAGCACGTTGGTGATCTGGCGCGGGATGAACTTCTCGACGTGCTGATAGGGCCCGTAGTTGTTGGAGCAGTTCGAGATCGTCGCCGCGATGCCGTAGGAGCGCACCCAGGCCCGTACCAGCAGATCGGCGGCCGCCTTGGTCGACGAGTACGGGCTGGACGGGTTGTACGGCGTCTGCGCGGTGAACCGGTCCGCGACGTCGAGCGGGAGGTCGCCGTAGACCTCGTCGGTGGAGACGTGGTGCAGCCGCACCCCGTGCCGTCTCGCCGCCTCCAGCACCGAGAACGTGCCGACGACGTTGCTGTGCAGGAAGGGCCCGGGGTCGGCGAGCGCGTTGTCGACGTGGGTCTCCGCGGCGAAGTGCATGACGACGTCGGCCTCGGCGACCAGTTGCGACACCAGCGGCTGGTCGGCGATGTCGCCCTCGACGACTCGGACCGAGCGCTCGAGGCCGGCAAGCGACTCGCGGCTGCCGGCATACGTGAACGCGTCGAGGACGGTCATCGAGACATCCGGGCGTTCCTGCAGGGTGCGGTGGACGAAATTGGCGCCGATGAATCCGGCTCCGCCCGTCACCAACAGTCGCATAGGCAAACCCTAGCGGCAGTCAGTCGCGCGACTTCAGGCCTAGCGGTTCGGCGAGTTCTGTCAGCGTCGAGATGAGCCGGTCGCCGCCACCGAGAACCTGGATGGCGACGTGATCGGCCCCGGAATGGTGGTGTTCGGCCAGACGCGCCGCTATCTGTTCCGCGGTGCCGTGCGCCACGAGCGCGTCGATCAGCTTGTCGCTGCCGGGCTTGCTGACATCCTCGGCGGTGAATCCGAGCCGCTTCCAGTTGCCGACGTAGTTGCTCAGACCCAGGTAGAAGTCCACCGCCTCGCGGCCGGTCTCGCGCGCCTTGTCGACGTCAGTGCAGAGGACCACCTTGTGCTCGGGTGCGAGAAACACCGCTGGGCCGACGAGTTCGCGGGCCTGCGCCGTGTGCTCCGGGGTCGTCAGATAGGGATGCGCGCCGGCGCTGCGCCGCGCGGCCAGCTTCAGCACCTTCGGCCCGAGCGCGGCGAGCACCCGTCGGCTCGTGGGAACACCGGCCTCGTCGAGCGCGTCCAGGTACTTCACCAGCGCGTCATAGGGCTTCTCGTATGTCTCGGTGTGCTCGGGGTGTCCGACGCCGATGCCGAGGAGAAACCGTCCAGGATGGACCTCTTCGATGCGGTGATAGGACTTCGCGACCTCGTCGGCCGGCGCCGACCAGATGTTGACGATCCCGCTGGCCAGCGTGAGTGACTCCGTCGCCTCCAGGATCGGTTCGGCGAACGCCAACTCCGCGGCCGGGGAGCCGCCGACCCATAACGCGCCGTAGCCGAGCTGCTCGATCTCGGCCGCCTGCTCCGGCTTCACCGGCCCGAAGGTCCAGACGCCGTAGCGGTCGACGGCGGGTTTGAGCAGAGACGGGTCGGTCATGGTGTGCCCTTCTTCGTCAGGCCCAGCGGCCCGGCCAGTTCGGCGAGCGTGGGAATCAGTCGCTCCTGATTACCCAGAATCTGGACGGGGACATGGTTGGCACCGGCGTCCAGATGCGCGGTGAGTTGCTTTGCGATCTCGTCTGCAGTTCCGTGGGCCACCATGGCGTCGACCAGTCGGTCGCTCGGTGGGCGCGCGACGTCGTCGTCGGTGAAGCCGAGCCGCTTCCAGTTGCTGACGTAGTTGGTCAGGTTCAGGTAGATGTCGAGGGCCTTGCGGCCGGTAGCCCGCGCCTCGTCCGCGTCGGTGGTGAGTACCACTTTGTGCTCGGGCGCGAGAAAGGCGTTGGGCCCGATCAATTCGCGGGCCTGTCTGGTGTGCTCGGGCGTGGTGAGGTACGGGTGCGCGCCGGCGCTGCGCTGCGCGGACAGCTGCAGCACCTTCGGCCCAAGCGCGGCGACGACGCGGCGGTTCGCCGGCACGCCGTACTCGTCGAGCTTGTCGAGGTAGTCGGTCAGCGCGTCGATGGGCTTGCGGTACTGGCTGTGCGCCTCGGGATGCCCGACGCCGATGCCCAGCAGGAACCGCCCGGGATAGCCGCTGTCGATGCGATGAAAGGACTCGGCTACGGGCCCTGGTGCCGCGGTCCAGATGTTGACGATGCCGGTGGCCACCTTCAGTGTCGTCGTCTTCTCGAGAATCGGCTCCACCCAATCCAATTCGGCCGGCGGTGAGCCGCCGACCCAGACGGCGCCGTAGCCCAGCGCCTCGATCTCGTTCGCTTGCTGTGGTGTGACTCCGCGGCCGAACGATCCGAATCGGCCGAGGTTCGGGATGTCCGTCATGCCAGCCGCAACCCCGCCACGGGTCAGGCTATTCCGCAGCCGGCGCCGTACGGGGCAGGACGATGATGAATCGGGTGTTGCCCGGTTCGGAATCGACGCGAAGATTGCCGTGGTGCTTCTCGACGACGATCCGCCAGGCGAGGTCGAGACCGAGGCCCGTGCCCTCGCCGAACGGCTTCGTCGTGAAGAACGGGGTGAAGATCCGGTCCACGATGTCGCCGGGAATCCCGGGCCCGTCGTCGCAGATCTCGACGCGCACCATGTCGTCGCCGTCACGCATCGTCCGCACCGTCAGGGTGCCGCTGCCGTCCATCGCCTGCACCGCGTTCTCGATGATGTTGGTCCACACCTGATTGAGATCGCCTGGGTAGCAGTGGATTTCGGGCAGCGACTTGTCGTACTCCTTGACCAGCTTGATCGGCTTGTCCTTGCCCACCCGGTCGCCGAACATCATCAGCGTGCTGTGCAGCAGTTCGTGGATATCGGAGGCCTGGTAGGGCGCGCGGTCCATCTGCGAGTACTGCTTGGCGCCGGCGAGCAGCGCCGAGATGCGCTTGCTCGCCTCGGCGATGCGGTTGACCGACAGCTCGGTGTCGATCGTGTATTTCAGCCAGCCGATCGCGCCCTGCAGGCAGGCGGTGGCATCGACGTCGTCGACCGAGGCGGAGATCCGCTCCAGCCAGTCGGTGTCCAGGCCGGCTTCGACGAACGTCGGCGCGTAGTCCCACCCTCCGACGATGCCGTGGTCGTCGAGCCAGTCGGCAATCTGGTCCTCGCGGTCGGAGGTCTCCAGCGCGGTGAGCTCCTGCGCCTTCGACTTCGCGACCTGCTCGGCGACTTCCTCCTGGATGCTGACGAGCACGCGCAGCGCTTCCGGCGTGAACTTACCGTCGGAGAGCATCGCGAGCTTGTGCCGCGTCTTGCCGACGTTCTCGCGCAGAATGGCGACGTCGCGCGTGATCGCCGCTGCGGGATTGTTCAGCTGATGCGTGAGTCCCGCCGTGATCTGACCGAGCGCCAGCAGCTTCTCCCGCTGTCCGATGATCTGCCGCTGCCGCAGCCCGCCGACGCGGTGGCCCTCCACGAGGTGCACGGCCATGGGGAACTCGGATTTCATGAAACGCGCGAACGCCTCGGCGTCCAGCACGAAGAAGCGCGACGGCTTGGTCACTCGCACCGAGGCCTCGTACACCTGCTCTTCGCCCGGCACGTACGCCGACCATGCTCCGCAGTACACCCCGCGTTGCGACGTGCGGTTGGTCTCGATATCCACCCCGGCTGAGCGCTTCGACATCACCAGCTCGCCGTCGAGCAGCACGTAGAAGCACGTCGCCGGGTCACCCTCGGCGCACACCGGCCCCGGCTCGAAGGTGGCGATGTGACCGTTGCGGCACAAGGTTTCGAGTTGTTCGTCGGTCAGCGCCTCGAACAGGAACAAGGTCCGCAACTCGTCGGGCAGGCAGGTGTCGCCCATGTTCATGCCTCCGCCAGGTATCGGTGCACCAGCATCACCGCCATCGACCCTTCGCCCACAGCTGCCGCCACTCGTTTCGCCGACTGGGCGCGCACATCACCTGCAACAAACACACCGGGCACGCTTGTTTCCAAATGGTGCGGTGGCCTGGTCAGCGTCCAACCGCAGATGTTCTTCAGGTCGGGGCCGGCGAGGACGAAGCCGTGGTCGTCGCGCGCGACGACGCCGTCGAGCCACTCGGTGCGGGGTTCGGCGCCGATGAAGACGAACATCCGGCCGCAGGTCACTTCGTCGGTCTCGCGGGTTCTCTGGTCTTCGAGGACGAGCTTCTCGAGGTGGCCATTGCCGGATGCCTCTCTGACCACCGTGCAGGTGCGAAGCTTGATGTTGTCGATCGCCTCGATCTGCTGGATGAGGTAGTGCGACATCGATGACTCCAGCGACGGACCCCTCACGACGAGCGTCACCGACTTGGCGTGTTTGGACAGGTTCACCGCTGCCTGGCCGGCGGAGTTGGCGCCTCCGATGACGTAGACGTCCTCGCCGTTGCATTCGCTCGCGATGGACAGCCCCGCTCCGTAGTAGACGCCTCTACCGGTGAGCTGATCACATCCCCGGGCCGGCAGCTGGCGGTAGGACACGCCCATGGCCAGGATCACTGCGCGAGCGCCGATCTCTCTGCCGTCGGAGAGCTTCACCGTCCGCGCCGCGCCTCTGGCTTCCAGTGCGGTGGCCTCTTGCGCGGTGATGAGCTCGGCGTCGAACTTGACCGCCTGCCGTCGCGCGCGGTCGGCCAGCTGCGCGCCCGACAGCCCGTCGGGGAAGCCGAGGTAGTTCTCGATTCGAGAACTCTGGCCGGCTTGCCCGCCGGTCGCGGTGCGCTCGATCAGCACGGTCTTGAGTCCCTCGGACGCGCCGTACACCGCGGCGGCCAAACCCGCAGGGCCGCCGCCGATCACGACAAGGTCGTAGAAGTCCCTGGCCGGTGTGGTGGTGAGGCCGAGCGTGGCGGCCAGTTCCGCGTCGGGCGGATCGACGAGCGTGGTGCCCTGCTCGGTGATAACCACCGGCAACGTCAGGCCGTTTTCGCCCGCCGCCTGCAGCAGTCGCTGTCCGTCGGGCTCGTCAGCGCGAAACCACGTGTAGTACAACTGATTTCGCGCCAGAAATTCTCTCACTTCAGACGACCTGGCGTTCCATGGGTGCCCGATGATCTTGGTGTGGGGGATCACCCGGTCGCCGGCGGCCTGCCAGGCGTCGAGGAGCGCGTCGATCACCGGATAGAGCTTCTCCTCGGGCGGGTCCCACGGCTTGAGCAGGTAGTGGTCGAGGTCGACGACGTTGATTGCATCGATCGCCGCGTGGGTGTCGGCGTAGGCAGTCAGCAGGACCCGGCGCGCCAGCGGGTAGATGTCCATCGCCTCCTCGAGGAACTCGATGCCGCTCATCTGCGGCATGCGGTAATCGGCGACGAACGCCGCCACCGTGTCGCCGCGCAGCTTGAGTTCGTTGAGAGTTTCCAGTGCGTCAAGGCCGGATTCGGCACGGACGATGCGGTAGTCCTCGCCGTATTTGCGGCGTAGGTCGCGGGCGACCGCGCGGGAGACGGCAGGGTCGTCGTCGACGGTCAGGATCACCGGATTGCGGCGCTGGGATGCGGGAGCGGTCATCGGTGTCAAGTATGCGCTCGGAGGGTGAGCGGTGCTGATGTCAAGGGCTATCGCCGGATCGGCGCAAATCTGTGGATGGATTCGGTGTTGTGGATGGCTGGGCCGGATTACGTTGCGACGCATGGGTTGTCGGCCGAATGTGTCGGTGTCCGTCGATAGGTTGTGGGTATGGGTTCGGCGTTCGATACCGCGATCGCGATCTACGATGCGGTTGACGCTGAACTGGAGAAGCTTGAGTCGTTAGACACCGACGCGCTGTCGAACCCGGAGCGGTTGACGTTGTTGGAGCGGCGCGAGTCGTGGCGGCGTCGGTTGCCCGCCGGTGAGCATGCGCTGCTGGCGGAGTGGGCTCACGCGGGCGCCGAGGAGATCGGCGGGCGGCCCGCGCATGTGCTGGCC
>JBLNEK010000106.1:0-5301 GCA_050262635.1 Candidatus Sericytochromatia bacterium | reverse complement strand
TCGGTGGCGTCCCCGCCCGGGTGCGCTACGACAACCTCAAACCCGCCGTCGTGCGGGTACTCAAGGGCCGCGACCGCGCCGAGTCCGAACGGTTCACCGCGCTGCGCAGCCATTACGGCTTCGACTCCTTCTTCTGCCGCCCCGGCATTCAGGGCGCGCACGAGAAGGGCGGTGTGGAAGGCGAGATCGGCCGCTTCCGCCGAACGCATCTGGTCCCGGTCCCTCGGGTCGCCTCGATGACGGCGCTCAACGAACTGATCGCCACCGGTGACCGGCTCGACGACGACCGGGTGATCACCGGCCGGCCGGTCACGATCGGCGACGCGTTCGCCACCGAGGCCACGGCGCTGACGTCGTTGCCGCCCGAAGCGTTCGACCCGGCCCGGCTGCTGCAAGCGCGGGTAGACAATCGCGCCAGAGTCTCGGTGCGCCAATGCTTCTACTCCGTGCCAGCCCGCTATGCCGGACGACGCCTAGCAGTTCGGCTAGCGGCTCGTACCGTCGAAATCCATGACGGGCCAACGATGATCGCCCGCCACGAACGCGCCGTCGGACGCTACGTCGAGGTCCTGACCCTCGATCATTACCTCGAGGTCCTCAAGACCAAGCCCGGCGGGCTACCCGGGGCCACCGCGCTGGCTCAAGCCAAGGCCCGTGGTGCGTTCACCGCTGCCCACCAAGCCTACTGGGACGCCGCCCGAGCAGCCCGCGGCGACAGCGCGGGCACCCGCGCACTGATCGAGATCCTGCTCGCCCACCGCACCATGACCGCCACCACGTTGACCACCGCGATGGACCGGGCCGTGGCTTCGGGGTGCCTGGATCCAGAACTGGTGCTCATCGACGCCCGCCGCGACCTCACCCACGTCGCACCCGTCATCCCGATCGGTGCACTGGCCCGCTACGACCGACCCACCCCCACCCTGGCCGACTACGACCAACTACTGAACCGGAGCACACCATGACCACCACCGCCGCAAGAAAGCCAACGACCATCGATGCCGCAGCACAAGCTTCCATCGGTGCCGCAGCACGTGAACTGCACCTGCCCACCGTGCGCACCGAAGCGGCCCGCCTGGCCGAAATCGCTTCTCGGGAAAGACAATCCCACCTCGGCTACCTCGCCGAAGTACTGGCCGCCGAAGTCGACGAACGCAGCGAACGACGCCGCACCCGCCGCATCAACGACGCCAAGTTCCCCCGACTCAAACGCCTCGCGGACTTCAACATCGACGCCGTGCCCACCATCGCCGCCGCCACCCTCGGCCACCTCGCCGCAGGGCACTACATGGACGCGGGGGAACCCATCGTGCTCCTGGGCGACTCCGGCACCGGCAAAAGTCACCTACTCATCGGGCTGGGCCTGGCAGCCTGCGAACAAGGACGACGCGTCCGCTACGTCACCACCGCCCAACTGGTCAACGAACTCGTCGAAGCCGCCGACGAACGAATCCTGTCCCGCGTCGTCGGCCGCTACGGCCGACTCGACCTGCTCTGCCTCGACGAACTGGGCTACGTCCACATCGACCCCCGCGGCGCCGAACTGCTATTCCAAATCATCACCGAACGCGAAGAACGCGCCTCGGTCGCCATCGCCACCAACCTGCCCTTCAGCGAATGGGGCACCGTGTTCCCCGACCCGCGCCTGGTCGCCGCGATCGTCGACCGCGTCACCTTCAACGCCCACATCCTCGAGACCGGCACCCAGTCCTACCGCCTACGCACCAGCAAGACCACCAACCGACGCAAACGAAGCGACTGACACCAGTGGGGCCAAAATTCGTGACGACAAGTGGGGCCAACTCACTTGACGAAACGCACCCAACAAATCCGAGTCCACTACAGCCCGAGACCGGCTACACGGGATTCAGGCCATTGGGCGCGATCACGACCAAATAGGCGCGCGGGCGCGTACCTGAAATACAGCGAGGGACCTGCATTGACCGGGTAGCGAACTGTCGTGGTGCTTAACGACTCTGACGGGCACGCCGACAAACGCACCCGCGCTGTGCTCACTCAGCAGTTCGCCGATCACGGCCAGGTGGTCATCGAGGTGCCCTTCGATCCGCACCTGCGCCCCGGCGGGGTGATCGATGTGGCGAATCAGATGTCACCCAAGACCCGTCGTGGCTTCTATGAGATCGCCGCCGCGATCGTCGAGCACTTCGTCCAGGCCAGGAATCGATACGGGGTGCAAACCGCCGTCATGGCATCGCCTCGGCGCACTTCATGTGCCCCTCGAAGCCCAGCGATGTCGCCATGGCGCGGTTAGCGGTTCCGGTAGTGTTGACACCGGCCGCCCCGGCTGCCGCTGTCGGCAGCCAACCGGTGAGCGACAAGACCGCAGAAGCTGTGCCGGCCGCGCTGACCCCAGTGGCTGGTTCGTTCGCACCACGACATACCCCAGCGTGGGCGAAATGTCGGTGTAATACAACGAGTACGAAAAGAAGTACCTGATGCTCGACACCGACCAGAACAACAACGTCGTAATGCGCAAGGCCAATAACCCACAGGGGCCGTGGTCAGCGCCGAAAACCTTGGTTAGGTCCGCACGGATGCCCGGCCTGTATGCGCCGATGATCCACCCTTGGTCGTCGACACAGAACGTCCCGACATCGGAACGGCATTATCTCTACTGGAATATGTCGACATGGGGCGACTACGAAGTGCGGTTAATGCGCACCGATCTCGACAAGGTGTAGCGCGCTACAGGCCGCTCTGTGCAACGCCGCCCTCGGCGAGGTAGCGATACAGCGTCGTCCGGCCTACCCCCAGCGTCGCGCAAATCGTCGCGGCGGTTTCCCCGCTGTCTTTCATCCGGCGGGCCAGGGCCGCCTGGTCACCTGTGAGCTTGGCAGGCCGACCGAACTTGCGCCCCGATTTACGGGCATGTTCCAGCTTCAGTGCGGTGCGCTCCCTGACCAACTCGCGTTCGTATTCAGCGATGGACATCAAGATTGCGGCCACCATCCGCCCCGTGCTGGTCGAGGTGTCCACGCCATCATGCAACGAGCGCACCGTCACCCCGCGCTGCGTCAACTCATCGAAGGTGTTCAATATGCCGCGCATATTGCGGCCCAACCGATCCAGCCGCCACACGATCAGGGTGTCGCCCTCCCGCAAGTACTGCAGGCACTCGGCAAAACCCGGCCGGTCATCGCGCGCCCCCGACATCACGTCGTGAAAGATCTTGCCCGCCCCGGCAGCGGCGAGCGCCTCGATCTGCTGCTCCAGAGTCTGGCCGACGGTCGACACGCGGGCATAGCCGATCACGGTCGACGCGGAAGTCGGTGCGGGTGCCTTGCTCACTCCCCCAGTGTACCGGAATATGAAGCTCTCTAGTTTTGGAACGTTGTACTATCGGAACATACTTCCGGAACAATCCATCATGGGGAAATAGCGAGGCCGCCAAGCCACCCCGGTGTCTGTCCCGGAATCGAACGTTTTCGGCACAGGTCAAGCAGGGTCGAGCAGGTAGGCGGACATGCCCAGCACATATGACGCCTCTGCCGTCCGACACCTCGGCGAAGGTCTCGGACAGGTGGCGAGGGTCTCGGCGAGTTCACCGCGTCGGTGCGGGTCGAGGCGACGGATCAGACCGCCGTTTGTGTGTCGAACGAGGTGATGTATAGCGCGTTATCACTCGAATCCGTGACGTAGACGGCGCCATAGCCGGTGCCAGCGGCGGCGATGTCACGGGTATCGCTGGTGGAGTTCTGATCGGTGGTAAGGTGCCGATCAGAGTGTTGGTGCGGGTATCGATCACCGTGACCGTCTTTCCGTCTGAACCGGTGACGTAGGCACGACTGCCGTCCGGGCTGACAGTCACGTTGGAGGCGCCGCTGACGGGAACCATCGCACTTTCGGTGTCGGTGGCGGTGTCGATCACTGACACCGCGCTGTAGTTGTCGACGACGACCCACAGACGGCCCTGGTCGTCGTAGTAGAACTCGCCGGAGGGGTAGCTGCCGGAGGCGAGTTCGAGCACCTTGACATTTTCGGTGACGTAGAGGCGCGTTCCGTCCGGACTGACCGCGACGGTGTCTGGGCTGCTCATTACCCAGTGCGAATCATCGGACGGGGGCCCGACCGGGGCTTAACCGATGACCTCTAAGGTCGCGGCGTTGATTACCCGGACGCCCCCCGCATTGCCATCGACCCGGCGCGATGACGAGTTTCGGCATTGGGTCAACCGTGCGCGGCTGGTCGTCGATCACTTCGGGGTCCTGGACGCCGTCGTTGACGAAAGACTCGCTTCCAGCATGAGTCAATACCAGGATGAGATTAGAAGGCGGAACTACTAAAGTTGCGCGAACGCAGCCGAGCGGTCAGGCCGTTCCTGGAACTCTCCGCTGTGTGTTCGAACAACGCACGCCTGCGGTGCTGCCGGGCGATTCGGCGGCGAAAGACCATCCGCCTGTACCCTCGGCAATTGTTGGGAGATACAGGTCTTGGCAGGTCGCGCTGGCGGACGAAATGCTCAGGTGCAGTCCAGCGTGACGTCGATCGTCTTGCTGATGATGACAGTGTTCACCCCGCTGGCTCCCTCGTGTGACCGGGTGGTGTAGGTGGTCGTGTTTGGGTTGCGGACGTCGGTCACTTTGCACTGATCGAGTGGGCCGGTACCGACCCTGGTGATGGTCACGGTGTACCCCTCGCTTTGCAGCTGGGCGATGGTGCCCGCCGTGCCCGTGTCGGCCATCCAGCTAAAGCCGTTCTGTTCATTGGCGAGGCAGCGAACTGTCGCGCCGTCGCTCGTTGTCGCGGTGTGGTTGAGCTCACTACTTGAGCACGGGGAGCCCACGGCGGGTAGATCGGCGGGTAGATCATTGTCAGCAATCGCTGGCGCAGCAGGCGCTGTCGCCGCAACTAGTGCGACGGCTGCGATGGTCACGATCCTCATAACCATGATCGTAGGTCGCGCAGAAAATCCCATTACGTATTTGGGACGAACACACATGTACGCCGCCGCAGCCACTGCGACATTGTTGGTGGGCAGCGTCCAGATCACAGTGCCATCGGAAAGCATCCTGAAATACAGGTCGGCCTGGCCAATCCGACGCAGCGGCCCTAGGCGGTGTTGCCGATCGGCAGTTCGATGAACCATCACGTCGTTCGACGCGCAACCGCCCGCCGCACCACTCCTGACGATTCGAGCACCTTGAGGTGGCTCGGCCATCTAGCGCAATACAGACCTTTCAAGCTGTGTGCCGAGCGAGACTAGGAGTCTAATCAAGGAAGGGATGTCAATGTCCGAGGCTGGTTTATTCGTACGTTGGGGCGAGGCCGCGCGCGGGCGCG
>JBLNEK010000105.1:0-29196 GCA_050262635.1 Candidatus Sericytochromatia bacterium | reverse complement strand
GGTGCGCCTGCCGTGGGACTACCGCCGCGTCTATGGCGTCGATCCTGACGAGCAGCTGGTCGCCGACGCGGTGCGGGCGTCGATGTCGATCCCGTTCATCTTTCGGCCGGTGGCACTGGCGTCGACCACGGGTCTGCGGTCCACGCTGGTGGACGGCGGCATCCTGTCCAACTTCCCGATCGACTCGCTGGACCGGACCGACGGCAAGCAGCCCCGCTGGCCCACCTTCGGGATCACCGTGCTGCCCAACCTTCCAGAGGCAATGACAAAGTGATCCCGGCACTGTCGCCTCTGCGGGTGATCGGTCCGCCGCATCTGCTCGAAGAGGTCATCACCACCGTGCTGGTCGGCCGGGACCAGGCGTACCTGAATAAACCCTGGGTGAGCGCCCGCGCGATCCGCGTCGACTCCACCGAGGTTGGCTTCCTCGACTTCGACATCTCCGCAGCAGAAGTCGAAGCGGTCTACCAGAAGGGCTATCGCGCCGCCAAGACGTTCTTGGATACCTGGGACTGGCGGGCGTATCTTCGGGAGTTCCGATGACCGATTCCGACGCACGACATTTGTTCGCCACTGGGCAGGTGGCGTTTCTCGCCACCGCGACGGCACAGGGCGTGCCGCACGTCGTGCCCGTCGTCTTCGCGGTTTCCCATGACGTCGTGTACACCGCGGTGGACACGAAGAGGAAGACAACCCACCGGCTGCGCCGCCTGGTGAACATCGAGCAGAACCCTCGTGTCAGCTTGCTGGTCGACCACTACGCCGACGACTGGGAACAGCTGTGGTGGGTGCGCGCCGACGGTGTCGCCGAGATTCACGACCGCGGAGAGGCGATGGCCACCGGCTATGATCTACTGCGACGCAAATATCCTCAGTACCAACGTATTTCGCTCACCGGGCCGGTGATCAGCATCGCCGTGAGCCGCTGGTCCTCTTGGCATGCCTGACTTGTTGCCGCGTTGAGTCTGCGCTGACGGCGTGGCGTACTCGCACTTTCGCGCCCTGGCCGCAGGGTCGATGGGCGCCGCGTCAGTGGCGGTCGGCGTGGGTGAGCCGACGCTCGAGTTCCTCCAGCGACTGCCGCGCGTAGCCGCGCCACAACCAGCCGAACACCGGCAGGGCCGGCGCGGCCAGCGCGGACCGCGGATGGATCATCCACCGCCACGTGACCGTGGTGCCGGTACCCGATGGGGCGAATACCCACTCGCCTTCGACCTTGCCGACCAGCGGACCCATCGGCCCGGTGACGTCGGACAGGGTGTAGCCGAACACGTGTGGCGGGTCGAGATGCGTGAGCTCCTCGCGCAGGCTGCCGCCGCCGGTCAGCGTCACCGTCCGGGTCTGGCCAACCGCGTCCCATGCTCCGGTCTGGTTGCTTACCCTGCTGATCGGCGGGATCGGGCCATACCAGCGCCGAAACAACGTCGGCAGCGGCATCGGCAGCGTGCCGTCGAACGCCTGCTGCACATCGATGGGAATCTCACGGGACTGCTCGACAGTCAACGGCTTCGTCATGAGGCCGATCGTAAGTGGGCAGCAGCCCATCGGCCGCTGCGGTGCGGCGCAACTCGTATCGGCGAACGACATAGGCAACCGCCGCGGTGAGGCCCCAGCCGAGCAGGATGTCGATCACGTAATGCTCGGCCGAGTAGACCAGCGTGAAGGCCATCATCAGCACGTAGGTCACCAGGAGCGGACGCCATCGTCGTTGCACCCGACTCCAGAGGAACGCGGCGATCATCACCGACAGGGCAGCGTGCAGCGACGGGATCGCGGCGACCATGTTCACGCTCACCTGCCCGGAGTTGACCAGGTCACGTGCCACGTGCAGGTGAAGGGTCGCGAACCCGCGGGTGGAGATTCGCTCGACGAAATCGTGGGCGCCCGGTTGCGCGGACTGCATGGCACCGAGCAGTCCGCCGTCAGCTACACCGGCCGGGGTGCCGAACATGCAGCCCGGGTACGACGGGCCGCCGACGACGTCCGCCCCCGTACATCGGGCCGCCGCCCACGGCGGCGCTGCCGGCAACACGATGTAGATCGCCAACGCTGTGAAGGACAGCGCGACGAAGCGTCGCACGAACGCTTTCCAGTCGTCGCGATCACGCAGCCACAGGACACCGGCGACGACGTACGGGAGGATGAAGAACGACATGTACACAGTGCTGATCGATACTTCCCACCAGGGCGGCTCTGCTTGTTTCAGGCGTTCCTGCAACCACACCGTGGGTACCGTGCCGAACGACAGCCACCGGTCGGCGTTGACCTGCCACTCCCACAGGGTCGGTGTGCCGACCATCTTCGCGGCGCCGCGGCTCACGTCGTAGACCAGCAGCACCACCGCGAACGGCAGCCAGTCGCGGAGCACCATCAGCAGTTTGCGGCGCCCGATGCTCGCGGCGGCCAGCCCGGTCGCGATGTAGAGGAGCAGCAGTTCACGGTTGAAGGCCAACCCGGCCGTCGCCGTCCGGTACACGATCACGACCACCCAGGCGGTCACCGCGATCCGACGGATCAGCGTGAGCCGGCGCTGCCGTAGCGCCGCTGTGTCCTCGTCGTGGAACCCCGGTTCCCTACGGCGACGCAGAAGTTCCGGCAGCCGCATCACTCGTGCGGTCGCGGTCTCCACGTCGACGCTCAAGACGTGACCCTTTCAGCCAGCCGATACGACTGCGGCCGACCAGCTCCTCGGCCACTACACCCTGAGAGTTTAGGTACCCACAACCGACACGGTCGTCGCTGGCCGGAAACGACTTGGTAACTGCCAGGTCAGCATCCGTTCACGCGGTCGGGGGGAGTCCAACGCTGCTCCGGTAGGTGACGAGAATGACGGCGCCTGCTCTCCGATGATTCGCCTGACCGCACTGGGCCCTCCCGGGTGCGGGCGCGTCATCGAAACGCGTCGGTTGGTGTTTCCTCCGGGCGTTCTACTTCGGCGAGAGCTCCGGGGCTGCAGCCGGCTGCATCGTTTCTGCGGGCCACATCGTCCGTGGCCTCCTCCGCTGGGACCACGTCCGCTGACAACGTGCCGCCTACCTGGTGTCGGGCCCCCAGCGCACTCAGCGCAGTCGCACCGACCACGACGTACGCCGAGGCGATGATTGCGGCGCCGGTGACGTCGGTGAGCCAGTGCACGCCGAGGTAGACGCGGGTCGCCGCAATGATGAGCACACCGATAACCGCTCCGCTCATCAGCCAGAACCGTCCGGTGCGGCCGCGACTGGCGCCGACATAGACGGCCACGATGCCCAGAAGCGCCGCAGTCGCGGTGACGTGTCCGGATGGAAATGATGCGTCGGTCTCTAGCACCAGCTGCAGTCCCGGAGCCGGACGAGGACGGTCAATCAGCGCTTTGATTACGGTTTCTGTCAGCGCGGCCGCCGATACCACACCGAGGATCACCGTGCCGGGGACAATCGAGCGGGCCAGCCAGGACAGTAGTGTCGCCGACACGACGCTGGCGGCCGCGACGCATACCGGACTGCCGAGGTCGGTAATTACAACGGCAACCACGTCGAGTCGCGAGGAACGATGTGCGACAAACCAATTGGTGGTTGCCGCGTCGAGCCGGGTTACCCACCCGTGGCCGTGGATGGCGAAGATCAAACCTGTCAGGGCTACGAGCAGTCCTGCCGCCCGCATCACCGCGGCACGGTAGCGATGGGGCGACCACAGATGAGCACCCAGGAACAGCGATGCGACGGTTGACACCATCAGCGTCGTCGACGTAGCGGCCGGGTCGCCAATCACGTCGAACATCGTTTCGTGCTTCCGGGATCGGACATGAGTTCCAGTGTCATGGCAGCCGCTGTGGAGTCGCTGAGAAGCAATGTCAGTAGAGCAGCTGATCTGCGCTGCTCGGTCTCATGGAGTCCTCGGTTTCACTCGATGGGGTAGATCGAGAGTAGGCGCATTAGGTTGTGATACCCCCACTGGTATAGATAGCATGCCGCACATGTCTCAATCCCGGCGTCTGCACCAGAGTTGACGTCAAGCACGGTGGGTGCAGGCCGAGGGCGCCCGCATCCCTCGATGGTCGACGGCTCGCTCAATCGACTCCGGAATTGACCCCTCGGGCTGTAAATCTTTATTCATGTCAGGACTTGAGCAAAGGGGACGACTATCTACACCTTTCTCAAGCGGGCATGGGTACCGCTGATCGTCGTGGTGGCCGTTGCCCTCGGTGGTCTTGCCGTCGACCGGCTCCGTGGTGTCTTCGGCTCTGACGCGATCTTTTCTGCGACGGGCAGCGTCGCCAAACCACTCGAGCCCTTCACTCTCAAGCGGGTGACATACGAGGTCTTCGGGGCTGGCGACACAGCAGGAAGCGTGAGCTACCTGAATGACAAAGCCCAGCCGGAACAGGCCGACTTCACGAGTCTGCCCTGGACCCACACGGTCACAACGACGACACCGGCGGTGATGGCTAGCGTGGTGGCACAGGGCGATAGCGCCGACATCGGGTGCCGCATCCTGGTCAACGGTGAGGTGAAAGACGAGCGATCCTCCGTCGGACACGACGCTCAAGTCTCCTGCCTGGTGAAAGCCGCATGAACGCCGACACTGACGCCCGGCCGGGATTCATGCGGTTCGTCCGCAAGTTCGCGGTGCCGATCATCGTGGCCTGGCTGCTGCTGACCGTCGCGCTGAATGTGCTTGTGCCGCCGATCGAGTCGGTAGCGAGGAACCACGCGGTCACGATGTCGCCGCAAGATGCACCGGCGATGATCGCCGCGAAGCGCATCGGCGAGAAATTCCACGAGTCCGACTCTGACAGTACTGCGATGGTCGTCCTGGAAGGCGACGAGAAACTCGGCGAGGAGGCACACCGCTACTACGACGAGCTGGTAGGCAAACTCCAAGCGGACTCCACTCACGTACAGCATGTTCAGAACGTGTGGGGAGATCCACTCACCGCGGCGGGCGTGCAGAGCCGCGATGGCAAAGCCGCCTACGTCCAGCTCAATCTCGCGGGCGATCAGGGCAGCACCTTGGGCAATGAGTCCGTGGAGGCTGTCCGGGAGACCGTCCACGATTCAGTTCCGCCCAGCGGGCTCAGGGTATATATCACCGGTCCGGCAGCGCTGACAACGGACATGAACGAAGCTGCCGACAAGAGCATGTTCAAGATGATGGGCGTTACGGGCGTGGTCATCATGATCATGCTCTTTATCACCTACCGCTCCGTCAGCACGGTGCTTCTCGTCCTCGTCATGGTGGGTTTCGAGATGGGCACTGCCAGAGGGGTTGTCGCGATACTGGGCAACTACGGTCTGCTGGGGTTTTCGACGTTCGTCGTCGCCATGCTGTCCTCGCTGGCGATCGCCGCGGGAACCGATTACGCGATATTTCTCATCGGTCGGTATCAGGAAGCTCGTCATGCCGGCCAAGACCGGGAGACTGCTTACTACACGATGTTTAGGGGCACGTTTCATATCATCTTGGGCTCAGGTCTGACGATCGCCGGTGCCACGCTATGCCTGCACTTGGCGCGGCTGTCGTATTTCAGAGCGCTGGGGATTCCGTCCGCCTTGGGTCTGCTTGTCGTCGTCGCGGGAGCATTGACCGCGGCGCCGGCCGTTGTCGCGGTGGCGAGCCGTTTCGGGCTGCTCGACCCGAAGCAGGCCGTCAAAGTCCGCGGGTGGCGGCGCATCGGCACTGCTACTGTGCGCTGGCCTGGGCCGGTGTTTGCCGCTTCGCTCGTCATCGCGCTTGTGGGGATCCTCATCATGCCGAGCATCAAAATCAGCTACAACGATCGTTTCTATACGCCCTCGAACCTGCCATCGAATGTCGGATATGCGGCGGCCGAGCGCCATTTCACTGCTGCCACAATGAATCCCGATGTGCTGATGATCGAAAGCGATCACGACATGCGCAATACCGGCGACATGATCATCCTGGACAGGATCTCCAAGGAGATCTTCCGTTCACCGGGAATCGCGATGGTGCAAAGCATCACGCGGCCATTGGGCGGCCCGATCGAGCACACGTCGATACCTTTCCAGATCAGTGCGCAATCGATTCCTATTCAACAGAACCTTCAGTTCATGAGGGACCGGACGGTCGACATGCAGAGAATGAGCGACGACCTGGGCGCGATGATCGACTCCATGGAGCGGATGTACGAGCTGATGCGCCAGCTGAGCAACACGACTCATCACATGCTTGCCGACATGAACGAGATGAAAGCCACGCTCGACGAAATTCGCGACCACTTAGCGGATTTCGACGATGTGGCAAGACCGATTCGTAACTACTTCTATTGGGAACCGCACTGCTTCAACATTCCGGTCTGTCAGGGGATACGATCCGTTTTCGATGCCCTAGACGGCGTCGACACGTTCAGCGACAACATGAAGACGCTGTTGCAAGACATGGCCAATATCGACGCGATAATGCCGCGAATGCTCGCGGAGCTGCCGCCGATCATCGCGGTAGCAAAGTCGATGCAGGGAAGTCTGCTCACCATGCACAGCAGCTTCGCGGGTCTGGTCGACCAGATCTCGCGAATGACCGACACCGCGAGCGCGATGGGCCAGGCCTTCGACGAATCCAAGGGCGGCGATTACTTTTACCTGCCACCGGAAGCGTTCGGCAATCCCGACTTCCAGCGTGGCCTGAAACTGTTTCTGTCACCGGACGGCAAGGCGGCGCGATTCATCATTACCCACGACACGGATCCGGCAACTCCGGCAGGCATTTCTGCGGTCAAACCCGAACTGGCCGCCGCGCATCAGGCGGTGAAGGGATCGGCGCTGACGGACGCGAAGTTCTACCTTGCCGGCACGGCGGCCATCTACCGCGATATTCAAGCGGGCTCCCAATACGACCTGCTGATCGTGGGACTGGCGGCCATTACGCTGATATTCGCCGTGATGTTGATCATCACTCGGGCTCTCGTGGCATCCCTGGTCATCGTCGGCACGGTGCTCTTGTCGCTGGGTGCTGCTTTTGGGCTTTCGGTTCTGGTGTGGCAACACATCCTTGGGCTGGAACTGAACTGGATTGCCCCGGTGTTCGGATTGATCATCCTGCTTGCTGTTGGGTCCGACTACAATCTGCTGCTGGTCTCGCGGTTCCAGGAGGAGATCGGCGCGGGACTGAAGACCGGCATCATCCGCTCGATGGGCGAAACCGGTCACATTGTCACCGCGGCGGGCTTGGTATTCGCGTTCACCATGATGTCGATGGTTGCCAGCGATCTGCGTTCGATTGGTCAGGCGGGCAGCACAATTGGATTGGGCCTGCTATTCGACACGCTGATAGTGCGCTCCCTGATGACGCCGTCAATTGCGGGCCTGCTCGGCCGGTGGTTCTGGTGGCCGCTGAAAGTGCGCCCACGCCCTGCCAGCTCGATGCTTCGTCCCTTCGGGACCCGCCGGCTCGTTCGCTCCCTTCTGTTGGGTGACGATGCGGCCACTACGAAGCTCCGAAATCCGCAAGACCAGGTGCCTTAAGGAATCGGCAATGGTCTGCCGATTGAGCGCGAACGGCGCGACCCCCTCACATCCAAGGATTTCCTCTGAATAGTGAGTGTGGTGAGCGCGGGCAGATCCCGTTGATGTAGACATGTCGGTGAGCGGTCGCGGCGACTACATGGGGAACTGCAGGCAGTCGGCGTCGGCGGCGGAGTAAAAACAACTCGCCGCCCGAACGCGAAACGACGCGAGGGAGCTTGATGCCGGGGTGCGATCAAACTGATTTCGCCACTGTCGTGCGTGGCTGCTTCGCATACTGAGAACGTGACCGCCATGGATGGTTCGTGGGTGGGCGGGTCTGGTGAAAAGGCCGATCGCTAGCGCGACGAGCGCGGCGAGCAAGACGGCGGTGGCGATGGTGTGGGCAAGCAAATGGCGGCGCGAGCCGGTCGGCTCCATGGCGGCGGTTTCTGGTTGCGCGCAATCGGCACCCGTCTCGTTCGGTTGATCTGACGACACGATCGTTTCCCCTCAGCAGCATTGCTTCTGTCACTACCTCTTCCGCGACGACTTCTTTCGCCGCGACCGTCCTTGAGATGTCTACGACCGCGATGTAATCCAATGAGACACAATCAGATCGCTCTCGGTTCGGCGGTCGGCGGGCCCCGCGACCCCAACCAGGATGCCGATCCGAACCTGAGCACCGTGGTGCACTGCCGCCATGAAATCACTGTGAAACCGTGACCGACTCGACTAGGCCGGATGTCGGGCCGCGGTCTCATGTGACGAGAAAGACAGAATATACCCCCCAGGGTAATCGTTATACTGTTGAAAGCGGCAACGCAATATCTGAAAGTAAGCGCTGTCGGTAGAGAAGGGACGCCATCGTGCGTATCAAACCGGACCGCATCGTATCGCTGTTGGCGGTCGGCGTCGCAGCAATAAGCATAGCTGCCGCACCCACCGCCTCCGCCGATGACGAATCGTGCGTCAACTCGGGAGGGGCCACCCAGTGCGTGTCACCCGACAACGCCGAGATCTATGCCTCGCCTCGGGCCCTGCCTGCGGCTGGACACTCTGGCTACGGACCTTTCATGGGTTACCACCACGGACGTAGTTGACACGGTGCGCCGAACGCCTGGTCCTGGCGCTAGGACCGCCATTCCGGCATTCTCCGCATTGTTGTGCCTGCACTGACTGCCGTACACCGGCGGTCGCACACGTCAGACAAGGCCATCCACCGCTCGACCGTGTCGCTGCGGGGGATGGAGGCACAGCGGTGATCGCGACAACAACCCGACCAAGGGGCCGCGCTTCGCTGGCGCGGGCTGCTGAACTGCACGCCGCGCGTTCAGCCAGCGGAGCCCGGTTCGGTGGGATACCCGGCGCGCAACCAACCCGTGGTTCCCTCGGCGACCGACACGGCGGTGCGACCAGACGATTCAACTATCTCCGCGCCTTGCTTGCTGCGATTACCGGAGGCGCAGATGACGTAAACGGTCTCATCGCGAGGAAGCTCTGACAGGCGTGCGGTCAGCTCGCCCAGTGGTATCCACACAGCGCCGGGCACATGCGCCTGCGCGTACTCGTAGTCCTCACGCACGTCCAAGACCGGCGCGCCCGATTCCCAGGCGCGCGCAAACGTGTTGATATCGACTTCCTTCGTTGGCGTCACGCGGCACTCCTCGGGGTGAACGAGGTGACTGTTGATCTCAGCGTAGCAGGAATACCAAGGGGGGTATACCGGGTGGTACGGACCTTTCTGCTGACCCGCGTAATCGTCGCCAACGTCTTTCTAAGTGCAATCAGGGTTTGACCTGGTTCGACGACCGCGACGAGGAAGTTCGATGCGATCGCCTACGAACGCGATTGACAGTCGTGACAAGCTGACTCAGCCGCTAGCAGCAGCGCGCGCCCGGATTGGCGTCGGCGGCCGCGTGGCGCACCTTCCAGTACTCACGTTCGCTCAGCACCGGCTCGCCCGGGTGCACTCGACGTCGATGGTCCAGGTACCGCCCGTAGTGAGCGTCGCCCATCAATGTGCGGCAGTACCAACGGATTTGGCGGGCGATTTGGATAGCGCGTCCCACTGGCGTTGCACCTCCCGTTCTGCGGTCGACGCTAAGATTCCAGAAGGTGCGAACAACTGCGACGGCACCGGTTCATCTTCGGTGAGCGGTGTGCCGCTCCCGCGAATCACCCTCAACACCATGATCACTCCGGTAAGAAACACGACGACCACCAACACCGCGAACACGATCGACAGCGTGCCCTGGATGAACGTGTTGCGGATGACGTCGTGCACCTGGTCGACGTTCTTGGCGGTGCTGCATCGTGTCTTTCCGGCGTCGAGAGCCTGCTGGCATTGGCGGTGCAGTGCCCAGTAGCCGACCGCGGGGTCACCCGAGAAGATCTTCTGCCAGGACGCCGTCAATGTCACGATCAGGTCCCACAGCAGCGGAATGCCTGGAATCCATGCCCATTTCAGGTAGGCCTTCTTGACCACCACGACCGTCACCAGCGTCAACGCGATCGCCGCAAGCAACTGGTTGGCAATACCGAAGAGCGGGAACAGCGTGTAGATACCTCCAAGCGGGTCCGTGACGCCCATCAGCAGCAGGCCGCCCCACGCCACGACGACCACCGCGCTGCACAGCCATGCGCCGGGGCGCCAGCTGGGATTGCGGAACTTGCTCAGGGGGCGACCGAGGTTGCCGAGCGCGTCGGAAAGCATGAACCGCGCGACGCGGGTGCCGGCGTCGACGGTGGTCAGGATGAAAAGCGCCTCGAACATGATCGCGAAGTGGTACCAGAACGCCTGAACCCGGGGGCCGCCGAACGCCTGATGCAGCACCTCCGACATCCCGATCGCCAGTGTGGGCGCGCCGCCGGTCCGGGACACGATCGACGTCTCGCCGACGGCGGCCGCCGCGTCCTTGATCTGCTGGGCATTGATCGGTTCACCGCCGAGCGGAAGCGTATTCACGTATGCCGCAGCGGATTCTGCGACGCCGCCGGTTTTGCCTTCGGCGGCGTTCATCACGAAGTAGAGGTGTTGGTTGAGGATGGCCGCGGTGACCAGCGCCATCACCGCGACGAACGACTCGGTCATCATGCCGCCGTAGCCGATCAGTCGCATCTGGCTCTGCTTCTCGAGCATCTTCGGGGTAGTGCCGGACGCGATCAGCGAGTGGAATCCGGACAGCGCGCCGCAGGCGATCGTGATGAACAGGAACGGGAACAGCGACCCCGCGAACACCGGCCCGGTGCCGCTGTGCGCGAACGCGGACACCGCCGGCGCCTCGACCACAGGCCGTGCGATCAGGATCCCAAGGGCCAGCAGCGCGATGGTGCCGACCTTCATGAACGTGGACAGGTAGTCGCGCGGAGCCAGCAGGAACCACACCGGCAGCACCGACGCCGCGAAGCCGTAGACGATGACGCACCACGACAGCGCCACCTTCGACAGGCCGAACCAGTCTTGGCCCCAAGCGGTTTCGGACACCCAGTTGCCGGCGATGACCGCCAGCAGCAGCAGGACGACTCCGATCACCGTGACCTCGGAGACGCGGCCCGGACGCATGAACCGCAGATACAGGCCCATGAAAATCGCGATCGGGATCGTCATCGCGATCGAGAACACGCCCCACGGGCTTTCAGCCAGCGCGTTGACGACGACCAGCGCCAGCACCGCCAGCAGGATCAGCATGATGACGAGAATGGCCACAATCGCGGCCGCACCGCCCACGGCGCCGATCTCGTCGCGCACCATCTGCCCGAGAGAGCGGCCGCGGCGGCGCGTCGACACCCAGAGCACCAGATAGTCCTGCACACACCCGGCGAACACCGCGCCGACGAGGATCCAGATGATGCCGGGCAGGTAGCCCATCTGCATGGCCAGGACTGGACCGACCAGGGGCCCGGCGCCGGCGATCGCGGCAAAGTGATGACCGAACAGCACCCGGCGGTCGGTGGGCATGTAGTCGGTGGCGTTCTCGAACATCTCGGCCGGTGTGGCCTCGTCGTCGCGTGGCCGAACGATCTTCATCTCGATCAGCCGGGCGTAGAAGCGGAACGCGACGACGTAGGTACAGATCGCGGCGATGACGAACCAGACCGCGTTGACCGTCTCGCCCCGGACGAGCGCGATGATCGCCCACGCCACCGCGCCGAGTAGGGCGATGACGCCGAACACGATCTTGTGGCGGCCGGTTATGGGCGAGCGGTCGATGATCGCGACGGGCGGCAGGTCCGGGTCGGTGCGCAGGTAGGTGACGTCGCCGTCGGTTTCCTCGATCGTCGGAGAAGCCATGCGGTGATCTTGTCAACTCTCAGCGCGCGCGCACGCGGAATCGCATGACCACGGGCCGGGTAATGCGATTCCGCGTCTGCTCATGACCGGTCGTAGAACTGCCGCACGGTGTCGATGGTGTCGGCCTCGGCGGGACTCTTGTCGTCGCGGTAACGCAGCACGCGGGCGAACCGCAGCGCGACACCGCCGGGGTAGCGGGATGAGCGTTGCACGCCGTCGAAGGCGATCTCGACCACCTGCTCGGGGCGGAGCTTGACGACGTATCCATCGGTCGGGCCGTCGGCCAACTCCGTGAACCGGCGTGTCTGCCATTCCAGCATCGCGTCGGTCATGCCCTTGAACGTCTTGCCGAGCATGACGAAGCCGCCCGACGCTTGGTCGCGGGCGCCGAGGTGGATGTTGGACAGCTTGCCAATGCGCCGCCCGGAGCCCCACTCGACGGCCAGCACCACCAGGTCGAGCGTGTGCACCGGCTTGACCTTCAACCAGCCGGCGCCCCGGCGGCCGGCCTCGTATGGCGCCGTCGGCGACTTGGCCATCACCCCCTCGTGGCCAGCGGCCAGCGTCGCGTCGAGGAACCGGCCGGCTTCGTCAGGGTCAGCGGTGGCCAGCCGGTCGACGCGCTGGGAGGGCGGCACTATGTCGTCGAGCACGACGAGCCGCTCGGCCGTCGGAAGATCCAGAAGGTCTTCGCCGTTGCGGTGCAGCACGTCGAAGAAGAATACCGAGAGCTGTTGTGCGCCAGCGGCTTCAGCGCGCCCAAACCGGGACGCGGTGACCTGGAAGGGGTGTGGCCGGCCGTCGCGTCGCAGCGCGATCGCCTCCCCATCGGCGATCAGCGACTTAACCGGAAGCGCCAACGCGGCACCAACGACCTCGGGCAGCCGGGCGGTGACGTCGTCGAGGCTGCGCGTGTAGAGCGCGACGTCGTTGCCGTCGCGGTGGATCTGCAGCCGCGCGCCGTCCAGCTTCGCTTCGAAAACTGCTGTGCCGCCGAGTCTTTCCAGCGCATCGGCCACGTCGGTAGCGGTCTGCGCGAGCATCGGGCCTACCGGGCGGCCCACCCGCAAGGTGAATTCGTCGAGCGCCTCGGCACCACCGGTCAAGGCCGCGGCGGCGACGGCGGGCAGGTCTCCGGCGAGCATCGCGGCGCGACGCACCTCGGCAGCGGAGAGGCCGGCCGCGCGTGCGACCGCATCGGCCATCACGCCGGCCAGCGCGCCTTGGCGCAGTTCACCTTGCAGCAGCCGGCGCAGGAACGTCTGCTCGACCGTGGTCGCCGCGGAGAACAACTGGCCGACGAGATGGGCCCGTTGCTTCTGCGAGCCGGCGCCGGACACCGCGCCGATTGCCCTGAATGCCGTGTCGACCTCGGCGACGGCGAGTTTCGCCTCGTCGGCGGGAGCGGGCAGGCTTCGCAACGTGGCCCAACCGACGCCGATCTGCCGCTGAAGCAGTTCGCCTGAGAGCCACGACACCACCACCGCGATCTGGTGGGAGTCGCAGCCGGACGCGGCAGCGTCGAGCAGCCGAGCGAGGCGATCGATCTTCGCCAACCGCGACGACTGGGCGCCCACCTCCGCCGACGCCTCTGCCACGTCGATGAGCAACATGGCTTCAGCTTGTCATGCGGCCGTGAACACGACCGTGTGCCAGCCCGTCGCGCCGTCCGGCATCACCGAGGTCTGTTCGGGGGTCTGGACGGCGCCCATGTTGTCGGTGGCTCGCACGCTGATGGTGTGCTCGCCGCGGGTGGCGGTCCAGCGGTAACTCCACAGCCGCCAGGTGTCGTTGGAGTAGTTGGCGCCCAGTTCCGCTGGCTGCCAGGGCCCCTCGTCGACGCGCACCTCGACGGCGCGCACACCGCGGTTCTGGGCCCACGCCACGCCGCCGAAAATGACCGGGCCGACCGCTACCCGTTGGCCGCTGCGCGGCAGGTCGATACGCGACTCGGTCTTGATCGGCGCGCGGTCCGACCAGCCAAGCCGCGTCCAGTACGCCTGGGCACGGTCGAACCGGGTCAGCTCCAGGTCGGTTACCCACTTCGTCGCCGACACATAGCCATACAGCCCGGGCACCACCAGACGCGCCGGATAGCCGTGGTCGACCGGCAGCGCCTCGCCGTTCATCGCGAATGCCAGCAGCGAGTCGCGTCCGTCGGTCATGGCCTCGACCGGCGTTCCCGCGGTGAACCCGTCCGTCGACGTCGACAACACCATGTCTGCGTCGCGGTGAATTCCCGCGCGTGCCAGCAAGTCTCGGACGCGGTAGCCGCGCCACACCGCATTGCCGATGAGATCTCCGCCGACGGGATTGGAGACGCACGTCAAAGTCACTGCCTTCTCGACGACGTCGAACTGCGTGAGATCATCGAAGCTGTAGGTGATTTCACGATCCACCATCCCGTGAATGCGCAGCCGCCAGTCGGCACGGCTCACCTGAGGGACCACCAGTGCGGTGTCGATCCGGTAGAAGTCGGTGTTGGAGGTGATGAAGCTCGGCAGCGCAACGCCTTTCGGCTGAACAGCGGGGGGTACCGGCGGTGCGGGTGTCTTGGCCGGTGGGATCGTCGCCGCATTGCGCTCGTCGGCCACCGAGTGCAGCCGGCGGTTCAGTATGCCGCCGCCGACACCCGCCAGCACCCCACCGGCGAGCACGCCGAGCGCGGCCAGCGAGGACCGGCGCATGGCATCCGGCGACCGCTGCGGCTGGGCGCTGCCCTTCGCGAAGAGGCGCAACACGAGAATCCCGGCGGCGGTGCCGACGACCGCGGGAATCACGTCGAGCGGCCGGCCGCCTGGCCTCGACAGAACCGCCGCGCACCCCAGCGCGCCCGATACCGCGATCATCGCGCTGCCGACCGGGCGTCGCGGCGTCTCCCACACGCCGGCAGTGGCGGCCAGCACCGCGATCACCACGACGATCGTGCTCGACAGGAACAGCTTGTCGGCGGTGCCGAAAGTCCGAATCGCCCACTCCTTGACCGGCCCCGGCGTGAGATCGACGACTGCCGACCCCACCGCCGTCAGCGCGTCTGCGCCGGGGCCGAACATCGCAGCGAGCAAGCTGGCCACCCCGACGGCGACAGCGACCGCCGCGAGGCCGTTCACCGCCCGGCTCCGCATGCCGTCAACCTACCGGCCACCTGCGTGGAGAGGCCTTACGCATCGGTGACGCCCGCGCCTGTCGCCACTCGTGTTGACGCATAAGGAATGCTGGTTTGGTGCCGCGTTTCGCGTCGCTACCCGGATGGGACCCGTTCCGCTCACGCGAGCGGCTGACTTCGCTGTGGTCGTCGACCGCGGTACCAACGGTCACCACCGGGGCCGCGATCGCGTACCGAACCCTGTTCCAGACGCTGCGCCGCCTCGTCGTCGGCCGCAGCCTGACGATCCACACAAATGGCGACGACCTGACGTTGACGGTCACGGAATTCGACTTCCGTATCGACCTTCGCGGGCTGGCGGTCGGGCTGCTCGGCGACGCGCTGCTGGTCGCCGAGGACGTGGCCTGGCGCGAGTACCGCTTCGATGAGGCGATGGCGGTGTTCAACAACGTCCACTTTCGTCCTGGTGCAACATCGGATGTCGTGTCCGCGCCCGTCGAGCTTTCGTTGAAGCTGCCGGCAGAGGTCCTCGAGGAGCTCGTCGAGCATGCCTCGCCGCAGTTCAAATCTCACATCGACGACGACGGAGTGGTGCGAATGCGCTGGGCGCGCCGCCCTGGGTGGGGCCACATGGAAGTCGACATCCGCATCGTGGGTACCGCGCTGTGGCTGCAACCGCGGGCGCTGGTCATCGGAGGCCGGCGGGTTGGCCTGCCGGCGCGGCTGCCGATCTACCCGATAGAGCTGCCGGATCTGCCGAACGGACTGCTGATCACCAAGGTCGACGTGCGCCCCAGTTGTGTGCTGATCTACGGCCTGCTGCCGGAGTGGCAGATGGACCTGCCGCTGAGCCGGTTGGAAGACATCGTGGCCCAACTCAGCGGGCGCACCGGGATTTTGAACCTCGCGCGGTCCGCGGGCCTGGTCTGACGCCTACTCCTCGCTGCTGGCCCGGCCTTCGAGGTACTCCAGCAGCCGTGGATCGGTGGAGCTGATCCGGTCGACCTCCTCGCCGCCGTCGCACTGGTACAGGCCCACGGTCACGCCGCCGTCGTGCCGGCGGCCGATTACCCGCCACACCGCTCCGGCGTCCGCCCAGCGTTGCAGGACGGCGGCCGGGTCGTCGCTCATGCCGGTCGTGGGACGGGCGCGGTGCGGTGGATCTCCCACATTGCCTTGGCCGCCGGGCAGAACTGACCGTATGACGACATGATCTGCACCTCCTTCCTGCGACAGTACAGATCTGGTACTAGAGGCCATGGTCGAATCCGGCGGACCATGGTGGCAGCGACAACTCGTCGACAGGAGAACGACATGAGCACCGAGACGCAGACCGCGCAACCCACCGTTGCGGCCAAGCACCGCGCGATGTGGGCATCCGGCGACTACTCCGCGATCGTCACCGATCTGGTCGCTCCGATAGGGCCGGTGCTGGTCGAGGCGACGAGCATCGGGCCCGGAGACCGTGTGCTGGACGTGGCGGCCGGCACCGGCAGCGTCGCGATCCCGGCCGCGCAGACCGGCGCCGACGTCGTCGCCAGCGACTTGACGCCCGAGCTGCTCGCGCAGGGCCGTGCCGCCGCCGAGGGACGCGGCATCACACTGCAGTGGCGCGAAGCCAACGCCGAGGCAATGCCGTTCGGCGACAACGAATTCGACGCGGTGGTGTCCAGCATCGGGGTGATGTTCGCGCCGCATCACCAGGCGGCTGCCGACGAGCTGGTGCGGGTCTGCAAGCCGGGCGGCCGGATCGGGGTGATCAGCTGGACGCCCGAAGGCTTCATCGGGCAGATGTTCGCGACGATGAAGCCGTACGTCGCGGCGCCGCCGCCGGGTGCGCAACCGCCGCCGTTGTGGGGCGACGAGGCGCACGTGCGCGCACTGTTGGGCGATCGGGTGGACGGGTTCGCCGCCCGTCGGGACGCGCTGACCGTGGAGCACTTCTCGACCGGTGCCGCGTTCCGTGACTATTTCAAGGCCAACTACGGCCCGACGATCGCGGCCTACCGCAACATTGCCGACGACGCGGAGCGCGTCGCCGCACTCGATGCCGAGTTGGCCGACCTGGGGGACAAGTGGCTCGGTGGATCGGGCGTCATGGCATGGGAGTACCTGCTCGTCACCTGCCGGAAGCGCTGATTCCCTTCGCCCCGCGAGCAGTCGCAAAAGCCCCCGTCCCCTCGGCGTTTTCGGTACTTTTGCGTCTGCTCGGCGGAAGGGGATATGGCATGGCGAACTCGAGCGGATTGCTGTTCAACCCCAACGGCTATGACCCTGTGCAGTTCGACCCCGAGACGCGGCGCCTCCTGCGGGCGGTGATCGACTGGTTCGAGGAGCGGGGCAAGAGGACGCTGCTGCGCGATGACCTCGACGCGGTGTGGGTGTCGGACTTCCTTGACCTCATCAAGCGAGAGCGAGTTTTCGCGACGTTCTTGACGCCGTCGGAGTACGGCATCGGCGACCCCGACAAGCGCTGGGATACTTCACGCAACGCTGCACTGAGCGAAATACTCGGTTTTTACGGGCTGGCCTACTGGTACGCCGAGCAGGTCACCATCCTCGGCCTTGGGCCTATCTGGCAAAGCGACAACATCAAGACCAAAGAGCGCGCAGCCGAGCAACTCGAATCGGGTGGGGTGATGGCATTCGGCCTGTCCGAGCGAGAACACGGCGCTGACATCTACAACACCGACATGGTGCTGACGCCCGCCACCGAGGACGGCGTCGCCTTCCGCGCCTCCGGGGAGAAGTACTACATCGGCAACGGCAACGTGGCGGAAATGGTCTCGGTGTTCTCGCGCCGGTCCGACGTGGACGGACCGGACGGCTACGTCTGGTTCGTCGCCGACAGCCGACATCAATCCTACGAACTGATCGGCAACGTCGTGCACGGCCAGATGTATGTCAGCAACTTCCGGCTCAACGACTACCCGGTGCGAGAAGAAGACATCTTATGTACCGGACCAGATGCCTTCTCAGTAGCGCTCAACACGGTCAACGTCGGCAAGTTCAACCTGTGCACCGCCTCGATCGGGATGTGCGAGCACGCGTTCTACGAAGCGATCACCCACGCGAACAACCGCATCCTGTACGGCAACCCGGTCACCGACTTTCCGCACGTGCGGGCCAGCTTTGTCGACGCCTACACCCGCCTCGTCGCAATGAAGCTGTTCAGCGACCGTGCGATCGATTACTTCCGCAGCGCGAGCCGCGACGACCGTCGATACCTGCTATTCAACCCCGTCACCAAGGCCAAGGTCACCTCCGAAGGGGAGAAGGTCGTCGTTCTGCTATGGGATGTGCTTGCCGCCAAGGGTTTTGAGAAGAACACCTACTTCAGCGAAGTTGCTCGGCTGATCGGCGCGCTACCCAGGCTCGAAGGCACAGTCCACGTCAACGTCGCGCAGATCCTGAAATTCATGCCGAACTACTTCTTCAACCCGGCCGATTACCCCGAAATCCCCACTCGCAACGACCCCGCCGACGACGTGTTCTTCTGGGCGCAGGGCCCTGCCGGCGGTGCGTCCAAGGTACGGTTCGCAGATTGGGCGACGGCCTACGAGAAGAACTCGGACATCCCGAACGTGGCCCGTTTCTACGAGCAGGCGCGCGCGCTGAGAGAGTTGCTGACCACGGCAGCACCGGATGCCGAGCAGATGCGTGACCTCGACTTCACTCTCGTCCTCGGCCACTTGTTCACATTGGTTGTCTACGGCCAATTGATCCTCGAGCAAGCAAGCCTGGTCGGCTTGGACGGCGACCTGCTCGACCAGATCTTCGACTTCCAGGTCCGCGACTTCTCCGCACATGCGGTCGCGTTGCATGGCAAGCCGAGTTCCTCCGCGGCCCAGCAGGATTGGGCGCTGTCGGCGGTGCGCAAGCCCGCCACGGCAACTCAGCGCTTCGAGCGCGTCTGGGAACAGGTCAAGAGCTACGACGGCGCCTACGAGATGCGGCCGTAGCTAGTCGGCTTGGGTTAACTCCTCGCCCCATACCGCTCGGGCACCGGAGTCACCGACCCGGTACACGGTGACCATTGTCGAAATGCCCACGGCGAGCGCGAGAACCGCGACGATCACAGGCCAGGCCGTCCTGCGCTTCTCTGACCGGCCTTCCGTGACGTGCAGCACCGCCAGCGCGATCGCGACGACCACCAGCGCGACGGAGAAGTAGATCATCCAACCGCCGCGCTCCGCGTGCGTGCGCAGAATCTCGCTGGGTTCGCGCTCGCGGTCGAACAGCCACTCGCCGGCCTCGGTGGTCAGCGGCGTCAGGCCTGCCGTCACGAGCGCCAACGCGAGGACCAGCCACACCAGCCGCCGCCGCGCCGCGGGCCATAGCCCGCACAGGATTCCCAGCAGAGCGGTCAGTGGCGCCAGCACCACCATCGCGTGGACGAGCAAGACGTGCGCAGGAAGGCCCGAGATCGTGGTCATCAGGCAATCGTGAGTTGCGCGACTGTGAATCCGGCGACGCGACACGCCGAGGGGGCGTCGCCGGATTCACAGTCGGCGGGGTGGATCATGCGCGCTGGCCGAGCACCAGCGCCGTTTCCCGGTGCAACCGGCCGAAGTTGTAGTACGCCGCGCAGGCACCCTCGGGGGACACCATGCACGTGCCGATCGGGGTTTCGGGCGTGCACGCGGTCCCGAACACCTTGCACTCCCACGGCTTGATGACGCCCTTGAGCACCTCGCCGCACTGGCATGCCTTCGGATCGGCGACCCGTACACCGGGCATGTCGAACGTCAGCTCCGCGTCGAACTCGGCGTAATCCCGGTGAATCTTCAGTGCGCTCTGCGAGATGAACCCCAGCCCGCGCCATTCGAAGTGCGGCCGCAGCTCGAACGTCTCAGCCATCAATTTCAGCGCCTGGGTGTTGCCTTCGGGGCGCACGACTCGCGTGTACTGGTTCTCCACCTCGCAGCGGCCGTCGCGGATCTGTTGCAGCAGCATGTGCACCGAGGCGAGGATGTCGAGCGGCTCGAAACCCGCGACCACGATCGGTTTTCCGTACACCTGCGGGACGAACCGGTATGGCCGCAGCCCCACGACCGTGGACACATGGCCGGGACCGAGGAAACCCGACAGTCGCAGGTCGGGAGATTCCAGGATCGCCTTGATGGGCGGAACGATGGTGACGTGGTTGCAGAACACGCTGAAGTTCCGGACGCCCAGCCCGCGGGCGCGCACCAGCGTCACCGCCGTGGAGGGTGCGGTGGTTTCGAAGCCGACCGCGAAGAACACCACGTGGCGGTCGGGGTTGTCGACGGCGATCTTCAGCGCGTCCAGCGGCGAGTACACGAACCGGACGTCGGCGCCGCGCGCTTTCGCCTCGATCAGGTTCCCCTTCGACCCGGGCACCCGCATCATGTCGCCGAACGTCGTGAAGATGATGCCCGGCTGCTCGGCCAGCCACATCGCGTCGTCCACCCGTCCCATCGGGATCACGCACACCGGGCAGCCCGGACCATGCACGAGCTCAATGGATTCCGGCAGCAAGTGCTCGATGCCGTGGCGGTAGATCGTGTGCGTGTGGCCGCCGCACACCTCCATGAACTTGAACTGGTCGTCAGCGGCAAGCTCGGTGATCGACTTGACCACCGCGCGTGCTGCGGCCGGGTCGCGGAACTCGTCGACGAATCTCATCTGCCCAGCCCCTCAAGCGATTTCGGACGAATTGAAGGCTTGCACCTCGTTGTCGTAGTCGGCACCCATCTGCTGCAGGAGATCCAGCGTGATCGCTGCCTCGCGTTCGTCGATCTTGGCCATCGCGAAGCCGACGTGCACCAGCACCCAGTCGCCGACCTGCAGGTTGTCATCGGCCAGTAGTCGTACGCTGATGTTCCGGCGCACGCCGTTGACGTCGACCTTCGCCAGATACTGCTCGGCGTCGACGATGTCGACGACCTGGCCGGGAATTCCCAGACACATCGGCGTTCTCCTCCTAACAGATCCGCGGCAGCGGATCGCCGACCAGCATGTCGACGATTCGGCTGCCGCCGAACGACGTTCGCAATGCCACGATGCCGTGTGGCTCGGTGACGATGTCCCCGACGACGGTCGCGTGCTCCCCTTGCGAGTGCGAACGCAACGCAGCCACCGCCGCGTCCGCCTCGCCGGGTGCGACGATCGCGACGAACTTGCCCTCGTTGGCGACGTATAGCGGGTCGATACCCAGCATGTCGCAGGCGCCGAGCACCTGCGGCTGAACGGGAAGGCTCGCTTCGTCGAGTATCAACGCGAACGGCGAGTCCTTGACAAGTTCGTTGCACACGGTGCCGACGCCGCCGCGGGTGGCGTCGCGCATCCACCGCGTCGACGGTGCTGCCGTCAGCAGCAGCTCTACGAGCTCGTGAACCGGCGCGGTGTCGGACGCGATGTCCGCGTCGATCGCCAGGTCGCCCCGGGCCAGCATCACCGCCATGCCGTGTTCGCCGATGGTGCCCGACAGCACGACCTTGTCGCCCGGCTGGACGAGTTCACGGCCGAGTCGCCGGCCCTCGGGGATCACGCCAACGCCGGAAGTCGAGATGTAGAGCCCATCGGCGGCGCCCCTGCCGACGACTTTCGTGTCACCGGCGACGATCTGCACGCCGGAGCGCGCCGCCGCTTCGCTCATGTCGGCGACGATTTCGCGCAACTCCGCTATCGGGAAGCCTTCTTCGATGACAAACGCGGCCGACAGCCACTGCGGGCGCGCGCCGGACACCGCCAGGTCGTTGATCGTCCCGTGCATCGCGACGTGCCCGATGGAGCCGCCCGGAAATCGCCGCGGCGCAACGACATACGAGTCGGTGGTGAACGCCAGCCGTTCACCAGAGGCGGTGCGCAGCGCTGCGGCGTCGCCGAGCTGCTCGAGTTCCTCATTGCGGAACGCCTCAAGGAACACAGCGTCGACAAGTGCCGCGGACGACTTTCCACCCGCACCGTGGGCGAGCGTCACTACGTCGTCGAGCAGCCGCGGCCGACGCTGCCGGAACTTGTCGATGCGTTCCAGCACGCGGTCTTCGCGTTCGGCGGCGCTCATCGCGTTGGTGGTCACGTGTGCGCTCCGTTTCTCGGGCGGGCCATGTGCGACTGGGCCACCGTCCACAGCCGGTAGCCGAGCATCGCGTGGCTTTCCTGGATGCGGTGAATGCTCTGGGAGTGCACGGTGAAACAGAAGTCGAGGTCTTCGCTCGCCGCCATCCGGCCGCCGTCATGGCCCGAGAAGCCGATCGTCAGTAGGCCGCGCCGTTTCGCCTCCGCGATCGCGGTCATCAGGTCCTCGGAATTGCCCGATGTCGACAGCGCGATCGCGACGTCGCGGTCACGGGCGTGAGCGATGATCTGCCGCTTGAAGATCAGCTCGAACCCGACGTCGTTCCCCAGCGCGGTCACCACGGCTTCGTCGGCGGCCAGAGACCATGCCGCGACCGGACGACCGCGCGCCGGGCGGCTGAACAGCGAGGCGAGTGTGGCGGCGTCAGTGGAGCTTCCGCCGTTGCCGAATGTGTAGAGCCGGCCGCCGCGCAGGAACCGCTCGGCCATCTGCATGCCCGCGGTGCCCAGGCCATCGCCGTACTCGTCGAGCGATTCCTGTTGTAGCCGCACACTTTCTGCGGCCTTGCCGCGCGCTGAGGCGGCCAGGTCGTCGAGCAGACTCGTCGCGTCGGTCTCCTCGGAATCGATGAACGGATAGAGAAAGCCGGTGTTCTCGGTCATCACGTCACCTCGCTGTGGACACGGGCGATCGCGGCGCCGGCATGCACCAGCACGAGATCGCCCGGTGCGACCGGGCCGACCATGGTCACGTCAATCCACTCCTCGCCCGAGGAGGTGCGGACCAGTGCGGACCCCATCGCGTCGCTGGGCTCCAGCAAGACCTCGGCGAGGCGCCCCTCGTCGCTGCACGTGACGCAGACGTTCTCGGCCGGCGATGCCTTGAGCAGCCCCGGGTGTTCGAAACAGACGTGTGTGAGCTCCCACAGGAGGTGGTACATCAGCACGAAGGTGCCGGTGGCCGGCACCATCGGGTCGTCGGAGTCGATCCACAGAATGTGGTTCGCGGCACCCGCAGGTGGCCGCGGGCCCGAACCGATCCACAGGGTCAGCACGCCCCAGGCTGGTGCGCGCCGCATCACGTCGCGCACGGCGGGCTGGTCGGCCGACGCGATCGCGATCAGCAGGTCGCCGGACTGGCTGGCCACCCGTGCTTGTGCCACCGGGTCGGGCTCGACGAGCGCGACCGACGGCAAGGCCCGCTTACCCATGATCACCGGATGGACGAACTCGACCGCCACGTGATGGGCGTGCGGCTCCCACTGCGGCGAGATCACCCACAGCGTGGCGCCGTCGTGGAACCGGCGGGCCAGGTCCAACGCGGCGGCCGACAAGTCGGCGGACAACGCCGTGTCGACATAAGCGCCGCCCAGCTGAGCGCTTGCCGTCATCGTCGACCTCCCCTCAGCCACCAGTCTGCTCCACACCCGCTACCGCCGGCACGCTTTCAGGCCGGGCTTCGTTGACCAGAGCCAACGTGGCTCGCGTCGCCGACGCCAGCGCTGCGGCTTCGTCCTCGGTGAGCGTGCCGCAGACCCAGTCCCAGTGCATCGAAACGGTCGCGCCCGTCGCCGGGACGGGGCCCAGTGACAACTCGCCCTTCTTCCACCGGACCAACTCGGGTCTCGGCTGCCCGAGAGTGAGCCGTCCCTCGTCCACGATCAGCGGCTGCGACGTCACCGTCACCTGTTCGCCCACCACCGACTCGACCGTGCCCCAGCGGATGCGGCACGCCTGCATGACGCGGATCGCTGTGGCCTCGTGGTGGCTCAGGAACCGGATCCAGGGGTAGACGACGAACACGTGGAAGCTGTGGTGTGCCAACACGTGTGGAGTCGGAGACACTTCGTCCAGCAGGCCGGTGACCTGACCCCGGAAGGCCGCCCGCAGGCGAGCGAGCAGGCTCCCCGGATCGACCGTGCTCAGCGCTGGGCCGCCCACCCAGTAGCTGCGCACTACGTGCTCGTCGAGCGGATCGGAGTCCTTGGCCCATTCGGCAATTGCGGTGAGGTAGGGCCAGGCGCCGTCGAATTCCTTGGCGTGCGCGCCGAGTTCGGCGGCATCGCCGCCGTCCGGACCGCAATAGCCGAGCTCGTTCGGCGGAAAGGCGTACCGGGCGAACAACGCGCGGCCGGGGCTGATGGTGCTCATCCGCAGTTGCCGATCAGCAATTGGCCCAATGCGATGCCGCCGTCGTTCGGGGGCACACGATGATGGGTGATGACGTGAAATCCTCCGTCGCGCAAGCCGTCCAACAGCAGCTTGAGGAGCAGTGCGTTCTGGAACACTCCGCCCGACAGCGCGACCGTCCGCGACGCGTCAGCGTGCCGGCCGGCCAGCTCGACGACCATATCCGCGACGGCCCGGTGAAACCGCGACCCGATGACACCCGCGGGTACATCTGTGCGCGCGTCGGCGATGACAGCCGTCAGCACTGGTGCCGGATCGATCACGTTCTGCGTGATTGCGAAGGCGTAACCCGTAGTGCCGTTGCCGGCGCCACGGGACAAGCCCTCCAACTCGATCGCGGCCTGCGCCTCGTAGTCGACGACGTGGCGGACGCCGGCCAGCGAGGACACCGCGTCGAACAACCGGCCCATGCTCGACGTGGGCGCGCAGGCCACGCCGGTCTCCAGCTGGTGCCGCAGCACAGTCCGTTCGTCGACCGGGCAGGCAGCGACCGGCGCCAGGTCATCGTCCCAGGCGATACCGGCCGCCCACAGGTGCGCAAGCGCCATCCGGTATGGCCGTAGTACGCTGACGTCTCCGCCGGGCAGCGGCACGTACTTCAACTGCGCCAGTCGTTGGTACCCCTTGTAGTTGGCGACGAGTACCTCGCCACCCCACACCGCGCCGTCGGGTCCGTAACCCGTTCCGTCGAAGGCGAATCCGAGAACCTCCTCGGATTCGTCGTAACCGTGTTCGGCCATGACGGCGGCGACGTGGGCGTGGTGGTGCTGCACGGTCCGGACCGGCAGTTCGCCGGCGTGGCGCCGCGCCCAGTCGGTCGAGCGGTACAGCGGGTGCGCGTCGGCGACGATCAGGTCCGCGTCGACCCCGGTCAGCGCCCGTAGGTGCGCCTGCGCGGAGTTGAACGCGGACAACGTCGCCAAGTCGTCCATGTCGCCGATGTGCTGGCTGAGCCATGCGTAGCGGCCGTCGGCGACCGCCATCGTGTTCTTCAGATCCGCTCCGACCGCAAGCGTCGGTGGCACCTGCACCGGAAGCGCCACCGGCAGCGGCGCGTATCCGCGCGAGCGGCGGATCGGCAACTCCATCCCGTCGACAACCCGGACCACTGAGTCGTCACACGGAACCAGGATCGCGCGGTCGTGCATCAGCCAGCCGTCGGCCATTCCTGCCAGCCGGTTGAGCGCATCCTCGTCGTCGTAGCAGATCGGCTCTCCGCCAAGGTTCCCCGAGGTCATCACCAGCACGTCGGGACCCGGCTCGTCGGACTCTGGCTGCTCTTCGCGCGAGCCCTCATCGCCGCAGAGGCCGAACAGCAGGACGTGCAACGGCGTGTAGGCCACCATGATCCCGAGGTCGGGGTTGCGTGGCGCGACGGAGTCGGCGACCCCGGATTCTAGATTCCGCGGCAGCAGCACGATCGGTCGTTGAGGCCCGCACATCACCCGTTCGGCCGGCGTGTCGACGACCGCGATCCGCCGTGCGGTGGCGACGTCGGGCACCATCACCGCAAAGGGTTTGTCCCCCCGCCGCTTTCGGCGTCGCAGCTCGGCGACGGCGGCGTGGTTGCGAGCGTCGCAGGCAAGGTGGTAGCCGCCGATGCCCTTCACGGCGAGTATGCCTCCCTCGCGGAGGAGGGTGCGTGCCGCGCGCAGCGCATCCTCGCCGTTCAGCGTGGCTTGCCCGGCTATCTCGTAACGCAGCGTCGGCCCGCATCGCGGGCAGCACACCGGTTGGGCATGGAAGCGGCGGTCGGCCGGGTCGGCGTACTCGCGTGCGCAGTCGGTGCACATGTCGAACGCCGCCATGGTGGTGGTGGCCCGGTCGTAGGGCAGGGCTCCGATGATCGTGAATCGCGGACCGCAGTTGGTGCAGTTGACGAACGGATGGCGGTAGCGCCGGTTTTCCGGGTCGCGCAGCTCTGTGGCGCAGTCGGCGCACATCGCGACATCGGGGGATACCAGTGTGCGCCCCGTGTCCGACCGCGACGTGTCGGCGATCGCGAAGCCCGTGCCGCCGACCAGCGGAACCTCTTCTGAGGCAATCGATTCGACGATCGCCAGCGGAGGGGGGCTGTCGTGCAGCCGATGCAGGAACTGGTCGACGGCGGCGGCGTCGCCCTCGACCTCGATGACCGCGCCGGAACTGTCATTGCGTACGCAACCGGAAAGGCCCAAGGCGGCCGCGGTGGTGTACACGAACGGGCGGAAGCCGACTCCCTGCACCACGCCTCGTACGCAGACGCGCAGCCGCACCCGGCCGGTCATGGCGACGCCTCGGGGTCGCGGCCCATGAGCTTAAGGCCCGCCATCGCGGCGTCTGCGCCGCAGCGATCAGTCTTCTCGACGACGAAGCCCATGTGGATGATCACCCAGTCGCCTGGTTCGAAAGTCTCTTCGGGCAGCATTCCGATATTGACCTTACGGTGCTCACCGGCGACGTCGACGAGCGCCAACTGCCCGCCGTAGCCATCGAGCCTGCGGACCACCTGTCCCGGAATGCCTAGGCACATGGGTCCGCGGCTTCCTTGGCTGCCGGCAACGCGGTGAGGACCTCTGCGACAGCGTCGATCGCGCGGTCGACAGCCCCGTCCACGGCTGCCGACAAGCCGATTCCTTCGTCGACGTTCTCGACCTCGCAACCGACCACCACGGTGTATGGCGGTCTGCCGCCCAGCGCCGCAAGGCTGGCGAACACCGCGGCGGAATCCATGCTGTGCGCGTCCAAAACCGTTGTGCTGATGAGAGATTCGTGGTCGGCCTCGAACACGTGCAGGGCGCCGGGAGATCCTCGCCCGGGCAGCGCGTCGACGAGAACCAGTGCGTCCCAGTCGCCGAGCAGGTCGTAGGCCAGGTGCACGCCGCGGATGCCGTAGTCCTGCACGCGCGCACCCGTGCCGACGAGCCGCTGACCGGCACGCCTGATCACCTCGGGGCCGAACCCGTCGTCACCGAGGAAGATGTTTCCGATTCCGGCTACCAGAACCCGCGACGTGATCTCACTCCCCCCTCACATGCGGCGCATCTTCAGATAACGCCGCGCATCGGGTATCGAGGTGACGCCGACCGCCACACCCGCGAGTACCACGACAGCGACCATACCTATCGCCACCCACCCGACTACCTCCATTGCGAACTCCTTTCAGTCAGCGGTTCCACTTCATCCGGAGCGAAGTACAGATAGCGGCCGTACCAGTCGTGCAGGTCCGCGGCCGGGTCGTCGTCGACGACAACCGCGACGTGCCGGTTTCCGTCCACATCCTCGTGCACCGATGTGACGCGTGCGGTCTTGCCACTGAAGAAGATGTCCTGCGCGTCGGCTCGCCGACTCGGGTGCAGCCGGACGCGGCTGCCGCGCGCCACGGGGACGCCGTTGACGAGGACGGCGTCGACCTCCGGCCGCACGACGGTGTCGGCCGACGGATCCCACCAGTCGACACCGTCGGGGACCTCCGGCACAAGCGAGGGCTCCTCGAACGCATGCGGATTGCGCAGCACACCATGAAGATTGAGCATCGCCTCTGCGGACATCGCGTCGCAGCGGTCGATGATCTGCGCGGCCAGGGGGTCGGTGGCCCGCGCCTGCGCCTTCTCCTCGTCGGTCATCGTCATCACCCGCAGCGTGAGGATCTCGTCGATCTCCGTCGAGTCGTACAGCGCGCCATCGCTCTGCTCCGCGATCTCCGGGTGGTCGTACAGGATGATCGGTGACACGAGCACCAGATCGCGTTCGTCCGCTGGTCCGGCCAGGACTGGGAAACAGCGGTGCTGGCGGCATGCTGCCGCCGCGCCGGCAGCCGACGGGGGCGGGTCGAGCAGCGAGACGAACTGGCCGTCGATCGCATGTGCGATCAGATGTGTGCCGATGAACGAGGTGGCGATTGCGTCGTCTTTGTCTGCGGGCGGTGCGCCCGTGTTGCGTATCTCCATGGTCACGCGTGCGATGCCCTCGTTCACTTGAGCTGTCAGACGCAGCTGACCGCGGAGCGGCCTGCGACTGCGCACCAGCCGACCACCGTCGACGGGTTCGATGTCCGTACCATCGGCGACGAACAGCGGGATCGTCTGTCCCGCCTCAACATCGGCGATGGCGAACGGGCCGAACGACAGTTCATGCTCGACGGCCTCGTCCCACGTCAACCACGTCCGGCCCTCGGCACTCAACTCGTCGACGGACTCGAACCCGCCGTCGCCGACGACCCGCTCAGCCGTGCGCCGCTGCAACTGCAGGAACCGCACCACGACCGATAGCGACGCGGTATCGCCGTCCACCAGCACCTCCGCGGACAGCATGGAGTTCTCGCCGATGCCACGCTCCTCGGCGCCTGGCGGCCCGAGAACGCCAAACTGCCAACGGGATTGGTTCTTGCGTGAGTTCGCCCGGTAGGGGTAGAGCAAATAGCCCTCGTAGAGCACCGCGTCGGCGACGGCGCGGACCCTTTCCCAACCGGCGCTCATGGCAGGACATCCCGTTTGGCCGCATCCAGCAGCGACGTGACCGCATCGTCGAACCCGAGCGTTCCGTGCCGCGCCTTGTACGCGGCGAGCGCCTCCAGCGTGTCCCCGCTGAGGCGGATCCAGCCGGTGTTCGGGTAGTGCTGGCGCATCAAGTTCTGCCACTCCGACACCGGCAGGTCATAGCGGTCCTCGCGGTCCCACGGGACCTGCTGGACTGTGAAGCCGCGCTCGCCGCGGGTGAAAACGGTTCCGCTGAACAGGAACTGCAGCGGAATCGCGCCCTCGCGCAGCGCATGCATGTACCTGGCGGCGGTGACTTCGAAGTCGTACGTGCAGTTCAGCGGCATTTCGACTTGGGTAGCGCCCGAAAAGCCGGGCACCATCACCGCGCAGTGCAGCCACACGAACGTGCGCTGGGTTTTGCTCCACCGCTCCCGGGAGCCGAAAAGGTCAAGCAGCCCGGCCTCCTCCTCGTCGGAGTAGCGGCGGCGCAACGGGTCGATCCGAACCTGGCAGCGCAGCGCGATCGCGTGCACCGGATCATCGCCAACCGCGGCGATGCCGACGCGGGCAGTCAGTATCGGCGTCACCGCGTACGGCTGCGGGGACACGTCGACGACCGCGAACGTCAGGTCGGCCATGCGCGATCCGCCTTCGCTTCTCGCT
>JBLNEK010000104.1:0-3905 GCA_050262635.1 Candidatus Sericytochromatia bacterium | reverse complement strand
CCACACCCGGGGGCGACCCGACCCAGGCGCTGATCCGTCGATTCGAACCGATCCTGCACCTGCACCCTCAGGAGTCGTTCTTTCCGGTCGACGCGAAACGCTACGTCGAACACGCCGCACTGTGGGCTGGCAGGCCGCCTTTCGACAACAAAACATCCTGGGGCACGAAGCCTTTGGTGAAAGCCGGTCAGTTATCGACCGATCCCGCATCGGCCGACTATCTGGGCAAGCCGGCCAACATTCTCGCCGATGAAGCCAACGAACGATTCCTCGAACTCGGCGGCTGGAAGGACCAGGACCAGAACCACCAACCGACCGTGTCCGCCACCAGCACCAACCTGTACGCGGACCGAAAGAAAATCTTCGACGTCTACACGTCCGAACTCGTTGACAGCAAGTTCTGGTACCACGCAGAGCTTTTCGACGAGGCACGGCTCGGCAACCTTGCCCACAAAGTCAGCGCACCCGATTTGACGAAGACACTCGGCAACTTCAAACACCCGGCGCTGCTCTGTTATTACCTGTTCTACCCAGCCCATGAGGAGTCTGTGGGGCAGGACTCGTGTCCGAACGTCGAGGCGAAAGAGGTGGCCTGCCACGCCGGGGATTGGCACTGCGTTGCCCTGCTTCTCGAAGGCGACGGCACCACCGCCCCCGACAAGTACACCCCGAAGTTCTTCGGCATCACGGGAGCACGCCCGACGCCAGTCACCGACGGCGAAGGCGACCGCTACCGACCGCATGCGTTCGACGCGGAGGGCCGCACGACGATGAAGGTGGAAGCCTGGCGCAGCGGCTCGCCAACTACTCCGGTCCAGCCAGACGTCATCGGCGACAATCCGCGGTTCTATGTCGCCCGCGGTTCGCACAGCATGTACACGACCCCCGGGACACATGAGGTTTCGCCGTTCGACGATGCGAGTTCCGCGATGGGCTGCGGGAAGTTCGACACACCGAGCGCTGTCCCTCCACCCTCGACTCCGTCCGAGCCGACGTTGGATCCCGATGTTGAAGCCGTCCTGATCGCTATCGCGAAAATTGTTCTCGGGGGTCTGTTGGGCTCGGTCACACTGGGATGGATCGAGGCGTGCATCGAGAGCATCGTGACAGCTCCGCCCTTTGGCGCCGACCCGGGACCGCCGCCGGCGCTCGACTCACCCGACCCGGATGCTGCACCGTCTGCCGCGGCAGGGAGCGTCACGGTGCGGCCAAGAAATGCAGCCATCCCCGGTCTGAGCACCGAAGAACATTTCTGGCCAGGCGATGAAGACGTGCAGTCATTGATCGTCAACCGGCATGACCAGGTGTGGTGGCCTTCCGATGACGGCAGTGGCGGCTTCCGCGGCCGGTGGGGTCAACGCGTCGCGTCCGATCCCTTGCCGCACCGGGCGGGCGTAAAGTTCCCCAAGTTCTGGAAGATGTTCCTGACCGCGCTCGAACAGGGATTCAGCGACCAAAGTCTCGACCGGCCCGCGCCGTAATTCGCAGTGGCTCTACGCTCGGCATAGACGTCAGTAGACGTAGAAACCGCGACCGGACTTCTTTCCCAGCATGCCCGCCTCGACCATCCGCAGCAGGAGCGGCGGCGGCGCAAAATGCGGGTCCTTCAACTCCTCGTACATCGAGTCCGCGATGAGCTTCATCGTGTCCAGACCGATCAGGTCGGAGAGCCTCAGCGGGCCCATCGGATGCGACAGCCCGGCGACCACGGCCGTGTCGATGTCCTCGACGCTGGCCACTCCCGCTTCTGCCATCCGAATGGCCGACAAGAGGTAGGGCACCAGCAATGCGTTGACGACGAACCCTGAGCGGTCGGAGCACCGCACCACCTGCTTGCCCAGTAACGAACCGGCGAACTCCTCGGCCCTCGACACAGCCTCACCGGACGTCACCAGCGTGCTCACCAGTTCGACCAGCGGCAGCACCGGCACCGGGTTGAAGAAGTGCAGGCCCAGCACCCGGCTCGGATTCTGCGTAGCCGCAGCGATTTTCATGATCGGAATGCTGGAGGTGTTCGAGGCCAGGACCGCGTCGGGATCGCCGATGAGCGCGTCGAGTTCGGCGAAGATCCTCGCTTTGACCGCCAAATCCTCCACCACCGCCTCGATCACGAGCTGCCGATCCGCCAGGTCGCCGAGGTCCGTGGTGAACGTCAGCTTCGCGAGTGCGGCATCGCGATCGGCCTCGCTGAGCTTGCCCTTGCTCGCTGCGCGCTCGAGCGATGAGGTGATGCGCTTGCGGCCCGCGATCACGAGCTCCTCCGTCGGCTCGAACACCAGGACGTCTGCGCCGGCCTTCGCACACACCTCGGCGATCCCGCCGCCCATCTGCCCGGCGCCCACGACGCCTACCCGTTCGATCACAACGACTCCTCACACAGCAATCAGGCCCCGTCCATATACATGAACGGGGCCTGACGCTATCAACTCAGTGGAACTGGCCCTCTTCGGTCGACCCCGTCAGCGCCGTCGTCGACGACGTCGGGTCCACCGTGGTGGCGATCCGGTCGAAGTAGCCCGCACCCACCTCGCGCTGGTGCTTGGTAGCGGTGTAGCCGCGCTCCTCGGCCGCGAACTCGCGTTCCTGCAGCTCGACGTACGCGCTCATCTGGGTGCGGGCGTAGCCGTAGGCCAGATCGAACATCGAGTAGTTCAGCGCGTGGAAGCCGGCCAGCGTGATGAACTGGAATTTGAAGCCCATCGCGCCGAGCTCTTTCTGGAACCGAGCGATGGTCGAGTCGTCGAGGTGCTTGCGCCAGTTGAACGACGGCGAGCAGTTGTAGGCCAGCATCTGGTCCGGGAACTCGGCTTTGACGCCCTCGGCGAACCGGCGGGCCAGGTCGAGGTCCGGCGTGCCCGTCTCCATCCAGATCAGGTCGGAGTACGGCGCGTAGGCTTTCGCCCGCGCGATGCAGGGCTCCAGGCCGTTGCGGACCCGGTAGAAGCCTTCTTTGGTGCGCTCACCGGTGATGAACGGCCGGTCGCGCTCGTCGACGTCGGAGGTGATCAGCGTCGCGGCCTCCGCGTCGGTGCGCGCGATCACGACCGTCGGCACATCGGCGACGTCGGCCGCCAGGCGGGCCGAGGTCAGCGTGCGGATGTGCTGCTGGGTGGGGATCAACACCTTGCCGCCGAGGTGACCGCATTTCTTCTCCGAAGCCAGCTGATCCTCCCAGTGCGACCCCGCGACGCCTGCGGCGATCATGGCCTTCTGCAGCTCGTAGACGTTCAGAGCGCCGCCGAAGCCGGCCTCACCGTCGGCGACGATCGGAGCGAGCCAGTTCTCGACGGAGGTGTCGCCCTCGACCTTGGCGATCTGGTCGGCGCGCAGCAGCGCGTTGTTGATCCGGCGCACCACCTGCGGCACCGAGTTCGCCGGGTACAGGCTCTGGTCGGGGTAGGTGTGGCCCGATAGGTTCGCGTCACCGGCGACCTGCCAACCCGACAGGTAGATGGCCTTCAGGCCGGCGCGCACCTGCTGCACCGCCATGTTGCCGGTCAGCGCGCCGAGCGCGTTGACGAACTCCAGATCGTGCAGCTGGTTCCACAGCACCTCGGCGCCCCGACGGGCGAGCGTGTTCTCCTCGACGACCGTGCCCTGCAGGGCGACGACGTCGGCCGGGGTGTAGGTGCGGGTCACGCCCTTCCAGCGGGGATTGGTGTCCCAGTCCTGCTGAATCTGCTCCGGCGTCTTGGGCCTGCCAACGGTGGACATGGAAATGCTCCTTCAAATCGCGTCAGTTAGCCGACGCCGCGTCGCCGTCGTTCCCAGGTTGCGAACACGGCACCCGGCATCTTTGATGTGCTGACTCGACCATGGCACAACGCATATGCGCAGGTCCAGCGGTTTCTGTTGCCAATTTTTGCAATGACAACGCCAATATTTGCAAATCTTGCGAAGGAAGC
>JBLNEK010000103.1:0-47619 GCA_050262635.1 Candidatus Sericytochromatia bacterium | reverse complement strand
CCCGCCATCATCGGCGGTCTGACGATCGCCGGCGCGCTGGGGATCATGCGGCTACTCACCGGAGTCATGCCCGTTCATTTCTTCGCCCAGCCTGTTGTGACGCTGATCGGCCTGGGCATTGCGATCGACTACGGCTTGTTCATCGTCAGCCGGTTCAGGGAGGAGATCGCCGAGGGCTACGACACCGAAGCCGCCGTGCGTCGCTCGGTGATGACAGCGGGGCGAACTGTCGTGTTCTCGGCCGTCATCATCGTGGCGTCGTCGCTGCCGCTACTGCTTTTCCCGCAGGACTTCCTCAAGTCGATCACCTACGCGATGATCTCGACCGTCATGCTCTCGGCGATCTTGTCGATCACCGTGCTCCCAGCCGCGCTGGGAATTCTGGGCCGCAACGTCGACGCGTTCGGGGTTCGCACGCTGCTACGAGTTCCGTTCTTCCGCAACTGGAAGCCGATGAACTGGTGGCTGAATTTCCTGGCCGACAAGACGCAGAAGACGAAGACGCGCGAAGAAGTCGAGCACGGATTCTGGGGCAAGCTGGTCAACCGCGTGATGAAGCGGCCGATCCTGTTCGCGGCGCCGATCTTGATCATCATGATCCTGCTCATCGTGCCGCTCGGTCAGCTAGCGCTGGGCGGCATCAGTGAGAAGTACCTGCCGCCGGACAATCCGGTGCGCCAGGCCCAGGAAGATTTCGACCGCACATTTCCCGGCTATCGCACCGAGACCCTCACGCTGGTGATCCAGGGTGCGACGCCGGCACAGGTCGAAGAAATCGCCAGCGAGGCCGGGCAGATCAATGGGTTCACCGACGCGACCTGGAAAGAACGCGCACATCCTGAGCTCGACCAGAAGCGCGACGCCAACGTCACCGTGCTGCAGAACGGCCTGGTTGAAAGGAACGAGGCGCCGAGCAAGATCGAAGCGCTGCGCTCGATCGAAGCGCCGAAAGGCGTGACCATCTGGGTCGGCGGCACGCCCGCGCTGGAGCAGGACAGCATCCACAGCCTGTTCGACAAGCTGCCGCTGATGGTGGTCCTGCTGATCACCACCACCACGATCCTGATGTTCCTGGCGTTCGGTTCGCTCGTGCTGCCCATCAAGGCCGCGGTGATGAGCGCGCTGACCCTCGGGTCGACGATGGGCATCTTGACGTGGCTGTTTGTCGACGGGCACGGGGCGGGTCTGCTCAACTTCACGCCGCAGCCGCTGATGGCACCGATGATCGGCTTGATCATCGCGGTGATCTACGGCTTGTCCACCGACTACGAGGTCTTCCTGGTCTCCCGCATGGTTGAGGCGCGCGAACGCGGCATGTCCACCGCCGAAGCCATCCGCATCGGCACCGCGACCACCGGCCGGCTGATCACCGCGGCCGCGCTGATTCTGGCGGTGGTCGCCGGCGCGTTCGCGTTCTCCGACCTGGTGATGATGAAGTACCTGGCGTTCGGTCTGCTGATCGCACTGCTATTGGATGCCACGGTCGTGCGGATGTTCCTGGTGCCCGCGATCATGAAGTTGCTCGGCGACGACTGCTGGTGGGCGCCGCGCTGGATGAGGCGGCTGCAGAACCGCATCGGCCTGGGTGAGATCCACCTGCCCGACGAGCGCAAGCGCCCGGCGGTCCGCGAGCCGCAAGAGGCGCTCGCCGGTGTGGGCGCGCCCGCACTTCCGCCGGCGCGGCCCCGCGACCCCACCCACCCGGCCATCGAGGGTGCGACGCGCCCCGGTGCGGCCAGGCCGGCGCCGCGCGTGATCCCGCCGCGCGCTCCGTCCGCGGCCGGCACCTCGAGGATGCCGGGCGCCGCGCAGTCGCCCGCTGACGAGCCGACTACCACGCGGCTGTCGGTGGCGGCGAAGAACGCGGCGAAGGCCGTCGTCACGAACGCGACGGGGCTGGCCCAGCGCGCGCAGAAAGCGATGCCGCGGCAAGAGGCGCGGCAAGAGACCCGGCCAGAGACCCGGCAAGAGCCCGCGCCCCGCAAGGAGCGCGAGATCGAGTCCTGGCTCGGCGAGTTGCGCGGCAGCACCTCACCGGAGGCGGCGCCGACTGGTCCCCCACCGCCGCCGTCGACCGACACCACCCGGGCCATGCCCGAGGCGCCCCGCGCCGGTGACGACGCTGAGGAGACCACCGCGATCCCGACGGCCAAGCCGGACCCGGAGGCCACCGAGAAGCTGCCGCAGCAGAAGCCCGACGAACGGCGGCGCGGCGGCGGTGTCAGTGCCCAGGACCTGCTTCGTCGGGAGGGCCGTCGGCTCTAGCGCCGACGTCGTCCGCCTCGGCGCTGATGCCCACAGGCTCGTCGTAGTCCGGCGTCTCTCCCGGCGCGCCGACGTCTTCGTCGCGTTCGAGCAGCACCCGTACCGCGCTGTTGGCAAACGCGATCGCGGGCACTGCGAGCAGCGCGCCGACGATGCCCGCCAGCACGCCGCCGGTGGAGATTCCCAGCACCACGGCCAACGGATGAATCGACACCGCCCGGCCCATGACCAGCGGCTGCAGCACGTGGCCCTCGAGCTGCTGCACGGCGATGATCAACCCCAGCGTGATCAGCGCATAGATGAAGCCCTTCGACAGCAGCGCAACGACTACGGCGAGAAACCCGGCGATCACGGCGCCGACGAGGGGGATGAACGCGCCGAGGAACACCAGTGACGCCAGCGGCAGTGCCAGCGGCACGCCCATGATCGCCAGCCCGGTCCCGATGCCGATGGCGTCGACCAGCGCGACGAGGAACGTCGCACGCACGTAGCCGATCAGGGAGCCGAAGCCGGCCTTGCCGGCCCTGCGCACCTTTTCCCTGACATGGGCCGGAAAGATCCGCGTGACGAACTCGTAGATGTTGCGGCCGCCGTACAACAGAAAGATCAGCGTGAACAGCACGACGAACGCGCCGGTCACGATCTCGGTGATGGTGCCGGCCGTGGACATCGCGCCGCTGGTCAGCTTCTCCTGGTTGTTGCGCAGAGCGTCGACAGCAGACTTGCCGGCGTTGTCGATCTGCTGCTCGTTGAGGTGGATCGGCCCATGGATCAGCCAGTTCTTCGCGGTGTCGATGCTGTGGGTGACTTGGTCCACCAGGTCGGGCAGGCCCTGGATGAACTGACTGACGACGAACGCGAGGACGCCGCCCACCAGCGCTATGCCGAACAGCAGGAGGAGGAACACCGACCAGCCACGCGGAACGCCGTGCCGGTCCAGCCAGTCCACGCCGGGCAAGAACAGCGCGGCCAGAATCGTGGCGATCGCCACCGGGACGAAGATGAACTCCAGGCGCTTGAACACATACAGCAGTGCGAAGACCAGGCCGAAGATCACCAGCAGCCGCCACGACCAGGCGGCGCCCTTGCGCAGAAGCGGCGGGACGGCGGCGTCTTCGGGGGCTGGCATGCCGGTAGCGTATCGGTTCGGCCACACCCGCCTGACGCTCTCGCGAGCCGTGCTGCCGTCGACGCCGGCGCCGTTAACCTGTAGCACGTGTCGCACGACGCGCCAGCCAGCGACGCCCGCGGGGAGACGCGCGGCAAGTACTGGTGGCTGCGTTGGGTGGTGCTCGCCGTTGCGGCGGTGGTGCTGATCGTCGAGGTCGTCCTGGTCCGCGACCAACTGGCCCAAGCGTGGCGCAGCCTCTACACCGCCAAGTGGTTCTGGGTGCTCGCGGCGATCGCGGCGTCGCTGGCGTCGATGCACAGCTTTGCCCAGATCCAGCGCACGCTGCTGCGCTCCGCCGGCGTCACGGTCAAGCAGTGGCGCTCGGAGTCCGCGTTCTACGCGGGCAATGCGCTTAGCACCACGCTTCCGGGCGGCCCCGTGCTCTCCGCGACGTTCATCTACCGTCAGCAGCGCCTCTGGGGCGCCTCGCCGGTGGTTGCGTCGTGGCAACTCGTGATGTCCGGGGTGCTGCAGGCGGTCGGTCTTGCGCTCTTGGGCCTCGGCGGCGCATTTCTGTTGGGCGCCAAGAACAATCCGTTCTCGTTGATCTTCACCCTGGGCGGCTTCGTCGCGCTGATCCTGCTGGCGCAGGCGGTGGCCAGCCGCCCGGAGTTGATCGACGGGATCGGCGTGAAGGTGCTGACCTGGGTGAACCGGCTGCGCGGCAACCCCCGCGACGCCGGCCTGGAGCGGTGGCGCAAGATGCTGTCCCAGCTCGAGTCGGTGAGCCTGAGCCGACGCGACATGACCGTGGCGTTCAGCTGGTCGCTGTTCAACTGGGTTGCCGACGTGGCGTGCCTGCTGTTTGCGACGTTCGCCGCGGGCGGGCGGCCCTCGCTGGCGGGCTTGACGGTCGCCTATGCCGCCGCCCGCGCGGTCGGGTCGATTCCGCTGATGCCCGGCGGTCTGCTGGTCGTCGAGGCGGTGCTGGTGCCGGGGCTGGCGACCAGCGGAGTGTCGCTGCCCGACGCGATCTCGGCGATGCTGATCTACCGGATGATCAGCTGGATATTCGTGGCGGCCATCGGCTGGGTGCTGTTCTTCTTCCTGTTCCGCACAGAGAGCCAGATCGACCCTGACGCCGCCGAACGCGGCGGGATCGACGCCAAGCCCAGCGCCAAGAACACCGACGCCGACGGCAAGCCGTGATTGGATGACGGCATGCCCCTGCGCTTTTCGGTACTGGCGGTAAGCGCGATATTCGCGATCACGGCGTGTGGCACCGGGTCGCAATCCGATCAGCCGGCGGCATCACCGTCGACGGTGACGCTGACGGTCGGGCCGCCGACGCCGAGTCCCGCACCGACGGGCCCGGCGGTCGCGACGCCGGTTGTGGGTTCGGTTCTGGCCGTTCCGATGCCGGTGGCCGGCACTGACGGCAAGACTCACCTGGCATACGAACTGCTTCTCACCAACGCGATCTCGCAAGAGCTCACGCTCACGTCCGTCGCGGCGGTGGCCGGTGACAAGGATCTGCTGACGCTGTCCGGCGACGACTTGGCGAATTCCACTCGGCGCCTTGGGAATCCGTCTCCCACGGCCACGTTGCGGCCGTCGGAGACTGCACGGGTGTGGCTGGACGTCGCTCTGGACGAGTCTGCGGGCATCCCCTCCGACATCAGCCACACCGTTGGCATCACGGTCGCGGAGCCGGTGCCCCCAGTCATCCAACCGACGATGACCGAAACCATCGCCGCCACCGTCGTCGACAACCGTAAGCCGGTCACTGTGTCTGCACCGCTGACCGGCAATGGTTGGCTGGCGGTCAATGCCTGCTGCGACATGAACCCGCACCGGACGGCGGCCAATCCGCTCAACGGCGCGTTGTGGGTGGCCGAGCGATATGCCATCGACTACCTGCGGCTTACCCCGGACGGCCGAGTCTTCAACGGCGACAAGGCCGATCTGCGCAGCTACCCCGGCTTCGGCGCCGACGTGCACGCGGTATCCGACGGAACGGTGGTGGCGGCGGTTGACGGGCTCGCCGAGCAGGTACCGGGCGTTACACCAACAGGATTGGCGCTCGACCAGTACGCCGGCAACAGGGTCATCCAGGACATCGGCGGCGGCAACTTCGTCATGTACGCCCACCTGCAGACGGGCAGCGTCAAGGTCAAAGCCGGCGACCGGCTCACCACCGGCCAGCCCCTCGGCAACGTGGGCAACACCGGCAACACCGACGCGCCGCACTTGCACTTCCAGCTGATGAACAGTTCGGATCCGTTGCGCTCCAATGGATTACCGTTCGCATTCGAGAGGTTCCGGCTCGATGCGCGCGTCGCGCCGATCGTCGACGAGATCTCCGATGTGCCCCTGCCCTTGCAGGACGGGGTCACCGCAAGCGAGCAGAGCTACCGCATGCCGCTGAATGCCGACGTGATGACATATCAGGGCCGATGAGGCGGGTCCCTTCGGCGGTGCTGGCCGACGCGCTGTGCGTGCTGGTGTTCTGTGCGATCGGCCGGCGCAGCCATGCCGAAGGGGTGACGGTCACCGGAGTCGCCGAAACGGCATGGCCGTTTCTGGTGGGAGCCGCGGTCGGTTGGCTCGTCAGCCGCGGATGGCGCCGCCCGTTGGCACTGGTGCCGACGGGTGTAGCGGTCTGGGTATGCACGATTGCAGTCGGAATGCTGTTGCGTAAGGCCAGCTCTGGGGGCGTGGCAGTCACTTTCGTGATCGTCGCCTCGGTGGTGACGGCGGTCCTTCTGCTCGGCTGGCGGGGCGTCGTCGCTGTAGTGCGGGGTCGGATGTCGGGCCGCTCCGGGTAGCCACAGTCAACGTCGCGCGCAGCCCGCCCAGAGGTCCATCGGAAAGCTCGATCGTGCCGTCGTGAAGCTGGGCCTGCTGTGCGACGAGCGCGAGCCCCAGTCCCGAGCCGCCCGGCGACGCAGTGCTGCCGCGGGCGAACCGGCCGAGCACGACGAGATGTTCGCCTGCGGGCAGGCCGCGACCGTTGTCGTCGACGATGATGTCCACCCGGTCGCCGCTGCGGTGTGCGGTCAGCACCACGCGGGTGGCGTGGCCGTGGGTGATCGCGTTGCGCACCAGGTTGTCCACCGCCAGCCGCAGTCCGCTCGGCCAACCGAAGATGGTGCCCACGTCGTCGGCATTGACGTCGATCTCGACCGGCGCCGTCGGGCGCATGTGGTCCTGCGCCACCCGCTCCAGCATGTCGGCGACATCGATGCGTTCGCGGTCCTCGGCCCGAGCGAGTTCACCGGATGCGAGCTGGCCGAGGGCGGTGATGATGGCCTCCACCCGGCGCTGCGCACGGGACAGGTCCGCCACCACCTCCTGGCGCTCCTCGTCGGGCAGGTTGTGGATGCGCAGCGTGTCGAGATCCGCACGCATCGCCGTCAACGGGGTGCGCAGCTCGTGGGCGGCGTTGGCCGCGAAGTCCTGCGCCGTCTGAAGTGAGTTGGTGGTCGACTTCTGCGCGCCCGCAAGCCTTTTCAGCATTCCTATCATCGCGTCCGAAAGGTCTTCGGCTTCGCGGATCCCATGTACCGGCGGCAGTGTCTCGTCATCCTTGCCGAGGCGGCGGGTGGACTCGGTCAGCCGGCGCAGCGGGCGCACCGCCGGTCCGGCCAGAAGCCAGCCCAGCCCGGCGGCGAACATCACCGCGACACCACCGAGCAACAGGTACAGCGGAATTCGCGCCCGGTCCAACAGGATGCTGTCGATCCGGATGCCGATCGACACCAGCACGTCGCCTTCCGGCTGCGTGCGTTCGACGGTGCGCACCCGGTAGTCGACGCCGTTGATCGGGACCGTCGACGTGCCCGGCGGCAGCGGCGGCAACTGAAAACCACGCTGGTACAACACTTCCCGGGTCCTGGCGTCCCGCACGGTCTGCAGGATCGCGCGTGGCTCGACGGTGCTGCCATTGGGCTCGATGCTGGTGTCGATGATCGCGTCGAGGCGGCGGTCCAGCTGTGTTGCGTCGTTGTTGACCAGCAGCACCGAAGTCACGACCGCGAACAGGGCGACGACGGCCGCAGCGGCCAGTGCCGCAGCGATGGCGACCCGCGTCCGCAGCGACGTCGACCGCCGCAGAAGTAGCCGAAGCCGTTCGATGCGGGGTCTCACTGCTCCGCTCTCAGCACGTAGCCGATCCCGCGCACGGTGTGGATGACCCGCGGCACACCGGCGCGTTCCAGCTTGCGCCGCAGGTAGCTGATGAAGACATCGGCGACGTTGGTGTCGACCTCGAAGTCGTATCCCCACACCAGTTCGAGCAGCCGCTGGCGGGTGAGCACCACGCCGGCGTTCTCGGCGAGCACGGCCAGCAGGTCGAACTCGCGCTTGGTCAGCTCCACCCGCTCGCCTGCGACGAAGACTAACCGGCGCGCAGTGTCGATGGTCAGGGGACCGATCGTCACCGCGTCGGAATGCTCGGCCGAGTGCGACGAGCGCCGCAGCAGCGCATGCAACCGCGCGACGAGCTCGCCGAGGTCGAACGGCTTGGTCAAATAATCGTCGGCACCTGCCTCTAAGCCCGCGATGCGGTCGTTGACCGTGTCGCGCGCCGACAGCACGCAGATCGGGATGTCGTTGCCCAGCGCGCGCAATGCCGTCACCACCGCGACGCCGTCCAGATCGGGCATCTGAACGTCGAGCACCAGCGCGTCGTGCGACTCCCCCGACAGCAGGCGAAGCGCCTCCTTGCCGCTCGCGGCGACGTGCACGTCGAACCCCCAGTGCCGCAGTCCACGGGCCACCGACGTGCGCACGTCGGGGTCGTCGTCGACCATCAGCACCAGCGGGCCGGTACCGCCGTCTCGGATCGGCTGCTCTTCGTTCCTCTCGGCCACCCCCAGCTCCGGCCGCACTAGGTCACTGGCAGCGGGTCTTCAGGTCGACGAGCGGCTGGCGGATGCCCTGCAGTTCGGCCTGCACGGCCGGGTTGGCGCTCATGTAGTTCTGGACGTCGTCGCGGATCTCGCTCTTCGGCTGGCCCTTGAGGCTGGTGAAGAAGTCGTTGACATCCGGATGAGTGAACAGGTACGCCGAAGTCGCCGCCGAGACACCGGCTGCCACGCCGGCCAGGTCGGCGGCGGTGCAGTTCGGCGGGTCAGCGGACGCCGGGCCGGCCCCGAAAAGCATCGCGCTGGTGATCGCGCCTGCACCGAGCGCGCCTGCGATTGCGCGGCGGGCCGAGGTGGCCGAGGTGGCCGAGAGCAACATGTAAGGGCTCCTTCGTCATGTGTACCTGAAGCCGGCACCAATGATGGTTACCGACATAGTGAAGCTAAGCAGAATCGGCCCGCACTTTCTTGCCTTGCTGGAAAGGCGTTCTGGTCTTGACCGTGCGCCCGGCCCGTCGTGGGCGCGATATCAGCGTCCGCCTTCGGCGAAAGGCACCGCATACGGTCCTCCGTACGTGCCGCTCATGAAGCCCTCCTCGTACGCGGGCAGCGAGTCGTCTGACTGATGACCTGGATACTGAGTGACCTAACCGGCGCTGAGGCCGCCAAGTGTCTGGAGTCCCGTCCTCAAGCCGGGCCCGGCAACGGGCCGATGCCCGAGGGTGCGGGAGCGGTCTGCGCGCCCGGCAGCGCTGCGGTGGCCTGGGCGGTGTTCTGGGCACCCTGCACCATCTGCAGGAGTTGCGGCAGCGTGATCGGCAACCTGCACTTGCCGCTCAGCCCGGCCAAAGGCTGCTGGATCGCCCGCAGGTCCTTGCCCGCCTGCGGATTGGCGTCGAAGTAGGTCTTCACCGCGGCCAGCGCCTGCGGGCCCTGTTGCTGGGCGGCCGCGGTCAGCGCCGTGTTGGTGGCCGGGTGCGCGTCCAGGTAGTTGCCGGTGTTGGTGGCCACCGAGCCGATGGTGCGGGCGATCTCGCTCGCCGCGCAGGGATCGTTCGCGGCGGTGGCCGACGGACCCGACACGACGGCTGCCGCCGCGACGCCGGACAGGCAGGCGGCGAAGACGCCGGCCAGCGCGCGGCGCACCGTCGGCGTGCTCAACCTGATAGCCAACGTCATACCCAACTCCTAACGATTTGCAGACAATTCAGCGACATCGCACATTGCTGCGACGCTCGATTGAGGTCGCCGGCCAGCAAACAGCCGACCAATATGGTGCCACCCGCGCCCGCACCGCCGCCAATCGGAAACCAAACACCGAGGTCGCAGCGTTTTCGATGCCGGCGGCACAGTATGTGGACAAGCCGTTGGGGGGCGATGAAGAGCAGGTCAGAGCACCAGGCGAGCACTAGCCTGCTGCTGTAGGCTCACCACGCCGGGGAGAAAGCGGGGCCAGCCATCCAGCAGTTCATGATGCGCTTGAGCGGCAACCTGCGCCGCTACCGCTGGGGGGTGTTCGCCGCCTGGCTTCTGGTGCTCGTCCCAGCCGTCCTGCTCTCGTTCCACGGATCCGGCCAACTCACCGGCGGCGGGTTCGAGGTCACCGGTTCGCAGTCGTTGCGGGTGCAACGGCAGGTCGAAAAGCACTACCCCGATCAGGGCGCGTCGCCGTTGGCGCTGGTCGCGGCGCCTCGCGAGGGAGCCACTGCCGATGACATGACCGCCGCGGTCACTCTTCTCGAGCAGAAGGCCACCCAGGTGTCCAGCGTGTCGGTCGTGTCCAACCCGACGCAGCCCCCGCCGAGCGCCGACCGGCCCTACGTCATCTCGCTGAAACTCGGCTTCGACAATTCCGGTGCGGTCGACGTCGCCAAGCAGCTGCGCAGCAAAGTCGGAATCGCGGGCGACCAACCCGGGCAACTGGAGAACGGCAAAGTCGACCTGTATGTGATCGGACAGGGCGCGCTGGGTGCGGCCGCTCAGGCGAAGACCAAACACGACATCGCCCAAGCCGAGCGGTGGAACATCCCGATCATCCTGATCGTGCTGCTGGCCGTGTTCGGCTCGCTCGCCGCCGCGGCGATTCCGTTGCTGCTGGGCATCGTCACCGTCGCGATCAGCATGAGCCTTATTTATCTGCTGTCGACGTTCACGACGATGTCGGTCTTCGTCACCCCGACGGTGTCGATGTTCGGTATCGCACTCGCAGTGGACTATTCGCTGTTCATCCTGATGCGCTACCGCGAGGAGTTGCGTGCCGGCCGCGATGCCAAGCAGGCCACCGACGCCGCGATGGCCACCTCCGGGCTGGCCGTGGTGCTGTCAGGCCTGACGGTCATCGCGTCGATCACAGGCATCTACCTGATCAACACCCCGGTGCTTCGGTCGATGGCCACCGGCGCGCTGCTGACCGTCGCCGTAGCGGTGCTGACGTCGACGACGCTGATCCCGGCCGTGCTGGCGACGTTCGGGCGCGCCGCGGCCAATCGGTCGTGGCTGCTGCACTGGTCGCGCCGTCCCGAGCGGACGCAGTCACCGTTCTGGACCCGCTGGGTGGGTTTCGTGATGCGCCGCCCGTGGGCGTCGGCGCTGGTGGCATCGGCGCTCTTGCTGACGCTGGCCGCACCTGCGCTGGCGATGTCGCTGTCCAACAGCATGCAGCGCCAGTTCGCGCCCGAGCACGAGGTCCGCGGCGGCGTCAACGCGGCCGCGGAGGCGCTCGGCCCCGGCGCACTGGGTCCGATCCGCGTGCTGGTCACGTTCCCGGACGGCGAGGCGGACAGCCCCGAGCACAAGCAGGTCACCGATGCGGTGGGTTTGCGGATGCGCGAGGCGCCCCACATCGTGACGGTGCAGCCGCCGGTGCTGGCCGACGACGGCAACAGCGCGCTGCTGTCGGCCGTGCTGGCCGTCGATCCCGAGGACATGTCGGCCCGCGACACCATCGACTGGATGCGCGAGAAGTTGCCGCAGGTGCCGGGAACGCAGGGCCTCCGCATCGACGTCGGCGGGCCGACCGCGCTGATCAAGGACTTCGACGACCGGGTGGCGCAGACGCAGCCGTGGGTCTTCCTGTTCGTGTCGGCGGTCGCGTTCGTGATGCTACTGATCTCGATCCGGTCGGTGTTCCTGGCGTTCAAGGGCGTGCTGATGACGGTGCTCTCGGTCGCCGCCGCGTACGGGTCCATCGTCATGGTGTTCCAGTGGGGCTGGTTGAAAGATCTTGGCTTCCAACCGATTTCGTCGCTCGACAGTTCCGTTCCACCACTGGTGCTGGCGATCACGTTCGGCCTGTCGATGGACTACGAGATCTTCCTGCTGACCCGTATCAGGGAGCGGTTCCTGCAGACCAACAACACCCGCGACGCGGTCACCTGGGGCGTGAGCACCAGCGCCCGCACCATCACCAGCGCCGCGCTGATCATGATCGCGGTCTACGTCGGGTTCGCGTTCGCCGGCATGCCACTGGTAGCGGAGATCGGGGTCGCCTGCGCGGTCGCGATCGCGGTGGATGCGACCGTGGTGCGCCTGGTGCTGGTGCCCGCCTTGATGGCGATGTTCGCCAAGTGGAACTGGTGGGTGCCGCGCTGGCTGGACCGCATCCTGCCGTCCGTCGACTTCGAACGCCCTCTGCCCAAAGTGGACATCGGCGACGTCGTCGTCATCCCCGACGACATCTCGTCGATCGTCGCGCCCAACTCCGACATGCGGATGGTGGTGAAGTCGGCGGCCAAATTGAAAGACCTTGCGCCCGATGCCATTTGCGTTGCCGACCCGCTGGCGTTCAGTGGTTGCGTCCGATCGGCCAAGGAGCCGGTGACAGTGCGCCACGCCGGCTCGGCCGCCCCGCGCCGGTCGTGGCCAAATGCTCTTCGCGCAACTGGTTCCCCGCACGCGGGTGGTTCGCCCACATCCGCGCTGCGCCACCGCGGCAGCCGCAAATGGATGCCGTGGTCCGGCCGCGGTGTGCACCCGGTGACGATGTGGCGGGGCCGGCTGTCGGTGGCCCTGGACGCGCTGGAGGTCGACGCGCGCACCGAGACCCTGGTCGCGCGGCGCAGTCCTGTGGAGACCACCAATGTGCAGTTGCCCACCGGCGACCGTCTGCAGATCCCCACGGGCGCGGAGACGCTGCGGATGAAGGGTTATCTGCTGATGTGCCGCAGCAGCAGCCGCGACTATGCGGAGTTTGCTGAGCTGGTCGACACGATGGACCCCACCACAGCTGCGCTCGTGCTGGCCGGGATGGATAAGTATTACTGTGGTCAACAACCCAGAAAGCAATGGGTTGCCACCCAACTCGTTCGCCGGTTGGCCGACCCGCAGCCGTCGGACGAGGGGATGGATCCGCACGTGGACTGGGTACAGGTCAAACAGCGATGCCTTGCAGTGGCCGTGGCGATGCTGGAGGAGGCGAGGTGATGTTGGCCGCCCTGGATGCGCACGATGCCCACGACAGCGCTGCGCCCACCGTTCGCCTGGCGGGAGCGCAATCCTCGCCGCTGGCCGCGTATGAGAAGAAGCCGGTGGAGTTCTGGCCCACTGCGGCGATCCAGCTCGCGGTGGACAGCGGCGACCTCGAGGTGTGGCAACGGATCGTCGTCGCACTCAAACGCGACCCGTACGGCCGGACCGCCCGGCAGGTCGAAGAGGTACTCGAGGCCACCTCGCAGGGCGTCGGCAAGGCGCTCGCCGAGGTGCTGTGCCGGGCCCGGGCCGATCTGGAGGCTGACGAGCGCGCGGAGGTGGCCCGGCAGATCCACGCCCTGATCGACCGCTCCGGGCTGTCGGGGCGCGAGTTCGCGTCGCGGATCGGCGCCTCCGGTGAAGACCTCGCGGCATATCTGGCGGGTGACGTGAGCCCGTCGGCGGCGCAGATGGTTCGGATGCGCCGGCTGTCGGACCGGTTCGCGAAGATGAAGGCGCAGCGTTCGGCCCGCTCGCAGTGAGCGGCGCGTGGACCGAGCCCGACGACCGCGCGGTGCGTGATCTGCTCCGGCAAACCAGGACGATCGCGGTGGTCGGGGTATCGCCGGATCCGATGCGGCCGAGCAATGACGTCTACCGCTACCTGACGTCACGCACCGACTACGAGCTGTATCCGGTCAACCCGACGATCGACGAACTCGACGGCCGGCCGGTGTACCCGGACCTGGCCGCGTTGCCGGTGGTGCCGGACATGGTGGACGTGTTCCGGCGCCAGGACCAGCTGCGCCCGGTGCTCGATCAGGCGATCGCCGTCGGAGCGAAGAGCATCTGGCTGCAACAGGGCCTGTGGGACGAAGAGCTCGCGCGCGACGCGCAAGTGGCCGGGATGACGGTGGTGATGGACCGCTGCCTGAAGGTCGACCACGCGCGGCTCATTGCGGCGGGGCGGGACTGATCGGGATCAGGTCGACGACGCGCCACTGGCCATCCTTGTCGGACAGCGCGACCTGAACGCCGACCACGACGCGGTCCTGAGGCTTGCCGGGTTGCTGGCGGGTAGCGCCGAGCAGGACGGAGACGACCGCCGACTCGGGTGAGATCGCGCTGACGCCCGCGGATATGGTCTGCGCTTGGGCCGAAATGTTCTGCGCTGCTTGCTTTTTCGCTTCGCTGCCGTAGCTGTTCTTGAACTTGTCCGCCTGATCGGGCGCCATCAACCCGGCCGCGCGGTCGATCCCGGCGGTGGGTTCGGCCGGCGAGTACGTCATCGTCGACTCGGCGAACTTGACCGCGAGGTGCACGACGTCGTCCATGTCGCGGGCCAGTTGGCGGTCCGGCTTGGTCCAGTGCGTGTAGGTGACGAGCACGGCGGCGACCAGCGCCGCCGCGGTCAGAATCGCTACCGCCAGCCGCAGTCCGGGCCCGTCGTCGTCGGTGCCCAGAGTGACCCGGTCGCGACGGAACAGGACGAAGTTGACGATCATGGCCTCGACGATCAGCGTGCACAGCACCGAGCACACCGCCACCCACCACACCCGCCAGTCCAGCGCGTAGCCGATCATCAGCAGCGCCGCGATCGCCGCCAGCGGCGCGGCGACGTCGAATGCGAAGACCCGCCAGGCGTTTCTCACCGCAACAGCTCCAGGTTGGAGACCAGTAGTTGACCGTCGACGTCCGACACCCCGATGCGCAGGTTCAGGGAGGTGGGCGGACGCTTGCCGCCGGCGTTCTCGGCGGCCAGCGTCGCGATGATCAGAACCGTGTCGGTACGCGAGGCCAGGCCGCCCAGCGTCTCGTCGGGAGGCGGCGTGCCCGGCTGCGGGTTCGCGCGGTGCACCGACTCGATGGCAACGGCGTTGACCTGGCCGGTTGTCTTCAATTGCAGTGTCTTGACCAAGTTGGTGAGCGGCTCGATCACCCTGTCCAGGTCGGTGTTCAGTGTGCCGACCGTGCTCTCGTGCAGCTTTGCGACGCTGGCTTGCACGTTGTCCTTATTCATGTTGATCAGCACGCCCGCCCAGTCGAAGGCGGTCTGCATCACGCGGGCCTGGTGGTTGAGGTCGTCGCGTTCCTCGCGGTGCGCCGACCAGATCAGCGATGTCAGCACGATCGCCGCAACACAGAGCAGGCCGAGTGCCGCCGAGCCGAGGCCGAAACCCGACAACCCGGACCGGCGGTCCTCAGTCTCTGATGCGCCGTCCCCGCTCTCGGCAGCGTCGGTCTCCTGTGGCACGAGGGCGAGGGTAGCGAACTGCCCTCCCGGTAAGTCCCGCGGCACAAGTTCGCCATACGTCGCTTGCCTCAGTAGGGCGCAGGTTTGTGCGTGCGGCGCGGGTGAGGGCAGCCATGTTTGATTGAAGTCGGCGCAGGCTATGGCCTAAGAACCGCCGGAGATGGAGCGAGTGAGAGGACCGCACATGACCGTCGACATCTGCCCCACATGTTCCTACCCCACGATCGAGTGTTGGTTCTGCGGCCCTTATTCGACAGCGGAGGTCTGTGAAATTCGGCCGATCCGGCGCGAGAGGCCGGGCGCATGCGTTGCCTCTAGTCCGTCGCCCGCCTCAGACTGGGAACTGCCGCACGCCGGCTAGCTGCACCCGGCAGGCACGTTGTTGACGCTTTGGCAAGTGTCCGCCGTCTCTTCCAACCACGGACGTCCCCCGGCGACAACTTCCATCGACAGTTCGTCAGAGACCTCTGGAAGGATGGTCCGGTGAACTCCGGTATCGACCTCACCCACGTGGACTCCGCCATCTGCCCGCAAGACGACCTGTTCGGCCACGTCAACGGCCGTTGGCTGGCCGAGTACGAGATTCCCGCCGACCGCGCGACCGATGGCGCGTTCCGCACGCTGTTCGACAGGGCGGAAGAGCAGGTGCGCGACCTGATCACCGAAGCCGCCGAAAAAAGCTCCGCGCCGGATACCGACGAGCAGCGCATCGGCGACCTGTACGCGAGCTTCATGGACGAGGACACTGTCGCGGGCATCGGGCTGGCACCGCTGCGCGAGGAGTTGGCGCTGGTCGACGAGGCGGCCGACACCGCGAACCTGGCTGAGGTGGTGGGCCGGCTTCAGCGCACCGGCGTGGGCGGCGGTACCGGCGTCTACGTCGACACCGACTCCAAGAACTCGACGCGCTACCTGCTGCACGTGAACCAGTCCGGGCTGGGCTTGCCCGACGAGTCGTACTACCGCGACGAGCAGCACGCCGAGATACTTGCCGCCTACCCCCGACACATCGCGGCGATGTTCGCGCTCGTGTACGGCGAAGGCGACCACTCCGAGACGGCCGCGCGGATCGTCGCCCTGGAGTCCAAGCTCGCCGCATCGCACTGGGACGTGGTCAAGCGCCGCGACGCCGACCTCACCTACAACCTGCGCAAGTTCTCCGACCTGCCGCAGGAGGCGCCGGGCTTCAACTGGTCCCGATGGGTCACGGCATTGGGCACCGCCCCCGACAGAGCCGCGGAACTTGTTGTCCGTCAACCGGATTACCTGACGGCGTTCGCCGCGCTGTGGTCAGGCGAGGACATCGAGGACTGGAAGGCCTGGCTGCGCTGGCGGCTGATCCACGCCCGCGCGTCCCTGTTGACCGACGACCTGGTCGCCGAGGACTTCGTGTTCTACGGCCGCACGCTGTCGGGCACCGAGCAGATCCGCGACCGCTGGAAGCGCGGCGTCTCGCTGGTGGAGGGCCTGATGGGCGACGCCGTCGGCAGGCTCTACGTCGAGCGGCACTTCCCGCCACAAGCCAAGGCGCGTATGGACATTCTCGTCGACAACTTGCGCAAGGCATACCGCGTGAGCATCGAGTCGCTGGACTGGATGACGCCGGAGACGCGCCAGCGGGCACTGGCCAAGCTCGACAAGTTCACGCCGAAGATCGGCTACCCGAACAAGTGGCGCGACTACTCCAGGCTGCGCGTGGACCGCGCCGACCTGTACGGCAACTTCCGGCGCGGCTACGAGGTCAACTACGACCGCGAGCTGGGCAAGCTGGGCTCCCCCGTAGATCGCGACGAGTGGTTCATGACACCGCAGACCGTTAACGCCTACTACAACCCCGGAATGAACGAAATCGTCTTTCCCGCAGCGATTCTGCAACCGCCGTTCTTCGACGCCGATGCCGACGACGCCGCGAACTACGGCGGCATCGGCGCGGTGATCGGCCACGAGATCGGTCACGGGTTCGACGACCAGGGGTCCAAGTACGACGGTGACGGCAACCTCGTCGACTGGTGGACCGACGAGGACCGTGCCGAATTCGGCGCGCGCACAAAAGCTTTGATCGAGCAGTACGACGCGTACACGCCGCGCGCGCTGTCCAACGGACATCACGTGAACGGCGCCTTCACCGTTGGGGAGAACATCGGCGACCTCGGCGGCCTGTCGATCGCGCTGCTGGCCTACCAGCTGTCGCTTGACGCACACGCGGCGCCCGTCATCGACGGGCTGACCGGCCTGCAGCGGGTGTTCTTCGGATGGGCGCAGGTGTGGCGCACGAAATCACGTGACGCAGAGGCGATTCGGCGCCTGGCGATCGACCCGCACAGCCCGCCGGAGTTCCGGTGCAACGGCGTCGTCCGCAATATCGATGCCTTCTACGACGCGTTCGACGTCACCGATTCAGACGCGCTCTACCTCGAGCCCGAGCACCGGGTGCGTATCTGGAACTAGCCGTTCTTCGCGGCGAGCGTTAGAACAACTGCCAGTCGTTGGCGCCGTCAGGCTTCTGCGTGCCGACGGAGTTCTTCACGACGATCGGGTCACCGCTGCCGAAGTTGTCGAAGAACCACTTCGCATTGGACGGGCTGATGTTGATGCAGCCGTGGCTGACGTTGCGCTTGCCCTGGTCGTCCACCGACCACGGCGCGCTGTGCACGAAGTTGCCGCTGTTGTCGAACCGGACCGCCAGCTGCACATGCACCTTGTAGCCCTGAGCCGAGGTGTTCGGCACACCATAGGTCGCCGAGTCCATCACGATGTCGGGGAACTTCTCGAGCACGTAGTAGGTGCCGTTGGGAGTGTCGTGGCCGGACATGCCCATCGACATCGGCATGGTCTTCTCCACCTTGCCGTTGCGGCTGATCGTCATCTGGTGGGTGGCGTTGTCAGCCGTGGCGATCAGCTCGTCGCCGGTCCGGAAGCTCGACTTAGTGCCGGCCGCGTCGATGTTCACCGTCGCGTGCGCGGGCCAGAACTTGAGCGGACGCCAGCGCACCTGGCTGTCGTTCATCCAGTAGAACCTGCCGGCCACCGGGGGACTGGAGGAGATGTGGATGGCCTGCTCGGCCAATCCGCGATCGGCGATCGGCACGGCGAAGTTGATGATGATGGGCTTGCCGACGCCGACCATGGCGCCGTTGACCGGGTTGAACGACGGCGGCCGGAATGGCGGCGTCCCGGTGAACGGCGTCGGGTTCTGCCCGGCGGGTGTTCCCTCGGGAATCACGTTGGGCTGGGCGAAAGTGTCGACCGGGGCCGGCACGCCGGACTCGGCAGGTGGTCCGGGCGGCGGCGCGGCGGGGTCTGCGGGCGGGGCAGGCGCCGCAAGCGGGTCGGCGGGTGGCGGCGCCGGGGCCGCGAAGGGATCCGGCGGGGGCGGCGGCGCCACCTCGACCGGCTCGGGCGGCGGCGGCAGGTTCGGATCCGGTTCTGCCAGGGCCGACGGAGTCGTCATCACCAGCCCGGCAGAAACGCCGACAACGACAAATGACAAGGTCAACGTCCGCTTGATGGTCGGCCATGACGTCCAGCGCCCTGCGGCTCCGGTTCGTCTGCTCATCAAATCCTCCAGAGTCGAGTTTCCCCAGTGTGGCACAGGAGAGGAGGTCGACACGACCAGACGCCGTTCCCCGACCCCGTGACAGCTACCCACGACATCGGCTTGAGCTGCGGTTTCGTTACAGCAATGGGTCACGACCGCACCAGCCGCGCGATCGCGGCCGACGCCTCGGCCAGCTTGGCATCGGCCTCGGCACCGCCGGCCGCCACGGCATTGCTGACGCAGTGACTGAGGTGCTCGTCTAGCAGCCCGAGCGCCACGGCCTGGAGGGCGCTGTTGACAGCGCTGATCTGGGTGAGGACATCAATGCAGTACTTGTCGTCGTCGATCATCTTCGCGATGCCGCGGACCTGGCCCTCGATCCGGCGCAGGCGTTTGGCGTAGTCGTCCTTGCGGTCCGAATATCCTTGTGCTGCAGCCATTTATCCTCCCAGCATCTTCTTCATCTGGTCGATCTCGGCCTGTTGCTCGGTGACGATCGTGCGCGCCAGGTAGAGCACGTCCGGGTTCTTGCCGTGGGCGAGTTCATCGCGCGCCATCTCGATCGCCCCGCGGTGGTGGTCGATCATCAACGTCAGCCATAGCCGGTCGAAGTCGGCGCCTTTGAGCGTCTGAAGCTTGTTCATGGTGGCCGCGTCGACCATGCCGGGCATCGTCGCGCCGTGGCCGGCGGCGTCGTGATCGGCCGCGGGGCCGCTCGACGTGTCTGCCCGCTCCATCAGCCATGCCCGAAACGCTTGGATCTCCGCCACCTGCCTCGCAATCACCAATTCGGACACTCGCACCATCTGCATATTTGCCGTGTTCGTCGGCACCATCTGCGCCATGACGACGGCCTGCTCGTGATGCGGCACCATGTTCTGCGCGAAAGTGATGTCGTTGGCGTTGTGGTCGGCCTGTTTGGTGGTCTGCTGACTGTCCGCCTCGGGGCGACTGTCCCCTCCGCACGCGGACACCAGCCCGGCCGTCAGCACCACCGCGACCGCCGCCACGATGCGAACCACCGTCGACCTCATCCCACCATCGTAACGGGGTACCCCCTCGGGGTATCGTTGGCCACGCGGGGGCATACTTGAACGATGCCTGAAGTCGACATCAAGCCCCGCAGCCGCGACGTCACCGACGGCCTGGAGAAGGCCGCCGCGCGCGGCATGCTGCGGGCCGTCGGCATGGAGGACGACGACTTCGCCAAGCCGCAGATCGGCGTCGCATCGTCGTGGAACGAGATCACCCCCTGCAACCTGTCGCTGGACCGACTCGCCAAGGCCGCCAAGGACGGGGTCTTCGCGGCGGGCGGCTACCCGCTGGAGTTCGGCACCATTTCGGTCTCCGACGGCATCTCGATGGGCCACGAGGGCATGCACTTCTCGCTGGTCAGCCGCGAGGTGATCGCCGACAGTGTCGAAACCGTCATGCAGGCCGAACGTCTCGACGGCTCGGTGCTGCTGGCCGGGTGCGACAAGTCGTTGCCCGGCATGCTGATGGCCGCCGCCCGCCTCGACCTGGCGGCGGTGTTCCTCTACGCCGGATCCATCCTGCCGGGCCGGGCCAAGCTTTCCGACGGCTCCGAGCGCGACGTCACGATCATCGACGCGTTCGAAGCCGTCGGCGCCTGCAGCCGTGGGCTGATGCCACGCGAGGATGTCGACGCGATCGAGCGCGCGATATGTCCGGGCGAAGGCGCCTGTGGCGGCATGTTCACCGCCAACACGATGGCCAGTGCCGCTGAGGCGCTGGGCATGTCGCTACCCGGCAGTGCCGCTCCCCCGGCCACCGACCGCCGCCGCGACGGCTACGCCCGGCGCAGCGGCCAGGCCGTCGTCGAGCTGCTGCGCCGCGGCATCACCGCCCGCGATATCATGACCAAGGAGGCCTTCGAGAACGCGATCGCGGTGGTAATGGCGTTCGGCGGCTCAACCAACGCGGTGCTGCACCTGCTCGCGATCGCCTACGAGGCCAACGTCAAACTCACGCTCGCCGACTTCACCCGCGTCGGCGCGAAGGTCCCGCACCTGGCTGACGTGAAACCGTTCGGACAGCACGTGATGTTCGACGTCGACCGCATCGGCGGCGTGCCGGTGATCATGAAGGCGCTGCTGAATGCCGGTCTGCTGCATGGGGATTGCCTGACGGTCACCGGCGAGACCGTGGCCGAGAACCTGCGCCACATCGCGCCGCCCGACCCCGACGGGAAGGTGCTGCGCGCGCTGGACAACCCGATCCATCCCACCGGCGGCATCACGATCCTGCACGGCTCGCTGGCCCCCGAGGGCGCGGTGGTCAAGTCGGCCGGGTTCGACTCCGATGTATTCGAGGGCACCGCAAGGGTTTTCGAGCGTGAGCGTGCTGCGCTGGACGCGCTCGAGGACGGCACTATCGGGGGCGGCGACGTCGTCGTCATCCGCTACGAGGGGCCCAAGGGCGGCCCGGGCATGCGCGAGATGCTCGCCATCACCGGTGCGATCAAAGGCGCGGGCCTCGGCAAGGACGTACTGCTGATCACCGACGGGCGGTTCTCCGGCGGCACCACGGGCCTGTGCGTCGGGCATATCGCCCCCGAGGCCGTCGACGCCGGACCGATCGCGTTCCTGCGCGACGGGGACAGGATCCGGCTCGACGTGGCCAACGCCACACTCGACGTGCTCGTCGACCCCGACGAATTCGCTTCTCGCCAAGAGGGTTTCATGCCTCTGCCGCCGCGCTACAGTACCGGTGTGCTGGCCAAGTACGTCAAGCTGGTCGGCTCGGCCGCCCAGGGCGCAGTCTGCACCTAAACCCGTCGCCGAGAGTGAATCCGACGACGCGACATGCCGACACAGTGTCGCCAGATCCACACTCGGCGCGAAGAGGGGGCTATGAGTCGCCGAATTGCGCGTAGAGCGCCGGTAGGAAGCCCGCGAGGTGGTTCATCTCCTGCGCATAGTGGACCAGAAGGTTCCGTGCGTAATCCTCTGTGGCGCCGAGGATTCGCGACACCACCGGTCGAACCACCCGGTTGGCCACGCCCGGCGCGCTCGCACCGCGATGTACGGCCCGCCAAGCCAGAACCGTGACCGCATCTCAGCGCCGCTCTCCGTCGAGCGGATGTGGTGGATGAGCCATCCGCCGTCGACGGGGACATCGCGGGAGCCGACGCGCGCGCAGATAGGCACCACGTCGTCTTCGGAGGCTGGCAGCCCGAGCGCCGACGGCGGCACGAACCGGATCGATGCCCGTAGCACCGACGAGCCGATGTACTCCGTGATCAACGACGTGTGCCCGACGTAGCGGGCCGCACCGCTGCGCCCCTCGTCAGCGCCGTCCTGCCACTTCGCTGACACGTGCGCCCTCGGATGCCACAGCTTGTAACGGCGGGATTCGGAGCCGTGCCAGCCGAACCACCATGACCACATCGCCGGCGTGACGCCGGGCATGTCGGTGCGCACCGAAACCTGGATGCCGCCGTCGTCGAGCACCCCGTAGCCGTTCTCAGTCTGCTGGTAGCCCTCGTCGTCGAGCGTCGCGGCGGCCTCGAACGCAAGCAACGTGGGACCGGCCTGCGGGCCGTGCTCGAGCGCCTCGACGACATGCAATGGCAGCGGCGCCATCTCCGGGCGGAAGAACTTGCCGAACGGGGTGTCGACGTCGTCGCCCCGGTAGCCGAGGTGGCCCATGTCAGATCCGTCCCATCCAGCTGTAGAAGCGTCCGTCCGGGTCGTAGATGGCGCGGACCCGGTCGAGCCGTGCCATCGCGTCGTCGGTAGCGAACCTCGCCGGACGCTCACCGAGGTTCTCGTCGGCCACCTGGATGCCGCTGGCCAGGTGCGCCATGGCGGCCATGTTGGACCGCGGCCAGTCGGCGTACTTCTCGTCGTCGGCCTCGTCCATCCAGCCGCCGTAGCAGGCCAGGTAGATCTCGTCTTCCAGGCTGTAGGCCATGTCTTGACGGGCCGGCGACGGGCCCCAGTTCAGCCACAGGAAGTGTGACGGGTGCGGCGGAATGGTCTCGGTGATCCGGTTGATCCCCGGCAGCAGCTCTTCGGCGGACGCCGACGTCCACATGTTGTCGGCCGAGTAGCGGTGGTCGGCCAGGTAGTTGCTCATCACGCCGTCGTACCAGATCGGCAAATCGTCTGGGGCATAAGGTATTTTGACAAGCGCGCGGTCGATCGCCGGGCAGGTGGCCAGCAACGCCAGCGCCTGATCGGCTTCCTTCTCGGTGTCAGCGAATGCAGGTGACGCGAAAACGATTGCGGGCTCGTCGATCCCGACGTTGGGCACGCTTCGCGACGCGACGATCTGGCAGCTCGACCCGCCGGCCGACTTCGGCGCGGACCGCGCGGGCCCACGTGAAGATATCGTCGGTGCAGTCGGTCGGATAGACGTACAGGCTGCTCGCGCAGATGGCAGGCTTGGCGTAGAGCTTCAGGTGAAACGCCGTGACCACCGCGAAGAAACCGGGCCCAGCGCCCAGCGCCGCCCAGTACAGGTCGGGGTGGTTGTCGGCGTCGCAATACAGCTTCTCGCAGTCGGCGGTGACCACGTCGAGGCCGATCACATTCTCGCATGCCGGCCCGTAAACCCTGCTGTTCCAACCGTATCCGCCCTGCAGCAGGTATCTGCCGACACACACGCCCTTGCAGTGGCCGGCCGGGAAGAGCAGCTCGGCGGCGTCGAGTTCTGAAGCAAGCACACTGCCGCCCTTGCCGGGGCCCACGACAGCGACGGTGCGCGAGGTATCGACGGTGCAGTGGTCGAGGCCGTGCAGGTCGAGCAGCACGCCGCCGTCGCGCAGGTGGTTGGCAGCCCAGCTGTGCCCACCCGAGCGGATACCAACCTGGCGGGCATTGGCTTTCGCGTACTTGATCGTGGCGACGACGTCGTCGGCGTCGCGGGCCACCACGATCAGATCGGGGTAGCGGTCGGGCACACGCTGGTTCCACACCGTCGCCCGGCGCGCCTGCTCGTATCCGTGTCGCCGAAGTACTGAACCGTCAGCACGACGATCGTGGCGAGCCAGAAGTGTTTACGGAACCAGTAGGCCATCACGCCGATGACACCGATGGCCAAGTCCCCCATCGCGTTCTCCCACTGAAACCCCCGTCGCCGCGCGTGTAGCCGATCATCTCGGCGGTCTGCGGGCCGTCGAAGATGTGAAAGGCCGCCCCGACGATCGACCCGATGCCACGACCCAGACCATCCACCACACCATGTGGATGTCGGCCGCGAGACGGTCCCTGCGCCGTCGGCTCTGGATGAACCCGCCGATCAGCGCGATGACAACCATGAACAATCCCACTCGAACTCCTATGTGACGCGGGCCAGCAGGAAGCCGTCCCATCCCTTCACTCCGACGGTCTGGATTGCGGCCGCCTCCAGCCGCGGATGCGCCGCGATCATCTGCAGCATGTCGACCACGCCCTGCGCTTGGTAATCGTCGGCGGCGGGTGCGAGCACCCGGCCGAACCGCACGACGTTGTCCACCACGATCACCGAGCCCGGTGCGCTCAACTCGATGGCCCACTGGACATACGCCGAGTTGTTCTCCTTATCGGCGTCGACGAACACCAGGTCGAAGGGCTCAGGCCGGGACCGTAACTGCGGCAACGACTCCAGCGCCGTCCCGACGATCACCTCGACACGCTCGCCGACACCAGCGCGGCCGAGATTGGCCCGCGCCACCTCGGCATGTCGCGGCTCGTACTCCAGCGTCACCACATGCCCGTCGGGGCCGACCGCGCGTGCGAGCCAGATCGTGCTGAAGCCGCCCAGCGTGCCGATCTCGAGGATGCGACGTGCCCGCATCGCCGATGCGAGGAGGTAGAGGAACTTGCCGTGCTGAGCCGACACCTCGATCGGCGGCATTCCTGCGGCCGCGGTGGCTTCCCGGGCGCCGAGCACTGGGTCGTCGCCGATCAGCAACCGGTCGAACATCGCGTCGACGTCCGATGGCTCGCTCACTCGTCCCACGCTAGCCCAGGCGTCAACGACCGAAGGTCCGCGCCGTGAGCTCGACAACGCCGTGCATCGTGAACTCGGTTGCCGACTTGCCTATCGCCACCGTGTGGTTGCCACCGGCGATGCGCCACCGGTCGCCGTCGTATCGCGCGAGCAGCCGGGGTTCCGCCTGGATGGTGACCCGCTGCGACTCTCCCGCTGATAGCTCGACCCGGTCGAATCCTATTAGGCGACAACGTCTTCCGTCCGGCGCTTCGACCAAATACAGCTGCACCACGTCGGCGCCGCCGCGACTTCCGGTGTTGTGCACCGTCACGGTCGCGGTCACCGTGTCGCCGCCGGCGAGCTCGAGCTTGCGGTGCTCGAACGTCGTGTACGACAGCCCGTACCCGAACGGGAACAGCGGCTCCTGCCCCGTCGCGGCGAACCACCGGTATCCGACCTCAGCACCTTCGTGATAGGTGATCGAGGTCGGCGTTCCCCACGACACACCGGCACCGGGCAGTTCAGGGCGCGGAGTCTGCCGGAGATCGGCGGGAAATGTGATCGGCAGCCGTCCACTGGGGTTCACGCGGCCTGCCAGCACCTCCGCGATCGCCTGCCCACCCGACTGACCTGGAAACCAGGCTTGCACAACTGCTTTCACGTCGTTCAACCATGGCATCGCGACCGGGTTGCCGGTTTCCAGCACCACGATGGTGTTGGGATTGGCGGCCGCGACTGCTTCGATCACCGTGTCCTGCCCCCACGGCAGTGACAGGTCGGGGTTGTCGTAGCCCTCCGACTCGACCCGGATTCCGAACACGATGGCGACCTCGGCGGACGCTGCCGTCGCGGCCGCCTCGGCAGGGAACATGGCGGGATCGAACTCAATAGATCGGGAGAACTGCTTGGCCAGTTCGGCGACGGGCACCGACGGCAGCAAGTATAGATTGCGGCCGAAGGCCATCAGGCCGGGCCCACCGATGCGGACGACTTCCGCGTACCCACCGGGGGGCACCACGGCGCTCGATCCACAGCCTGTCGGCACGCCGGTGGCTGCGTGGCCGCCGATCACCGCCACCCGCGCATCGGAACCTATTGATAGCGGGAGGATTCCGTCGTTCTTCAGCAACACGATGCCCTGGCGGGCGATCTCAAGCGCGACGACGGCGTGCGCTCGCATGTCGACCTCAGGGATGGGGCCCTCTCGGTCGAGCCCGACAGCGAACACCGACCGTAGAATCCGCCGCACCATGTCCGAGAGTCGCTCCGCCGGGAACGCGCCGTCGGCCAATGCGGCTGTCAACGGGCCGGTGAACGCCTCGCCACCCCACAGCAACGCGTCGACCTGCGCTCCGGACTCCTGGTCCAGCCCGTTCAGTGCGAACTTCCAACTCGGGGTGGCACCCCAGTCCGACATCACCCAACCCGGATAGCCCCACGCCATCTTCAGCACATCCACGAGCAGAGTCGCGTTGCCGCCGGCGGGTTCGCCGTTGACCTTGTGGTAGCCGCTCATCACGGCACCCGGTTGTGATCGGTCGATCGCAATCTCGAACGCCAGCAGATCCGACTCGCGGTGCGCCGCGGGATCGATCACCGCGTCCAGCCAGTGCCGGTTGGTCTCGTTGCAGTTCAGCGAGAAGTGCTTGACCGTGGAGATCACGCGCTGGGATTGGATGCCGTTCACCGAAGCGGCGGCCAGTTCCCCACTCAGCAGCGGATCTTCGGAGATGTACTCGAAGTTGCGGCCGTTACGCGGGTCACGACAAAGATTGACGCCGCCGGCCAGCATCACGTTGAACCCGCGGCTACGCGCTTCCCCACCGATCGCCTCACCTGCTGCGCGAGCCAGGTCGCGGTTGAAACTTGCGCCAATCGCAAGCGACGACGGCAGCGCCGTTGCCGTATCGCCGGGTCGATAGCCGAGGTTGGCCACGCCGAGGCTGGCATCGCTCATCAGCAGGGCGGGGATGCCGAGCCTCGGCACGCCGGCGACGTAGCCGGTACTCATCGGGACACCGCCGGGAATCCGAGGGTCCCGAATGGGCAGCATGTCGCTTGAACCCATGATGCTGACGATCAGCGAGAACCGCTCGTCGTCGGTCAGTTGCTGCTCGACTTCACGCGCACGGGCGTCGGGGTCGGTCACCCGCCCACGTTAGCCGCGCACACCTTCCTTCGAATAGACCACGCGCAGCACGTGTTCGACCTCCGGACCCATCACCAGCCCGGCCAGTTCGCGAAACGTAGCGACGAACTCGGGGCCATGTGGGGGCGCCACATCGCACAGGTGGTGGGCCAGCTCGTGCAGGATGACGAGTTCCCGCAGCGCCCAACGGTCGTGCCGTTCGGGCACGGCGATCACCGCGGCGGCGTCACCACGCTCATAGTGCGCGGCGGTGGCCCCGCGCCGCGGCCGCACGGTCACCGGCCCGGAATCAGGCCAATTAACGCGCACACCTGGGTGATTGAGCACACTGTCGACGTAGGCCTGCGCCGACTCCACTGATGCGAACCGCCCTTCGGGCGGTAGCGTCAGCTGGGTGCCGAAGAAGTCGACGGCACGTAAACCTTGCTCTGCCGCCCGGTCGAACAACGTGCGGACGAATTGCTCGGCCGCGTAGACCTTCCCGCGCTGGGTGTCGCGCGAGCTCACCTGTCGATCGGGGTGCGCCGATTCGGCAACTCGGTACTCGCCCCGAGCCGGGCCCGCCGGGCTGCCTTGTCACCCGCCCGCCTCGCCGCCGAGGAGTAGCCCGCCGACGCACGGTGCGCCTGCCAGGTGCCGCGAGCCCTGGACTCCCTGGAGTAGAAGTCCCCGAGCTCGATCTCCTTGTTGCGCAACGCAAGTGCCGTTCCCGGACTCGACGTGGACCTGCTCTGCACCTCCGCCGTCGCCTCCTCGCGTGCTTGGGCCAACCGCTGGCCGATGCGGGCACCGAAGGCCAGCTGGAAGTTCAGCCGCGCGGTGATCGTCGGCGTCGGGCGGTGCGCACCGGAGGCGAGGTATGCCTCCGATGCGCGCACCATCTGCATCACCAGGCTGGCGTACAGCGCATGGCTGGTATCGATGTCCTCGGCGAACCCGTACGCATACACGAACGTTGAGTTCGATGCCACATCGACTTTCACGTCATTGGCGGCGGCGATCACCGCGAACAGCTGCACGTAGGTGCGCAGGTCCCGGGTGCCGGCGTTGCCGATGGTGATCGTGCGCTGCACTGGTGCCTGCGCAGCGGTGCGGGTGGCAGCGTGGGAGCGCGCGACAGCCAGGTCGATGGAAGTGGCGGTGGCCAGGCGCTGCGCGGCGGCCATGAAGGCCTCGGCTTCGTGCGCGTTGTCGGTGCCCTCGGCCTGGCGAAGAAGGGCGGCTATGCGCGTCAACATCTTGTCGGACATGGACGCCACGCTAAGCGATCGGTCCGACGAATTTCTTCAGCGCGCCGACCACCTGTGGAGAAAGGGGTTGGTCTCTCGCGTAATTGGTGATCGCGTCGGTGGGGTCGTCCTTGAGCACGTGGCTGACGCCCGTCAGCTCCACGAGGGTCAGCTCGGTGTGCTTCAGCGCGGGATCGATCGCATCGGACTCCACGACGGCTTTGACGTTGCCCGGGTTCAGGATTGCACTCAGCCCGTTGGGCAGCTTGTCGTCCAAGGTGTCGGCGTTCCCGGGCTCGAGCGGGCCGCGCAGACGAGCAGGGCGATCAGACACCAAACAGGTTGGTGGACAACACGTCTCACAAATGTGTTTCGATCCATGCCGTGACGTCGTCGAGCACGCGGTGCTTCTCGGGTTCGTTGAACACCTCGTGGTACAGCTCGGGGTAGACCTTCAGCACCACCTGGGTGGACGCGACGTTCTCGACCAGCATCCGGCTGCCTTCGACGCTGATGAGTCGGTCCTCTTCGCCGTGGACGATCAGCAGCGGCGCGGTCAGCCGGGCCGCCAGCTGCGGCTGCTTCTCACCGACTTCGAGCAGCGCCCTGGAGATGCCGGCCGGGAATTTGCCGTGGTAGACGAGCGGATCGGCTTTGTAGTTCGCCACCACCTCCGGGTCACGCGACACCGCATCGGCATCGAGCGTGCGCACCTTCGCGGCGGGGAACAGCGAGCCGAGCAGCTTGGCGGCCACCGCCAGAGGCTTGGGCACCTCGAGCTGGGCGGCGACCGCGGGCCCGGACAGCACCACGGCGGCGAAGTCCTCGGGATGGTCGGCGGCATACGCGAACACGATGCCGCCGCCCATGCTGTGGCCGACAACCACCCGGTTGAGGTCGGGGTAGTCGGCGGCGGCGATGCCGACGAGCCGGGCGAAGTCGTCGGTGTAGTGCGACAGCCGTTTCAGCCAGACCCGCTTGCCGCCGGAGCGGCCGTGGCCGCGGTGGTCGAGCGCATAGGTGACCAGACCGGCGTCGCCGAACCGCTCGGCGACATGGTCGTAGCGGCGGGCGTGCTCGGCGTAACCGTGCGAGATCACCACAACACCGCGGGGAGTCTCGTCGGGGGTCCAGACGTCGTAGACGATCCGCACGCCGTCGGCGCCGTCGAACGTTCGTTCGGAGCGGGTAGTGGCCATCAGGGAAGCCTAATCGGCCGATGAGCGCTCGCGCGAAGAGTAACTGCCCCAGCGTAGGCTCGCTGACGTGAGCGTCCTCGCCCGCGAATCTGACGACGAATTCCTGGTCGCAGCGGAGCCGCACCGGCGCGAGCTGCTGGCGCACTGTTACCGCATGACGGGATCGCTGCACGACGCCGAAGACCTGGTGCAGGAGACGTATCTGCGCGCGTGGAAGGCCTATTCGGGTTTCAAAGGCGACTCGTCGCTGCGGACGTGGCTCTACCGGATCGCGACGAACACCTGCCTGACGTCGCTGGAAGGCAGGAAGCGACGACCGCTGCCCAGCGGCCTGGGCACGCCGAGTGCCGACCCGGCCGCAGAGCTCGTCGAGCGCCACGAGGTGCCGTGGCTGGAGCCGCTGCCCGATGGCCCGGACCCGTCACAGATCGTCGAGAACCGCGAGTCGGTGCGCTTGGCGTTCATCGCGGCGCTGCAGCACCTGTCGCCGCGACAGCGCGCCGTGGTGGTCTTGCGCGACGTGCTGGCTTGGAAAGCCGCCGAGGTGGCCGAGGCGATCGGCACGTCAACGGCCGCGGTCAACAGTCTGCTGCAGCGGGCGCGGGCGCAGCTGGACGCGGTCGGCCCCGAGGATGCGTTGGCCGACCCCGACTCCCCCGAGACACGGGAGCGCCTGGCGCGATACATCGCGGCGTTCGAGAACTACGACATCGACAGCCTGGTGAAAATGTTCACCGCCGAGGCGATCTGGGAGATGCCGCCGTTCGACGGCTGGTATCGGGGTCCGCAGGCCATCGGTTCGCTGATCCACTTGCAGTGCCCCGCGCAGGGCGCCGGGGACATGCGGCTGCTGCAAGCCACCGCCAACGGCCAGCCCGCCGCCGCAATGTACATGCGCGAGGGCGACACGCATGAGCCGTTCCAGTTGCACGTCGTGGACTTCACCGCCAATGGCGTGGCCCGCGTTGTCGCCTTCCTCGACACCTCGCTGTTCACGAAATTCGGCCTGCCCGAACACCTCTAGGGCGCCCAGTGTGGACTCATGCCACGCGCGGATAGCGTGCATTAACTCAACACTCGGCAAGCCATAGGAAGGTTACAGGCCCAACGAGCGGCCGGCTTCCGTCAACGTCCGGGCCGACTCGTGCAGCCCGGCGAGCTCGTCGTCAGAGAGCGGCGCAGCCAGCACCCGACCGGCGCCCGATGCCGAGACCACGGTCGGCAGCGACAACGCCACCCTGCTGACGCCGTGGGCGCCCGACTGCACAGTCGACACCGGCAGCACCCGATGCTGGTCGCCCACGATGGCCTCGATGATGCGCGCGGTGGACAGCCCGATGGCCAGGTTGGTGGCGCCCTTGCCGGCGATGATCTCATAGGCGGCGTTGACCACCTCCGACGAAATCTGCTGGCGCGCAACGTCGTCGAACACCTCTTCAGCGGGCAGGCCGCCCACTGTGACCGCAGACCACACCGGGATCTCCGAGTCGCCGTGCTCGCCGACGACCACCCCGTGCACATTCTCGACCGCGATGCCCGCCCGCGCGGCGATCAAATGCCGGAACCGGCTGGAGTCCAACACTGTGCCGGACCCGAAGATCCGGCCGCTCGGCGCGTCGGCCGCTTTCACTGCGGCACACGTCACGAGGTCGACCGGGTTGGTCACCATGACGATCACCGCCTCCGGCGAGCATTCGAGCAGCTGGGGGATCAGGGTCTGCGCCATCGCGACGTTGGTCGACGCCAAGTCGAGCCGGCTCTGCCCGGGATGCTGCTTGGCACCGGCCGTGACGACGACGATCGCCGACTCCGCGGTTACGCCGAGGTCGTCGCCGCCCAGCACTCGGCACGGCGGGACGAACGGGCTGCCGTGGTTGAGGTCGAGCACCTCGGCCCGCACCTTCTTCCCGTTGACGTCGTAGAGGGCGAGCTCGCGCGCCGATCCCCGGATCAGGCAGGCGTACGCGATGGCCGTGCCGACGGTGCCCGCCCCCACGATCGACACCTTGGCCGCATGGGGTCCGCCCCGTCGCGCAATGGCCGACTCGGTCACCACACCATCATGGCTTGCCGGATGGAACACTCGACACGTCGGACGGATAGAGCATGACGCGAGATCTCTCCAAACCCATCGCGAGCCTGGTGAGTATTCGGCTTCATCCGAGGCTCATCCGGCTCGGCGGCCGGCTGCACCTTGTCTTGCTGCGACGATTCCGGCGCGCCACCTTCTTGGGCGCAGAGACATTGGTGCTCACGACCCGCGGCCGCAGGACGGGCCGGCCGCGCTCCACGCCGCTGTACTACGTCCGCCGCGGTGATCACCTTTACATCGCCGCATCCTTCGCAGGCCGCGACGCGCCGCCCAACTGGTTCTGGAACCTGACTGCCGACCCGGAAGTCATGGTTGAGGCACCAGGAGTCGGCGGTCGCTACCGGGCGCGGGTTTTGGACTCTTGCGAGGCGGCGGCGGTGTGGCCTCAGTTGCTTGCCGCCTACCCGCCGTATGCGCGGTATCAGAGACGGACCACCCGCACCATTCCGGTGATCGAACTGGCCAGGGACGCAGGAGAAGCGGGCTGACTGACTACCCTGACCACATGGCGCCGACGCGAAGAGCACAACAACTTCTCGACGTCCGGCACGCGGCCGATCGCGCCGCCACGACGACGCCCTGGCTGCACTCCAAGCACTCATTCTCGTTCGGCGACTACTACGACCCGGCCAACACCCACCACGGCCTGCTCCTGGTCAACAACGACGACGTCGTCGCACCCGCAAGCGGCTTCGACACCCACCCGCACCGCGACATGGAGATCGTCACGTGGGTGCTCAGGGGGGCGCTGGAGCACCGCGACTCGGCGGGCAACTCCGGCATCATCCAGCCCGGCTTGGCCCAGCGCATGTCTGCGGGCACGGGGATATTCCACTCTGAGAGGAACGAATCATCAACGGCGCCAGTGCATTTCGTTCAGATGTGGGTGGTGCCCGACGAGCCCGGCATCGCGCCCGGATACCAGCAGCAAGAAGTGGACGTCACCGGCGGGCTGGTGCCGATCGCCTCCGGCGCAGCCGACGCGGCGGTGCGGATCCATAACCGCCACGCCACATTGCACGGCGCCCGTCTGAACCCGGGCGAGCACGTGGAACTACCGCGGGCGCCGTACCTGCATGTGTTCGTGGCACGCGGCGCGGTGATGCTGGAGGGTGCCGGCGAGCTCAGCGAGGGTGACGCGGTGCGGCTCACCGACTCTGGCGGCCAGCGGGTCACGGCGACCGCGCCGTCGGAAGTCCTTGTCTGGGAGATGCATGCTGGGCTTGCGGCGTAGCGCGGCACTGCTCACCGCGGCCGCGCTGATTGCGGGCGGATGCGGCACCTCGCGCGACGAGGCGCCGACGACCGCGGCCGCACCCGCGCAGAACCCGGCCGGGCTCGTCGCGGTGACCGTGCGTGTCGACCCGGCGCTGGCCCAGGCTCCATTCCACGTCCCTCGGCAGGCGCTCGTGCCACCGGGCTGGACGATGAGCCTGTGGGCGCGTGTCCCGAAGGCCCGGCTGGCGGCGTGGACACCGGACGGTGCGCTTTTGGTGTCGGTGCCGGCAGAGGGCAACGTGCTCAAGCTGACGCCCGGCAATCCACAGCGACGGCAAGTGCTGCTCGACGGCCTAAACGCGCCGCACGGCCTGGCGTTCGCCGGGTCGACGCTGTACGTCGCCGAAAGCAACCAGGTCGATGCGTATACCTACGCCGACGGCGCGGCGACGGGTCGGCGCGTGGTCGCGCCCGGACTGCCCGACAACAGCAGCCCCGAGCTGCACGGCGCCTATATGCACGCGTTGAAGAGCGTCGCGGTGGGAGCCGACGGCGCGGTCTACTTCTCGATCGGGTCCACCGGCAACATCTCCGCCGAGGACCGCTCCGCCACTCCCGAGCGCGCGACGATCATGCGAATTCCGCCGCAAGGCGGCCCGTACCGGGTTTTCGCCCGCGGAGTCCGCAACGGCACCGGCCTGGCGGTCGCCCCCGACGGGTGGGTGTGGACGGCGGTGAACAATCGCGACAACATCGCCGACCCCCGGGGCCGCGTGGTGCAGGCCTACGTCGACGACCATCCGCCGGAGTCGTTCGCGCGGTTGACCCCTGGCCGCGATCTGGGGTGGCCGTACTGCAACCCCGACGGCACCGGCGGGTCCGTCCCGTTGGTGCGCGATGTGCAGACCAATCCCGACGGCGCCGAACTCGACTGCTCGGCCCTACCGCCCGTCGAGCAGACCCTCGGGGCGCACTCCGCGCCGTTGGGCGTGTCCTTCGTGTCCGGCGGGCTGCCCGCACCCTATTCGGAGGGTGCACTCGTCGGCGTGCACGGGTCGTGGAACCGCCAGTCACCACGCGCCCCAGAGGTGTCGTTCTTCCCTTGGCGCAACGGCACTTTGGGCGACCAGCAGACCCTCGTCGGCGGTTTCCAAGCGCCCGACGGGTCGCGATGGGGCCGACCCGTGGCCGCGGTCGTGGGACCCGACGGCGCTGTCTACGTCACCGACGACGACGCCGGCGCGGTGTACCGCGCGGCGCCGCCGGGTCGGTGATCAGGCGCGCGTACGGGGCGTTGTCGTGTGACGACGGCCCACGACGGCCACGTAGATAGCGATCAGGGCCGCAGCGATAGCCACGCCGACGATGAACGGAATCACCTGCCATCCGCCGTTCTCGTTCGAGTAGCCGAAGACGTTGTAGCAGATCCACGATCCGAGGAACGACCCGACGACGCCGAGAAGGATCGTCATGATGATGCCGATGTTCTGCTTGCCAGGCAGCACCAGACGGGCAAGCGCGCCGATGATCAGACCTGCGACGATCGCGGTCAGGATGGTCCACAACATTAATGCTGCTCCTTTGTCAGCGGCGCCGGGTTGACGCCGACGTCAACGTGTTCCCACTGGGGGACCGCTTCTAACACTGAGCGCTTACCGACCGGCTGAACCTCCCCGCGATTCGACCGGAACAGGACCGTAGCCACGATGTTATCGAATGAGGTCAATGAGGCTGATGTGATTGCTGTGGCCATCGGAAGAAGGAGACATGACGACGTTCGCGGTGCCCGTGCGCCGTCTGGCGGCAGCGGCCGCGGCGGTGACTCTGTGCGTGATGGCGTCCGGTGTGGCGAACGCCGACAGCGACGCCCGCGCCAAGCTGCTCGCCGCGATCGCCAACACGAAGGGCTCCTATTTCGTCTACAACTTCGGCGGTGAGTTCGCCGCGCCGTTCCGCAACGCCGCGGGCGAGGAGTACACGCTGAACAGCGGCGGCCACTTGATGACGATCAAGAACGCCTCCAGCCGGCTGAACCCGCGCTTGCTGGTCGACACCCATCAGGGCTATCAGGCCCGCTGTGAACGCGACCCACGCGCCCGCACCAGCGAAGGCCTGTGGCAAGCGTCGGAGACGTACCCGCCACTGCAGGCGTGGCAGGTGCTGGGCCAGCCGATCATCGCCGTGAACGCGAACTTCTTCGACGTGCGCGGCCAAAAGGGCGGGTCATGGAAACAGACGAACTGCAGTTCCCCGCTGGGCGCGTACGTCGACAACACCCGTGGTCTCGGGCGCGCCAACGCGGCGGTCGCCGGGACCATCGCCTACGCCCGGCAAGCAGGCGCTGTCCGGCGGCGACGAGGTCTGGTCGGCGTTGGCGACGATGATCCTGCCGGTGGGCGGCGCGCCCTACGTCGTGATGCCCAAGAACGACCAGGACCACGACGCCGCGTCGCCGGAAGTCCAGCGTCTGCTCGACGCGGGCTCGCGCTTCGTCGCGGTGAGCGGGATCGGGCTGCTGGCGCCGGGTCAGACGGGCCAGTTGGGCGACGGCGGCCCGAGCGCGGCCCGCACCGCGATCGGCTACAACCGCGCCAACGACGAGCTGTATGTGTTCCAAGGCGGCAGCTACACGCCCGACAACATGCAAGACCTGTTCCGCGGGCTCGGCGCCGACAACGCCATCCTGCTCGACGGCGGCGGGTCGTCGGCGATCGTGCTGCGCCGCGACACCGGCGGGATGTGGTCGGGCGCAGGATCTCCCAGGGGCAACTGCGATACATGGCAGGTACTGTGCGACTCGCGGGAGCGCGCACTGCCCAGCTGGCTGGCGTTCAACGTCTGAGCGCGCTCGCCGCCGCCGCTACGGCCTGCCGGGCGTAGCCGCCACCGAACAGCACGACGTGCGCGAGCAGCGGGTAGAGCTGGTGCAGTCCGACGCGCCGTCGCCAGCCCGGTGCCAGCGGCCGCACACCGACTGGAGCCGTCGAGAACGTCGGCAAGATGCGGGCAGCCGAACAGCGCCAACATCGCGAGGTCCGTCTCGCGGTGCCCGCCGTGTGCCGCCGGGTCGATCAGCACCGCCCCGTCGACCGTCCACATCACGTTGCCGCTCCACAGGTCGCCATGCAACCGCGCAGGTTCGTCGTCGGTGTCGAAATCGCCACTGGCACAACGCCGAACCACGCCCGCCAACACGGCCCGCCCATCGGCCGTCAGGCGCTGCGCCGCCCTCTCCGCCATCGGGGACAGCCGCTCGGCCGCATAGAACTCGCCCCACGAACGGTGCGCTGTGAACGACATCGACAGCGGCTGCGTGAGCGGTCCGAAGAATCCCGGCCCGGTCCAGCCGTCGGGTGCGGCGCCGAAAGCCGTCGCTCCGGCATCATGCGTGACCGCGAGCCGAACTCCGAACTGCCGCGCCGACTCTCGCGTGGGAGGAGCCGAGTGGATTCGGCCTAATGTCAGGCGGGTGTCGTCGTAACCGACAACCCGGGCACAAGGTACACCGCCGTCGACCGCGCCCAGCCAGGCCAATCCCGCAGCCTCGCACGCAAAAAAGCCTTGCGGCGCAGCAGGATTGCGTTTGGTAAGAGTGGATGTCACCCGGGTTGCTTCGCCACCGCCGGCAGCACCCGGTCGCGCAGACGCGTCGGCATCCCGGAGAGCAGAGCCAGCTGCAGCTTGGGTCCCCACCCGACGACGTAACGGGGACGCGGGTGGGGGCGGTCAGCGCCTCGACGACGACGGCGGCCACCTTCTCCGGCGGCACGGCCATCTTCTGCGAAGTGGCGACGACCCTCTTCATGCCCGCCACGTGTCGTTGATACAGCTCGCGCATCTCCGGCGGCATTGCCTCTTCGGTCTCGGCGACGACGGCGTCTGCTTGTCGCCACATGTCTGTGTCGGTCTGCGCAGGCTCGACGACGACCACGGCGATGCCCCACGGGGTCAACTCAATCCGCAGCGCGTCGGCCCTCGCGACGCGCGCAGTCGGGGCAGCACGGCCTGCGTAACGCCGATCTGGCCGATCACGTTGACCTCGAGTTGGCGTCGCAGGTCATCCGCAGTGATGGCCTCGACCGGCCCGGCAACCGCGATGCCGGCGTTGTTGACCACCGCGTCCAACCGCTCGGGCAACGAGTTGCCCAGAGACGCAATGTGATCCGTGTTGGTCACGTCCAGTGTGACCGGGGTGATCCGCCCGCTCGCGGGGCCCGGCGCCGTCGGCGGCGCTACGGACCCCGGCGACGACGTCCCAGCCGTCGGCAGCCAGCCGGGTGGCGATGGTCCTGCCGATGCCCCGCGATGCGCCGGTGACGAGAGCCGTTGGCATGACGGGCCTTACGGGGCAAGCCGGGTCAGGTCTTTGGAGGTGATCCAGGGCATGTTCGTGATCACCCAGTCGTCGCCCTCGCGCTTCATCGATAACCGGTAGGACACGAGGAAGATCCTCGGGACCTCCTTGGTCTGAGCGCTGTTGTAGGTGATGTTGGCGTACACGACGGCGGTCGCGTCGGGGCCGTCCAGCGATTCGATCCCTGTGCCCACCACCTGCACGCTGCGCTGGATCTGGTTCTGCTTGTTGGTGGCCGCGAGCGCGTCGACCTGCTTCGCATAGGCATCTCGCAGGTCGCCGCCCAGGTACTTCGCCGAGCGCGCCGGGAGTTGGTCGACATCCTGGGGCGTGTAGGTGAACAGGGTGGTGATCGCGTCGGCTGCGGTGCGCGCGATGGTCAGCTTGGTCTGCGCCACCGCCCGGTCGCTGAGGTACGGCTGCAGCATCGCCCCGCCGAACGCGCCCGCGCCGACGAATAGCACCGACGCGGCCACCACCGCGATCGCGATCCGCTTGCCTGCCTGCTTCGGCGCAGGTTTGAACTCCGGTTCGTCGTCGAGTGGTTCCTCTGCCGCAGCGCTCGACCGGCGTCCGAACAACTTGCGCCGCTTCGGCTTTGCCGCCTCGTCAGTGGCTTCGACGGCTGGGCTCTGCGCCTCGGCGATGGGTGCCTCGGCGGCTGCCGTTTCGGTGATCTCGATGGCAGCAGAAGTGCGGTCGCTCGACGACTCGGTCGGTTCCGTCGGGGCAGCCGCCGGCCGCGCCCGGAAGTAGCGGTGCCGTCCGCTGCGCTTGCCGACGGGCACTCCGCGAGCCGGCGCCGTCTTCGAACCGGCCGCGTCGTCGGTTGTCTCGCCGGTGTCCGTCAAATCACTTGTGTCAGTTGACTGATCTTCCACTGCTGCCCTTCCTGGACGGCCGTCACCACCCACCGGTTTCCGCTTTCGACCGGTTTCTTCGGATCCCCGGCGGTGGTGGCGATCTTCGTCGCCACCAGAACGCTCACGCTGTCGTCGTCGCGCCACTTCTCGATGCCGGCTTCCACAACCGATCCCTTGGTCGGCTCGGCGCGGGCGACCTGGATCAAGATCGCGTTCTGCTTGTCCTTGAACTCCTTGGCGAACTCGCCGGTGGCATCGGCGAGGATGCCATCGGCGTAGTCGTTGGCGTGGAACGGGTCCAGCGTGGTGTACCTGGTCATGAACTGCCCGACGTAGCCGAGCACGTCGGCGTCGCGCGCGTTCGTCCTGTCGTCGGAGATGTGGGACTGCAGCATCAGGCCGCTCAGCACGATCGCAGCGACGACGAGCAGGGAAGCGGCGACGGACAGGCCGATCAGGCGCCAGGCGCCGCGCAGCCGCTCCCGCCAGGTCGGCCGGACGACGGGCGTGACGACGGGACCGTCGTCGATTCCGGGTTCGATCCTGCGCCGCGGGCTCATTGTCCCGGCCTGTTGAGTGCGGGCGGCGAGAGCACCGTCAGATTCGATACCAGCCACCGGCCGTCGCGGGACTTCACGAAGTCGACCTTGGTGGTGGCCGTGATGAACCGCACGTCCTGCTGCGGCGCTTGGCGCTGACCCTGCAGGAACACCAGCATCGTCGCGCGGTCGGGGGTGATGCCGGGCAACACGGAGCTCGTCACGGCCCAGTACTCGTTGCTCGCGGCGGCATTCTTCTCCACCGCCTGCTGCTGTTTCACCAGGTCGTCGCGGTATTCGTCGGTGACGAGGGACTGCGCACGGGCGAAGTCGTCCTTCATGGTGCCGGCGCCGTAGGTCAGCATCTGCTCGACGATCCGCGGCCCCTGGTCGGCGATCTGTGCGCGGGCGTTGTCGACGGCCTGCTCCTGGCGGTACACCGTGAAGTAGGTCAGCCCGGCGCTCGCGCCGGCCAGCACCATGCCCGCCGTCAGTACCGCCGCCACCGCGCGCCGCGCGTCGAGCCGCTCGCCGGCCTTCCGCACCTCAGTGCGCAGCAGCAGGTCGGCGAACGTGCGGCGCCGCGAGTCCCACAGTGGCCACAGCCACCCGACGAAGAGCGCGGCGGTGTCGAGCAGGTGGGCGACGTCGCGGGCAATAAGCCGCCACATGCCGATGCGCTGGCCGTCGCGGCGCACGACCACGATCCCGAACAGCGCCCGGCCCAGGCTCCATCCTTTCAGGTCGGGCGCCAGCCAGCGGTTCAGCAGGATCAGTACGAAGACCAGACCGCCGACCGCGACCGCCGTCCACCACATCCAGCTATAGAGCGGCGCAGTCAGCGCGCCAAGAACAAAGGTTCCGATCACCGCCACACCGAACAGCACGTCGACCGCGAACGCGCCCGCCCGCGACCACCACGACGCGAGGGGGCTGGTATCGACGGCTTCGGTAACCGATTCCGTGTCTGCCTCGTCGAGCAATGCGGTCAAGTCATCACCGGGTCGAGCTTTGCGATCTTGAACCGCCCGTCTTCCCGGGCCATCTGTGCGCGCAGCCGCAGCCCGGTCTCCTGGTTCTGAGCGTCCGGGTTGGACGGCACCTTGAACCGGAACGCGACCAGGACGTCGATCGTGCCGTCCTCGTTGTGTTTCTCGATTGCCGCCCGCATCGTCGTGACCTCCACCTTGACGTTTGCGGCCTGATAGGCCTCGACCATCATGGGCGCCATCATCTTCGCGTAGGCGCCGAAGTCGCCGGTGGAGCAGTCCAGGATCTTCTGCACGCTTGCCGCCATCGTCGCGGGATCGGGGGCGTTCGTCGCCGACACGCACTCCTTGGCAGCGGTCATAGCCTCCTGCTCGGCCGCAGACGCCGCCGCGTTCTGGTCGTGCAGATGCAGCGCCCACATGCCGCCCGCCGCGACACCGAAGACGAGGACCAGCAGGAACATGAGCATCGCGACGCACCAGCCGCGGCTCAGCCGTGATGGCCGGCCCCGCGCCGCTAGCTCTTCTCCGGGATCTGCTTGGAGAGCCGAATCCGTGACTACCTCGGCGGTTTCGTCCATCGAGTCATCGGTTGGGGTCAGCCGGCTGGTGCCAGCATCTCCTTCCATCCGTCGTCTCCTGTAGTGGTCGAGTCCCGCACGGTGTAGCGCGACCCGTCAGGTGTGACGACCTCACCGCTCTGCGGATTGTAGATGGCCGTCGGGACCTGCGACGGGGTGTACGTGCACGGGTTGGGCTGTTGTCCGCTGCAGGTCACCGTACCCTGCCCCGGCGCCGACAACGGGTCACTGGTCGGCGGGGGTGTGCCTGTCCGCGGCAACTTGCTGGCCGGCAGCGGGTTCATGCCGTTGTTGATGCTCGGCGCGGGGATCACCCGCCCGGGGTCCACCGGCTGGTCGCAGCGCGCCGCCGGCGCCGGGCAGGTCAGGATCTGGTTGGGATCCCCGTACCACGGGTTGGTGCCCAGCGGCACATACGGCTCGTTGCTGCGGCACTCTCTTGGCGTGGCCGCCCGCTTACCCGGCACATCCGCGCACGGATAGTTACGCGCTCCGCGCACCACATTGCCCTGGAAATCCTTGGGAATCTTGCAGTACGTACCCGACGGCAGCGGTGCCGTCGAGGTGTCCGCTGGAGAACGCCACTCCGATGCCGGCAGGAAACCGGTCAGGCACGGCGGCGGACTGTTCAGAGCGGTCCCAAAGCCCGGCGGCACGGCCTGCAAGGTCAAGGCTGAGGCAGCGATTCCCACCACCAACGGGCCGAGACCGAAGTGCAGCAGGCCCTCCCCGGGGTAGATGGAGGTGCCGGCCTCGGCGATGGATGCGCCTTGCGGCAATATCACCAGCGCCTGTTCGACACCGGTGTGGTAGCGCTTGAGCATGTCGATGACGATCTCGAGGTTCGCCAGCGTCTGTGGCAGTGAGTCCTGCACGCCGGAGAACACCGCGTTCAGCTGGTCGGCAGTAGGCGCCGCCTGCTGCAAACCACTGCGCAATGCGGCGTCCTGCTCGGCGGCCTGAGTTCCGATCACGTTGAGGTTCGCCGCCCAGTTCTGGATCGCATCCCCGGAATTCACCTGAGAATCCAGAATCGGCGCCGAGTGGGCAATGATGTCGTTGACCGGGTTCAAGTTGTCGCGGAAGTCGCTGGCAATTGCGGTCGTCGAGTCGACCAGCCGCTGCAGCGCCGGACCCAGCCCGCCGACTGCCCGCGACGTCTCGGTAAGCAGATCGTCGATCTTGTCCGCCGGCAAGGCCGCCAGCCCGCGGTTGGCCGCATCCAGCGCCGGCCCCACTTCCGACGGCACCGTGCTCTCGGTGATCGTCTGCCCGTCGCGAAAGTACTGTTTGACGTTGCCCGCGGAAACCAGATCGACGTACTGCTCACCGACCGCCGACACCGAGTGCACGTTGGCCGACGCGTTCTCGGGAATCTTGTAGCGGTTGTCGATGCTCATCGTCGCCCGAGCACCGCGCTCCGTCGGCTCCACCTCGGTGACCCGGCCAATCGTGATGCCCCGGTAGGTCACGTTGGCCGTCGGGTACAACCCACCCGAACTCGGCAGGTCCGCATATAACGTGTACTGCCCGATGCCCATCAGCCGCGGGATCCGCAGGTAGTACCAGCCCAGCGCCACCAGCGCGATCACGGTCAGCACCGCGAAGAAGACAAGCTGGATCCGGATGAAGCGAGTGATCATGCCTCACTCATGCCTTTCCACCAGCGGCCCGTTCGGGGCGTCGTGCGGGTTGGGAGTGAACCGCACGTCCGGGATCATCGTCGCTGGGTCCCTGCCCCACGACTGCTCGAGCGCTCGCAGCATGCCGGAGAGTCCGGTGCCGGACAACTGGCCATTGTCGATGGCGCTGAACGTCAGGTCGGCGAGGATCGACACGTTGATGTAGTCGCCACGAACGACTTTCGGCACGTTCTCGATGTTGAATGGCGCTGTCAGCATCAGTTTCAAGGCACCGATCAGGTACGGCGACGCCTTTCCCAGCTCGCGAAGCGGCCGTTGCAGCAGCTGCAGATTCGTGTGCAGGTCGTCGCTGGCCGGCGCCAGCGCGTCGTCAGCTGCCTTGCTGATCCGGCCGAGCGCCTGCACCGCGTCGGCGAACAGGTCCTTGGTGTCGGCGAAATGCTTGACCAGCGGCGTGAACTCGGTGAACACACGGTCGAGAGTGTCGTTGTTCTCTGCAACGATTGCGAGCAGACGGTTGGACTGGTCGATCGCTCGCGTTATGTCGTTGCGCTGATCGTTCAGCTCGCGGGTGAACGTGTCGAGCTTCCCAAGGAAGTCCCGGATCTGCGGCGCACGGCCCATCAGGATGTTGTTGACCTCGGTCTGGATGACCTCGAGATCGGGGATGCCGCCTCCTCTTAGGATCATCGAGATCGAGGCCAGGACCCGCTCGGTGTTCGGGAACGCCGATGCATTCTTCAACGGAATCGTGTCGCCGTCCTTCAGCGGCTGCGGCGAGGGATTTGGTGGGACATCGAGTTCGACGTGCTGCGAGCCCAGCAGACTGGTCTGGCCGATCTTCGCGGTCGCATTACTGGGTAGCTTCACGCCGGGTTGTAAGTCGAGCGTCAGCGTCGCGACCCAGTTCTTGAGCTGGATCGCCTTGACCGAGCCGACGTACACGTCGGCGACCCGTACCCGGCTGTTGACGTTGAGCGCCAACGTGTCCGGCATTTGGACATAGATCGTCATGTGGTCGGGACCGGACCCAGGACCACCCGGCAGCGGCACGTTTGCGATGCCGCGCCACGATCCGCACGCCGACAACATCAGGGCTGTCGCCAGCAGCGCAATACCGCGCCGGCCGAGCCGTCCTGCCGATGCCGGCAGCACGCGGGGGAGAGAAACTTTCTGCATTTTCGCTAGCCCCCCTCAGCCGGGTAGCCGCCGGGCGGCGGTGGCGCCGGCGGAGCGGCGACCGGTGCCGGCGCGACCATTGGAACCTGAGACACCCCCGGTGACGGTGCCGGTGGCGGCCCGGGTTGCGGATACCACGGCGGCGGCAGCGGGGTGTTCTCGCTGTAGGCGTTCGGTGGCCCCGGCAGCTGACCGCCCGGCGGGACCCCGAACGCGGGTGGAGCGGGAGGAGCCACGACGTCGGGCCCACCCATCAGCTCGGCGAGCGACTCCGGCGTCAGCATGTTCGCCGTGAACGGCTGAACGTCCACACCCTGCATGCCCGGCGCGACGATCCAGCCCGGCTCGTGGTTGCCGTGCGAGAACAGGGTGTCGCGGGAGAAGATGCCCGGCACCGTCGTGTCCTTGTAGCCCGGCGGCGGACGCAGTCGGTCCTCGGAGTAGGCGACCATCTTCGGCAGGGTTTCGGCCGTGTAGGCCGTGTTCAGTCCGAACGGCAGGTAGTTGAACTTGATCGCGTCGAGAATCGGCCCCAGATATTGGGCGCAGAGCTCCGCGGACTCCTGATAGCCGAGCCGGCTGCCGGCCTGGATCGCGCTGCAGATGAACTGCATTGGGTTCGCGAAGTTCCCGAGCACCGGCAGGCCCACGATGCCGCCGGCGATCGGCGACGAGATGTTGACGATGTTCGACGCCAGGTTCGGGAACACATGCAGTCCGGTTTCCAGGCCGTCGCGGGGCTCGGGTTGCAGGATGGCAGTTGTGACGTCGGCGAGGTTGTCGATGTCGTGGATCAGCACCTCGCTGTTCTTGTCGAGGAATGAGCGGGTGGTAGTCAACAGTTGGTTGATGTCGCGCAGGGCGGCCGCAACCTCACGGTCTGTGTTGGTGAACTTGTTGGTGAAGTTGGACAGATCGTTGTTCAGCGCGACGAACTGCTGATCACTCCTGTACAACGCGTTGACGAACAGTGCCAGACTGCGCACGACACCGAAGAAGTCGCCACGGCCCTGGTTCAGCGTAGTGAGCGCCTGTGACAGGCTGTTCAGCGTCTTGTTGATCTGCTCGCCCTTGCCGGCCAGGCCGTCGGCGAAAGACTCGATGATGTCGCCGAACGGCCCCTTCGGTTGGTCCTTGGTGGGTCCCAAACCGCTCAGCAGGCGGTCGATCTCGTTGCGCAGCTCGTCCCATTCGACGGGCACCTGCGTGCGTTCGAGCGGGATGACGGCACCGTCCTTCAGTACCGGTCCGCCGGAGTACGGCGGGTCCAACTGCATGGTCCGGGACGCAACAAGGGTCGGGTTTAGGATTGACGCGATCGCGTCAGCCGGCACCTTGTACTTGTTCGCGTAGTGGAACGTCACCTTCATCTTGTCGCCGGCGGGCTCGATCTTGTCGATCGCGCCGACCTTGACGCCCATGATCTGCACCTTGTCGCCGGGGTACAGCGCCAGGGCCTGTTGGAAATAGGCGACGACGGTGTTGTTGGTCAGCTTCTTGTACACCTGCAGGCCGACGATCGCGGCGACGATCGCCAGCACGACGACGACGGCGCCGATCACTAGGGCAGCCCGAGAAACGCTGGGCAACCGCAGGTTTCGGATGTTCCAGATCGTCGACATCGGTCAGTGTCCTCCAATGTCCACGGGGCCGGGTATGCCGGGCGGCGGGCCGTCGGGCACCTGCGGTCCGGGCCCGGCAGGTGGCGGCGGACCGGGCAGGTCAGCCGGTGGCACCGCCGGCGGCGGGTAAGGATTCGACACGGGCCCAAGCGGTTCCGTCCGGGCGCCGGGCGGCCCGGGGGCGATCGGCACCGGCACGCCCTGCAAATCAGGCGGGACCTGGCCCGGGACGCCGGCACTCGTCACTCCCGGCGTGTAGCCCGGACCGTTCGCGTTCGGCGGCGACGTCACGACGTCGACGTTCGGCGGCGGGAAGGTCGTCCCGTTCGGGTTGGCGCCGAACGGTCCCACGCCCAGGTGCGCGCAGGGCAGTGGGTTCCCCGCAGTCGGAATACCGTCCGCCGGGGGCGTGTACGAACACGGTGTTCCTGGCGGCACCGCTGGTCCCGGGTAGTCGGGAGTCCCCTCCATCGGGGTCGGCGCAGGCGGTGGGGCTCCGTTGGGGAATCGGGTGCCGTTCGGGTCCGGCCAGCGGAAAGCAGGTAGGCCTGCACCACGCCAGAAATTCTCGGGATCGATGCCGCGCTTCTTGAATGCGGCGTCGACGAACGGCTGCAGAATTTGGTACGGGAGCAGGTTGACGAGCATGACCTTGAAGTAGGGTCCCGACGCGACGGCCTCCCCCAACGAGGCGGTGAACTTGCTCAGCGTGGTGAGCGAGTCGGCCAGGTCGAACTTGCGCTGAACCAGTAGGTCGCTGATCGTGCGCAATTGCTCGAGGACGTGGTTCAAATTCGGGTTCTCGTCGATGAACGCCTTCACCTGCTCGGAGAACGCCGACACCCGTTCGAGCAGGTAGGTGATGGCCTGGCCGCGTTCGTTGACCGCAGCCAGCAGCGTCTGCGCGTTCACTAGCAGAGTGTTGATCTGACCACTGCGGTTGCCGAGGATTCCGGCGATCTTGTTCGCGTTGGCAAGCAGCTGCTTGATCTGGTCGTCGCGCTTGCCGATCGTGTCGGAGAACCGCTCCACGCCCTTGAGCGCCTCGCTCAGATGCGGGTACGTCTGGTCGATGGTCTCGGACAGCACGTTGAGTGCCTGCTTGACGGTGTCGATGTTCCAGTCCTGGGACGCCCTGGTGAATGTGTCCACTGCGTTGTAGATCTGGTACGGCTCGGTGGTTTGTCCGTCGGGAATAGTGCCGGACGCGCGCAACCAGTCCGTCCCGCGCGGCTCGATCGAGACGTTGCGGCGGCCGAGGATGGTGTCGGTGCGGATCGCAACCGTGCTGTCCTTGCCGATCCGCTGGCCGCCGAGGGTGAACCCGATTTTCACCCGGTCGCCGTCGATGGCCAGCGATCGCACCATGCCGACGTCGACACCGGTGATCAATACTTTGTCGCCCGGCTTGATGCCGCCGGCGTCGCGGAACTGCGCGTAGTAGGTCGGCTGCGCGAACAGCTGCGGGATGCTGACGAAACTCTGCCCCACCGCGACGACGACCAGCACGACGATGATGCCCATCAGGCCGACGCGCACCCGGTTCGAACCCTCCAACGTTCTCATTGCGGCGTGCACCTGCCCGTCGGCTGTGTCGTGATGCGGACGGTGCGCACCGGGCCACCGGGCTGCAGGCCGTTGAGCTTCAGCGAGATGTCACAGGCGTAGAAGTTGAAGAAGTCACCGTAGACGCCGCCGGCGCGGCCGATGATCTTCAGCGCGGTAGGCAGCCGGACCAGGATGTCATTCAGCTGGTCCTTCTGGTCGATCAGCGGTTGCTGAATGGTCTCGAGGTAGCCGAGCGTGTCATGGAGCAACGGGCGGTTGTCGGCCAAGATGCTCGCGATCGTGCCGGCCGCATTGCTGATTTCCGCGGTCGAGTCTGCGATCGGATCGGCGCGGTTCTTCAGTCCGGTGATCAGCACCTCGAAGTTCTTGACCGTCTCGTCCAGGTCCTTCTGGTGCCGCACGGTGGTGTCGAGCACGGTGTTCAGGTTCTTGATCACATCGCCGATCGCCTGATCCCGCTCGGCCAGTGTCGATGTGAGCTGGGCGGTCTGGTCGAGGATGTCGCTGATCGTGCCGCCCTGGCCCTGGAACACTGTGATGAGCGACTGCGAGATGTTGTTCACCTTGTCGGCGTCGAGGGCGCGGAACAAGGGCCGGAAGCTGCCGACGAGCGCGTCGAGATCCAGTGCCGGCTTCGTCCGCTCGAGCGGGATCGTGCCGCCGATCGGCAAGCGCTTGTCGCTGTCGCCGCGCTGAAGGTCGAGGTAACGGTCGCCGATCAGGTTGAGGTACCGGATCGACGCCGTGGTGCCCTCGTACAACGCCAGCGACCGTTCGACCTGGAACTGCACCTTGGCGCGCTGGCCGTTGTCGATCAGTTCGACCTTGGAGACCTTGCCGACCTCCACGCCGGACGCGCGGACGAACTGGCCGCTGCGCAGGCCGCTGGCGTTGGAGAAGATCGCCGAATAGCCGTTGGTGCGGTCAAAGCGCATCTGGCCGAACACCACGATGATGAGCACGGTGAACAGTAGGAGCACGAACGAGAATGCTCCCAGCTTGATGGCGGTTCCGGTGATCTTCATGGGTTGATCGTGTACTCCCCGATTTGCCGGCCCCAGACGTATTCGATGGCCAGCGGCGAACCGAGTTCGAAGTGGTTGTACGGCGCGAGGGAGGCGCCGGTGTCCATCACCAGGTACGGCGCTGGCCACAGATCGCGATTGACTTCCTGCCAGCACCCCGGCCGGCCTTCCGGACCACCTCTGGCGTTAACCCGCGGCAGGTTGTCCGGATAGACGTAGGGGTTGCCCGCGCCGACGACCTCGGAGTGCGTCCGAAGCGAGTAGCCGTTCCCGCCTAGCGAATCGGCGATTCTCGGCGCGACGTTGTGGAACTTGCGGATCGTGCAGAACAGGGCGGGGCTGTACTCATCGAGCAGTTGCGACGTCGGGACGAGGTCTTCGAGACCGCGCCGCAGGTACGGGCCACCGCGCTCGAACACGTCTGCGCCGGTGTTGCCCAACCCGATGGATGCTGTCAGGGCCGCGTCCAGGTTGGCCTGCTGCTCGTTGAGGGTGCGGGCGGTCACGACCGCGCTGCGCAGGAACGCCCACAGGTCCGGCGACGCGTCCGCGTAGATCTCCGCCAGATCCGCCAGCCGCTGATTGTCGTACCGGATCTGCGGCAGCTGCGGGTTGACGTCGTCGAGGATCGCGTTGCCGTTGATGATCGACTGCCCGAACCGGTCGCCCAGTCCGTCCAGTGCCTGGGCGGCGGCCGACAGCGTTTCGTTGAGCTTGACCGGGTCGACCTTCTCCGAGATCGACACCAGCGTCTCGAACAGCGTGTTGAATTCGGTGGTCACGTGAGACACCTCGATGACGTCGCCGGCTGCTACCCGCTTCTTGGTCGGGTTCTTTGGCGACGTGAACGACACGTACTTGTTGCCGAACACCGTGGTGGCCTGGATCTTGGCGTCGACGTTCTGCGGGATCAGGTGGACGTACTGCGGCTTGAGGTTCAGCTTTAGCTTCGCCCGCGGCTTGTTGTCGACGTTGACTTCGGTCA
>JBLNEK010000102.1:0-23747 GCA_050262635.1 Candidatus Sericytochromatia bacterium | reverse complement strand
GCCCACACGTCGGCAGCCGAGAGTTCCAGCTCCGTCATGCCGGGCAGCGACGGGATGTGCGACGACGATCCGACGCCGGGCAGCCGGTCGGGCCGGTGCGTGGCGGCGGCGCCGGCCGCCCACAGCGCTTCGCGGCGGGTGATGCCGAAGCAGCCGAGCGCGCCCCCGGTGGCCAGGGCTTCGGTCTGCGGCACCGAGAGCTGCACGCGGGATGTCAGGTCCAGCAGAGACCCGAAGGCGCCGTTGGCTTTTCGCTCGTCGACCATCTTCTGCGCGAGCTCCTCGCCGATGTGACGGACGGCGCCCAGCCCCAGCCGCACCTCCGTGCCTTGGTCTTCCAGCGTGGCGTGCGCGAGGCTGGCGTTGACGTCCGGATTGTGCACCGGGACGCCGTGGCGGCGGGCGTCGGCGACCAGTGACTGCGGCGAGTAGAAGCCCATCGGCTGCGCTCGCAGCAGCGCGGCGCAGAACGCCGCTGGGTGGTGCAGCTTGAACCACGACGAGTAGAACACCAGCGACGCGAAGCTCAAGGCGTGGCTCTCCGGAAACCCGAAATTGGCAAAGGCTTCCAGCTTTTCGTAGATCCGGTCTGCCACGTCGCCGGCGATGCCGTGCCGCTGGCGCATGCCGTCGTAAAACCGTCCGCGCAGCCGTCGCATCTTCTCGGTGGAGCGCTTGGAGCCCATCGCACGCCTCAGCTGGTCGGCCTCGGCGGCCGTGAAGCCGGCGCAGTCAACCGCCAGCTGCATCAGCTGCTCCTGGAACAGCGGCACGCCCAACGTCTTTCGCAACGCGGGCTCCATCGACGGGTGGTCGTAGGTGACGGGTTCCTCGCCGTTGCGCCGCTTGATGTACGGGTGCACCGAGCCGCCCTGGATCGGGCCGGGCCGGATCAGCGCCACCTCGACGACGAGGTCGTAGAAGATGCGCGGCTTCAGCCGGGGCAGGGTGGCCATCTGCGCGCGTGACTCCACTTGGAAGACACCGACGGAGTCGGCCTTCTGCAGCATCTCGTAGACGGCGGGCTCGGACAGATCGAGTTGCGCGAGGTCGACGTCGATTCCCTTGTGGTCAGCCACCAGGTCGATGGCATAGTGCAGCGCGGACAGCATGCCGAGCCCGAGCAGGTCGAACTTGACCAATCCGATTGCCGCACAGTCGTCTTTGTCCCACTGAAGCACACTTCGGTTTTCCATGCGCGCCCACTCCACCGGGCACACGTTGGCAATGGGCCGGTCGCAGATCACCATACCGCCCGAGTGGATGCCCATGTGCCGGGGCAGGTTGGAGATCTGCAGCGCCAAATCGATCACCGGCTCGGGGATGTCGTCGACGTCGGGCGAGTCGGCCACCCCGTCTGATCGCTGCTCTCGCAGCGAGTTCCACCGGCTGATCTGCTTGCTCCACGCGTCCTGCTGCCCTTGCTAAAAGCCAAGCGCGCGAGCCATGTCCCGCACTGCGCTGCGGCCGCGGTAGGTGATGACGTTGGCCACCTGCGCGGCGTAGTCGCGGCCGTAGCGGTCGTAGACGTATTGAATCGCCTTCTCCCGCAGGTCCGATTCGATGTCGATGTCGATGTCGGGCGGCCCGTCGCGCTCCGGCGACAGGAACCGCTCGAACAGCAGCTCGTTGGCCACCGGGTCGACGGCGGTGACACCCAGCGCGTAGCAGACCGCCGAGTTGGCCGCCGATCCCCGGCCCTGGCACAGGATGCCGTTCTCCCGGCAGAACCGGGTGATGTCATGCACCACAAGGAAATAACCCGGAAACTTCAGTCGCCGGATCACATCTAGCTCGTGCTCGATCTGGGCGTAGGCGCGCGGCGCCCGGTCGGGTGGTCCGTATCGGTTGCGAGCCCCGACCATCGTGACATGACGAAGCCAGCTGTCCTCGGTGTGCCCGTCGGGCACGTCGAACGGCGGCAGCTGCGGCGCGATGAGCTCGAGTGAGAACGCGCACTGCTCGGCGAGGTCGACGGCGGCCGTCACGACGTCGGAGCCGAACAGTCGGGCCATCTCGGCTCCGCAGCGCAGATGCGAACCACCGAGCGGGGCAAGGTATCCGGCGGCTTCGTCGAGGGAGTGCCGAGCGCGGATGGCCCCCATCGCCATGGCCAGCCGGGCTCGTGACGGTTCGGCGAAGTGCGCGGCGGTGGTGGCGACGACGCCCACACCGAACTTGGGCGCCAAGCTCGCCAAGGCGGCGTTGTACTCGTCGTCAAGCGGTTGACCGTGAGTGGTGAGCTCGATGCTGACGCGCTCGGCGCCGAACCGGTTCACCAGATCGGCCAGCGCCTTCTCGGCCGCCTCTTGGCCGTGCCGGGTAAGCGCTTGGCGCACATGACCTTTGCGGCAGCCGGTCAGGATGTGCCAGTGTCCGCCGGCGGCCTCGGCCAATGCATCGAAGTCATAGCGTGGTTTGCCCTTCTCGCCACCGGCCAAGTGCGCCGTCGATATCTGACGGGAGAGCCGCCGGTAGCCTTCCGGCCCGCGGGCCAGTACCAGCAGATGCGGCCCGGCGGGATCGGGATCCTCGGTGCGAGGGGTGTTGGACAGCGACAGCTCGGCCCCGAACACCGTGCGCATCCCCAGTTCCTTGGCGGCCTCGGCGAACCGCACGATGCCGTAGAGGCCGTCGTGGTCGGTCAGCGCGATCGCGCGAAGATCGAGTCTTACTGCTTCCTCGACGAGTTCTTCGGGGGTGCTGGCGCCGTCGAGGAAGCTGTAGGCGGAGTGGGCGTGCAGTTCGGCGTAGGGCGTCGACTGACCGCGCCGCAGTTCGTCGGGCTTGACGTAGGTATCGCGCTTGCGCGAGAAGGCGGGGCCGCCGGGGTCGGCGGGATCGGCCAAAGACTCTCCCGCGCGGCGGGGCTTGCTGTTGAGCACCCGCTCGATCTCGCCCCAGCTGGGACCGGTGAACCATCCCATCGGAGCATCTTATCGAACGCGTGTTCGAGGCGCTACCGCCCCCCGAAACCGCAATGTGCTTTGCCGATAAACCGTGATGGGCGTGCACAGGCGGCAGCGTGCGGCGACCGGTAGTTTCCAGGGGTCGGCGCGTCCCGCGGCGCGGTGGCGAGCGCCTAGAGCCCGTTTCGCGGATCGCACAACAGCAAGCTGTGTGACGAGCTACCCGGGCTTTTCAACGCCGCAGTGGCGAGGCTCGAGCTGTTCTGAAGACAGCTCGCCGATGACTATCCGCCGCCATGCCGGTCTATATGACGGAACCACGAGAGGAGACGGATATGACCCGATCTGGGAAACCGCCAGTTGCCGACGACAAGACGTGGCGACGCGAGCTCGACGAGCTGCGCCGACGGGAGAAAGCCGCGACTCGGGAGCTTGACGCGATCGCAGCGCAGCGCCGCCGGCTGCCGATGGTCGAAATGCCCGAGTACACGCTGATCGGCGAGGACGGGCCGATCCGGCTGGCGGACGTGTTCGAAGGCAAGTCGCAACTGATCACCTACCACCACATGTGGGAGGACGGTGCCGAGTGGCAGTGCAGCGGCTGCACCGGGTTCACGTCGCAGTTCACCCGGCTGGACTTTCTGGACAACTACGACGCCCGCTTCGTGATCGTCACCAACGGTCCGATCGCGGAGGCACTGGCCTACCGCACCAAGGTCGGCAACAAGATGGACTGGTACTCGTCATCGGGGAGCACGTTCGGCGCCGACGTCGACGCGCCGCCGGGCGGCGGCTTCGCCGTCAACGTCTTCCTGCGCGACGGCGACACCGTCTACCGCACCTGGCACACCAACGGCCGGGGCACCGAACAGCTCAGCCACTCGTTCGCGCTCATCGACATCCTGCCCTGGGGGCGCCAAGAGGAATGGCAGGACTCCCCCGAAGGCTGGCCGGCAAGGCCCACCTATTCCGGATGGCTGGGGTCGGCCGACATCGCGCAGTACTACGGACCGGGGTCTGACGACTAGACGCTCATCGGAGATGATCGCATCCGTGACCGAAACGCTGACCGACATCCTGGCGCTTCTCGAGCTCGAGCAGGTTGGACCCGACGCCTTCGACGGCCGACAGCCTGACGACGCGCGCGATGTCCGGGTTTTCGGCGGGCAGGTCGCGGCGCAGGCGCTGATGGCGGCCGGCCGCACCGCCGCCGGCCGCGTCCCGCACAGCGTGCACCTGTATTTTCTGCGTCCCGGCAATCCACGAGAAGCGTTGCGCTACAACGTCACCCGCCTTCGTGACGGCGGCACGTTCTCAGCACGCGCTGTTGCGGTCACCCAGGGAGACGACCGCGTCATCCTCGAAGCGCTGGCGTCGTTCACCGACGAGCTCGACGGAATCGACTACCAGCAGCAGATGCCGGACGTGCCCGCGCCGGAATCGTTGCCGCCCATGGAGATTCAACTCGCCGACTACGCCGACGAACTCGACGGCTTCTGGGTGCAGCCGCGCGCCGTCGCCATGCGCTACGTCGATCCGCCGCCACTGCTGGCAGCCGACCTCCCCGAGCCGCCCGGCTCAGCCACCCGGCTGTGGTTTCGCGCCGACGGCGACGTGCCCGCCGACCCGCTCACCGCGTTCAGTCTGCTCGCCTACATCAGCGACTGGTCCATCCTCGACCCCGTGCTCTACCTGACCCGCCGACCGCCGGTGGCCGACAGCATCGCGTCCCTCGACCACGCCATGTGGTTCCACCGGCCACCCGACTTCTCGGATTGGCTACTCTACGACCAACATTCGCCCAGCGGCGTCGGCGCCCGCGGGCTGTCCAACGGCGCGATCTACAACCGCGCCGGACAGCTCGTCTGCGCGGTGGTTCAAGAGGGGTATCTGGGCCGGCGCTGACGCTGAGCACGAATCGGGTTCCGTAGACTCCGCCGGCATGGGAGACGTGCCGCTCGACGCGCAAGAGCGGCTTGCGCTGTGCGATCTTCTTGACACGTTGGGTCCGTCCGTTCCCACACTGCTCGAGGGCTGGACTGCTCACGATCTCGCCGCCCACATGGTGATGCGAGAACGCGATCTCATCGGTGGTCTCTGCATTGTCCTGCCTGCACCCTTCCAACAATTCGCTGAGCGGCGTAGAGCCCGACTGGCCGCGAGGAAGGACTTCGCCTGGCTCGTCGAGCGGATCCGGTCTGGGCCGCCCGTGGGCTTCTTCCGCACGGAATGGGCCCGCTCCTTCCCGAATCTGAACGAGTTCTTCGTTCACCACGAGGACGTTCGCAGAGCGAATGACTATGGGCCCCGTAGCCTTTCGGCGGCAATGAATGCTGCCCTATGGCGGAATGTTCGCCGCGGCAGCCACTACCTGAGTCGGCGGCTCCGCACGTGCGGGCTCCAGATCGAGTGGGCGGGCACCGACGAGCGAGTGACGGTTCGGCCAGGCGAGCCGACCGCTCGGCTCAGCGGTCCGCCTGGCGAACTGCTCCTTTACGTCTTTGGGCGCCAGAGTGCAGCACGGGTCGACGTGAGCGGACCACCGGACGCCGTTGCGGCGTTGCGTCACACGCACTTCGGCATGTGAGTTCCGGCTCAACCGTTCGGCGGAGGCCGGGATTAGTGCGTCGCGTCGGCCGGCGCGCCGGCGGCCAGCCACTCGTCGAACGTGGTCGGCGCGATGACGGCTCCCGGCCCGGGCAGCAGGACTTCACCCGCCATTTCGAGACTGAAGGGCTGGTTACGCCAGCTGGCGCGAATGGTGCGTTCGTCGCCGCGCACAAGTAACGTCCGGCGGGCCATGTCGACGAGGTCGTGCGTGTCCGGGCCGGCGAAGTCGGGTGCGAGACCCAGAGCGGACTGCCCGCTGGCGATCTCGGCCAGCCGTGCGGCCACGTCGTCGGACGAAACAGGCTGCAGCAGAAGCGGCGGCAGCGTCGCCACTGCGTCGACCGTCGTCCAGTCGGCGACCATCGCGGGGAAGTCGAAGAACTGCGTCGCCCGTTGGATGGTCCACGGCACGTCGCCATCGGAAACGAGCGCCTCCTGCCGACGCTTGCCGGCGTAGTGGGCATTTCCCTCGACCCGATCCACACCGACGATCGAGAGCGCAACATGGTGCCGCACTCCGCAATCACGCTCGGACGCAAGCAGATTCGATGTCACCGCTTCGAAGAACGCAGTCGTCTCCGCGCGGTCGGTAGCGTTGCTGCTGGTGACGTCGACGACCACGTCGACACCATCCAGAGCCGCGGCCAGACCGCGGCCGTCCCGCACGTCGATGCCGAGCGAACGCGCGATCGGTACGGTCTCGTGCCCGCCGGCCCGCAGCGCGGCCACGGTACGGGCACCGATTGCGCCGGTGGCGCCGACGACGGCGACCCGCATGATCAGTCTCCGTACTCGGCGGTGCCGTCCTCCAGCACCAGCCGCACGTTGGACCCGCCGGGGTTCGACGCCTCGGTTCGGAACACCGCATGGCCCGGCTCGGTGCGCCAGATCGACGTCGTCAACGTCTCCCCCGGGAACACCGGCGATGTGAACCGCGCGCCCACCGCCGTCACCTTCCTCGCGTCTCCCCCGCCGAGCTCGGCGACCAACGCCCGCCCCGCCACACCGTAGGTGCACAGCCCGTGCAGGATCGGCTTTTCGAACCCGGCCATCTCGCGGGCGAACCACGGGTCGCTGTGCAACGGGTTGCGGTCTCCCGAGAGCCGATAGATCAGGGCTTGGTCCTCGCGCGTGGGCAGCGCGATCCGCGCGTCGGGCTCACGCTCGGGAATCGCCGGCGCGACGGGTCGCTGACCCGGCTGCCCGCCGAAGCCGCCCTCCCCGCGGATGACCGCGGTCGTCAACGTCTCCGCGACCACCTCCGACGTCTCCGGGTCCGCGCCGGTCGCCTTCAGCATGACGATCGCGTTCTTGCCTGGCCCCTTGTCCTGGATGTCGGCGACCTCGGCGACGACACTCATCTTCCCGGCCGGCGGCAGTGGCTTGAAGAGCCGGATCTGCTGCGAACCGTGAAGCAGCATCGCGAAGTTGAACGTGCCGATCTTGCCCGCCGCCGCGAACGGCAGGCACGCGATGACCGCGTAGGTTGGCAAGACCTGTTGGGGGGTGTCGTGGCTGTTCTCTGTGGTGAACGCGAGATCGTCGACGCCGGCGCCGACACCGAGCGCGTAGAGCAACGTGTCGCGGTCGGTCCACGTGACGAGTTGCGGTTCCGTCTTGGCACCAATGGCATTCGGGTCGATCGGCATGAAAGCTCCCTCCGTCACCGGAACACTAACTAGCCTCGACTCGTGACGTCGACACCCGACCCCGAACCATTCGTCCCCCATCCCGCGGAGCCGCACCACGACGCGGTCGCGGGCATGCTCAACTGGCTGCGCGCGGGTGTGCTCGGCGCCAACGACGGGATCGTGTCGACCGCCGGCATCGTCGTCGGGGTCGCTGCGGCCACGGCCGAACGGGGGCCCGTCTTCACCGCCGGGATCGCCGGACTTGCCGCAGGCGCACTGTCGATGGCGGTCGGCGAATACGTCTCGGTCAGCACACAGCGCGACACTGAGCGGGCACTGCTTTCCAAGGAACGCCACGAATTGACGACGCAGCCCGATCTCGAGCTCGACGAGCTGACCGCTTTGTACGAGGCGCGTGGGCTCTCCCACGAAACAGCGCACAAGGTGGCGGGGGAACTCACCGCGCACGACGCGCTCGCCGCGCATGCCGAAGTGGAGTTGCGCATCAATCCGAAGGAACTGACAAACCCATGGCAGGCTGCGGTTTCCTCGGCGATTGCGTTCACCGTCGGCGCGGTTCTTCCGCTTCTCGCGATTCTGCTTCCGCCGCCGACCGTCAGGATTCCGGTCACCGTGGCCGCGGTACTGGTCGCGCTGGCGATCACAGGCGGGGTCAGCGCGCGGCTGGGCGGCGCAAAGCCGGGGCGTCCGACGCTGCGGGTGATCGTGGGCGGTGCGTTGGCGATGGCGATCACGTTCGGCATAGGCCACCTGATCGGCGGCGCGGTCGGATAGCGGCGATCGCATCACAACTCGTTGACCTCGCCTACGCTGGGGACCACGATGGCTCCCATGCGCTATCTCGTTACCGGCGGTACCGGGTTCATCGGCCGCCGGGTGGTCTCGAAGCTGCTCGACACACGCCCTGACGACGACGTCGGCGTCCTGGTTCGGCGCTCGTCGCTGTCGCACTTCGAACAGTTGACAGCCGACTGGGGAGAGCGCGCGAAGCCCGTGGTCGGCGACCTGACCGATCCCGACCTCGGGCTCTCCGCGGACACCCTGTCGAGCCTGACCGGCGTCGAGCATGTGGTGCATTGCGGGGCGGTCTACGACCTCACCGCGCCCGAACCGGCCCAGCGCGCCGCGAACGTCGAGGGCACCCGGTCAGTAATCGCGTTGGCGAAGAGCCTGGGCGCGACGTTGCACCACGTGTCATCGATCGCCGTCGCCGGCGACTTCCGCGGCGAGTACACCGAGGACGACTTCGACGTCGACCAGGATCTGCCGACTGCATACCACCGGACCAAGTTCGAAGCCGAGCAGCTCGTGCGTGCCGAGCCCGGCCTGCGCCATCGCGTCTATCGTCACGGCGCGGTCGTCGGTGATTCCCGCACCTGCGAGATGGACAAGATCGACGGGCCGTACTACCTGTTCGGGCTACTCCGCGCGCTGACGAAGCTGCCGTCCTTCACGCCGATGATGCTGCCCGATGTGGGCCGCACCAACATCGTCCCGGTCGACTACGTGGTCGACGCGCTCGTGTTCCTGATGCACGCGCCGGACCGCGACGGTCAGACGTTCCATCTGACGTCGCCGGAACCGATTGGGCTGCAGGGCATTTACCGCGGGGTGGCAAAGGCCGCGGGGCTGCCACCGATGGTGGGCGCGCTGCCGCGGTCGCTGGCATCGCCGATGCTGAAGCTGCGCGGTCGCGCGAAGGTGATCCGCAATATGGCCGTCACGCAGCTCGGGGTGCCGGCCGAGTTGCTCGACGTCGCCGAGCTGCCCGCCAGGTTCAGCTCCGACGCCACCCGAGAAGCGCTGCAGGGCAGCGGGATCGAGGTGCCGGAGTTCGAATCGTACGCGCCGCGGCTGTGGCAGTACTGGGCCGAGCACCTCGATCCCGACCGGGCGCGCCGCGACGACCCGAACGGCCCGCTGGTAGGCAAGCACGTCATCATCACCGGTGCCTCCAGCGGGATCGGGCGCGCATCGGCGGTCGCGGCCGCGCAGCGGGGGGCGACGGTGTTCGCGTTGGCCCGCAACGCCGACGCGCTCGACGAGCTGATCACCGAGATTCGCGGATCAGGCGGCGACGCCTATGCTTTCACGTGCGACGTCACCGACTCGTCGTCGGTGGAGCACACCGTGAAGGACATTCTCGGCAGGTTCGGACACGTCGACTACCTCGTCAACAGCGCGGGCCGATCTATCCGCCGCTCGGCAATCAACTCCACCGAACGCCTGCACGACTACGAACGCGTGATGGCGGTCAATTACTTCGGCGCCGTACGCATGGTGCTGGCGCTGCTGCCGCACTGGCGGGAACGGCGCTTCGGCCACGTGGTTAACGTCTCGAGCGCCGGTGCGCAGGCCCGTAACCCGAAGTACAGCGCCTACATTCCGAGCAAGGCAGCATTGGACGCGTTCGCGGACGTGCTTGCCACCGAGACGTTGTCGGACCACATCACGTTCACGAACGTGCACATGCCGTTGGTGCGCACGCCGATGATCGCGCCGTCGCGAAAACTCAACCCGCAGAAGCCGATCAGCGCCGAACACGCCGCGGCGATGGTGGTGCGCGCGCTGGTGGAGAAGCCGCCCCGCCTCGACCATCCGCTCGGCACGATAGCCGAAGCGGGCAACTACTTCACCCCCAAGCTCGCCCGCAGGGTCCTGCACCAGATCTATCTCGGATACCCGGATTCTCCTGCAGCACAGGGGGTCGAGGCGGTTCCGCCGGTGCCCGAGCCGCCGCGGCGGCCAAAGCCGCCCACGCGCGCGGTACCCAGGGTGCGCGTGCCCCGGCCGGTGAGGCGAGCGGTGCGGATGGTGCCCGGCGTACATTGGTGACCTTGTGAGGGTCCCCGTCTTCGCCGACGTCGACACCGGAGTCGACGACGCGATGGCTCTGGTGTATCTGCTCGGCAGTGACGAGGCCCAGTTGGTGGGGATCGCGTCGACCGGCGGAAATGTTGCGGTGCAACAGGTCTGCGTCAACAACCTCGGCCTGCTGGAGCTGTGCCGGGCGGACGACATCCCAGTGTCGATGGGCGCGCCGCAACCGCTGGAATGTGCCCTGCGGACCGCGGAGGACACTCACGGGCCGCAGGGACTCGGGTATGCGGAAATCTCGGCAAGTGGCCGGCGGCTGACCGACTACGGCGCCTCAGAGGCGTGGGTGCGTGCGGCACATGCGCGTCCCGGTGAACTGGTGGGACTGGTGACCGGTCCGATGACCAATCTGGCGCTGGCGCTGCGTGCCGAGCCGCGGTTGCCCGGGTTGCTGAAGCGGCTGGTGATCATGGGCGGCTCGTTCGAGTATCGCGGGAACACCGATGTGGTGGCTGAGTGGAACGTCAGCGTGGATCCGGAGGCCGCAGCCGAAGTGTTCGCGAGCTGGTCTGGCGGCCAGTTGCCAATCGTGTTGGGGCTGAACTTGACCGAAAACATCGTGATGACGCCGGCGACCCTGTCGCGGCTGGCTGAGGCGGCTGGTTCGTCGTCGGTCGCGATGAGCGTGCTCGACCCCCGCGGCACCAGGTCGGTGGCCTCCAATCCGCTGATCCGGGTACTCGAAGACGCGATGCGGTTCTACTTCGAGTTCCACTTCCAGCAGGGCGAGGGCTACCTGGCGCATCTGCACGACCCGCTCGCCGCCGCCGTCGCGCTCGACCCGTCGCTGGCGAAAACGCGCTCGGCGACAGTCGATGTCGAGCTGACCGGCACGCTGACGCGCGGGATGACGATCGCCGACTGGTCCGGACGCTGGGGACGTGTTCACAATGCGCAGGTGGGTGTTGGCGTGGATCCGGTGGCGTTCTTCGACCGCTTCATCGAGCGGGTCGGCACGTTTGCGCGCCGGCTCTACTCATAGATGCCTTCGACGTACCAGCGCCGCTGCCGATAGCACAGCAGGTACGCCTTCCCGTCGTCTACCAGCACTTGGGCCCGAGCAGTGCGGCCGGCTTTCACGTCAGGGTCCCACCAGCGTTCGTCGACCGGCCATGGTCCCGCCCACCAGCGCAACGGCCCGTGCGCACCGAGTCGGGCCGGATCGGCGGTGAACATCCCACGGCCGGTGACGCGCACCGGATTGCCTTGAGCATCAAATAGTTCCACCGGATCGTCGCGGATAACGGCCGGTGACGGCCCGGGCAGCTGCCCGGGCCATGGTTGCTTCGGGTCCGCCCGCGGGACGGGTTCGTCGCCGAGCGGCACCAGCGTGATCCGTTCGGCAGGCCCGCGGCCGCCGGAGAGCACCGGAATCTGCACCGCGTCGGGCCCGAGCAGTCCCTGCACCCGCACCAGCGCCCGTCGGGCCCGCAGCCGGTCTTCCTCCCCCATCCCGCCCCACAGGGGCAGCTGCAGCGCCTCGGCCGACACCACCTCCACCGGCCGCAGCCGCAGCATCGTGACCGGTGCCGTCGGCTTAGCGCCGGTCCGGTTATTCAGCCAGCCGTCCAGCTGCCAGCGCACCCGGTCGGCGGTGGCGTCCTCGGTCAGCGGCTCCGCGCAACGCCAGACCCGGCTCAGTTCTTCGCCGTTGGCGGTGACCGCGTGGATGGCCAGCCGGGTGCAGCCGACCCCGGCCGACATCAATGTCTGGTGCAGCTGGCTGGCCAGCGACCGGCCGGCGAACGCCGCGGCGTCGACCCGGTCGATCGGCGGGTCGCAAGCCAGTTCGGCGTCGAACTCGGCTGCCGGTTCACGTCCCGACGGGCCGCGCTGCGGCTCACCGCAGGCGAATCGGTGCGCCACCACCGCGTCGGCGCCGAACCGGGACGCTACATCGGCACGTGACAGCGCCGCAAACTGGCCAAGAGTGCGAATTCCCAACCGCCGCAGCAGATCTGCCAGCTCGGGCCGCCCGTCACCGGACAGGCTCGGTTCGGTGGCCAGTTCGCGGATCGGCAGGCCGGCCAGGAACTCGGCATCCGCGCCCAGCGCGACGATGCGCCCAGCGCGGGCGGCGAACACCGCCGTGGGCAGCTGGTCGGCGATACCGGCCTGGCATTCGGCGCCCGCCGCTGACACCGCGTCGACGAGCCGCTCCGCGGCGGCTGCTTCGGAGCCGAAGTAGCGGGCCGCTCCGCGCACCGACAGCGCCAGCAGACCGGGGCGCAGCACCTCGGCGCGCGGCACCAGATCGTCGACTGCGGCCGTCACCGGCTCGAAATACCGTGCGTCGCGGCCTGGATCGGCGGTGGCGACGTGAAGATCCGGACAGCGGGCCTGCGACTCGCGACGGCGCAGTCCGCGTCGCACCCCGGCCGCCCGGGCAGCCGCGGAGCAGGCGACGACGCGGTTGGCCAGCGTCACCGCCACCGGCGCGGTCGCGGGGAGGTCGGCGGCCATGGCGGCGGCGACCGCGGGCCAGTCCATGCACCAGAGGGCCAATACCCGGGACATGACATCACGCGTGCGCCGAATGACTGGCTATTGCACGCTTTTCGCGCGCAGGCGTGTCATAACCGGCCAGTCGACGCACGGACAGCTCCACCTTGCGGATCCGGCCAGGCGCCAGGCCGTAGCCGCTGACTCTGGCCTCAAGCCGCATCCGGGCACCCTGCCAGTCGCCACCGGTCACCAGAAGCGTGCAGCCCTTGTTGCGGGCCCGAGCCGTCACGGCCCGCGCCCGCGACAGTGGCACCGACCGCCCGTCGAGGCCGAGCACCACCAGGTCCATTCCGTCCAGCAGCACCGCGGCCACCTCGATCGGATCGCTGCCGGGATTCGGCACCAGGGCCAGCCTGGTCAGGTCCGCGCCCTTCTCCACGGCAGCCAGCACGCCGATGTCGGGTTGTCCGACGACGGCGACGTGACCGCCGGCCGACGTCACCGCCGCCACCACCGCCAGCATTAGTGACCGGGCGCCCGTCGCCGCCACCACTGCACCGCGCGGCAACGCGACCGGAAGGGCCCCAGCCAGCGATTCGGGCATCGTCAGCAAACTTTTTGAGGCGGGGATGAGTTCGTCGACCCGCGCCTGCACCGTGTGGCCGCGACCGGTATCCTCCGACACTGCGGCGATTTTGCGGCGAAGATGTTCTACCTGCTCAGCGCGGTCAAGCGAGCTGCGATCCAGGCTCATCGCGGCCGTCACAACAGCACCTCCTGAACCATCTGCTACAGGCGTATTCGAAACTATGTTCGATACCGCCAGTAAACACCGCCCCGCCGGCACCGTCAAGCGCCACTTAGTGCCCGATCCGGCGTCTACGCCGCCGCTTGGATCGGCTCTGAATTGCGCTGCGGACCGCTCTCACAATTCAAAGAATCTGTACAGCAATTCCATACCGGATTACTCGCGAGAACGCGAACGGCTGCGGATATGAGTCCGATTACCGGGTCACATCCGCAGCCTTTTGGCCGATTAAGCCATTCCTCGATCGCCCGTCGATCAGTTAGCGCCTACCGCCCCGGTTCTGGAAGAAGAACGGGCCGTACGTCCCGATTACAGGGGTTTGTGCCGTCGGCGGCGGCGTGCTGGCTATCCGGGCGTGACCAGGCTTCTGGCAGATAACAGCACCGCCTGTGTTGGCGCACGAAGGTGCGCTCACCGCGGAGGCGCTCGGTGCGACAGCGATTGCCGCAGCAGCGACTCCCGCTGCCACAAATGGTATGAGATAACGCGGCCTTGGGGCCATCAGGTGCTCCTTTTCCGTTCTGGTGTTTGTTGTTCCGGCGCCACTTCAAAGCTAAATTCGGCGCCGCCTAATGGCAACAAAGTCATAGGGAGCTCAGATATGAGCGCACAAATATGTGTATTCATATATGAAATTGATTTGGCCGATCCACCGCCCATCGGCAGGGCCGGCTCGTCGGACGGGTTGCGCACATCTGAGCCACCAACCGGCAGTTCGTCACGCGCCTGGCGTACGCCCCTGTGCCCCAACACGTTTCGGTGATAGCGGGCCGTTCATAAGAGCTAGGTATGAAGTTGGTGACAGCGCCATATGCCATTCGCACACTGGAAACATGACAACGCTGCAGTCAGCCGGGCCGCCTCGGCACCGTCAGGCGATCCTCGGGAAGTTGCCCCGCATCTACCGTGCAGACGGCTCTGCGATCCGGGTGCTCCTGGTCGATGACGAGCTGACGCTCACCAATCTCGTGACGATGGCGCTGCACTACGAAGGCTGGGAGGTGGATGTCGCCCACAACGGCGAGGACGCCGTTGCCAAGTTCAACGCGAACCCGCCGGACGTCCTGATCCTGGACATCATGCTTCCCGACATCGACGGGCTGCAGATACTGCGCCGGGTGCGCGAAGCGCAGCACTACACACCGACGCTGTTTCTAACCGCTCGTGATTCGGTTACCGACCGCGTCACCGGCTTGACGGCCGGCGCCGACGACTACATGACGAAACCGTTCAGTCTCGAAGAACTCGTGGCGCGACTTCGTGGCCTGCTGCGGCGCAGCCAGTACACCGAGGCTCCCACAGACGATCTCACCGTCGGCGATCTGACCCTGGACGCCGCCAGCCGAAGAGCCAGTCGTGGTGGGACAGAAATAGAGTTGACCACAACGGAATTCGAGTTGCTCCGCTATCTGATGCGTAACCATGACCGCGCCATCGGCCGCGCGGAGATTCTGGATCGCGTGTGGCACTACGGCTTCGACGGCAGAACCAGCATCGTCGACCTCTACATCTCCTATCTTCGCAAGAAGATCGATAAGGGCCGAAAGAGCATGATCCACACCGTGCGCGGAATCGGCTACATGCTGCGGTCCACGCAGTGAGCGGCTGCCCCGGTCGCCTGCGCACATATGAGTTCGATCTGAAATAGGTGACTCCGCAACGGGTTGTCGACACACTGGAACTTAGGACAACGCAATCCAGTGCAGGCGCGGGCAAATTCGACGGGCGTGAGTGATTCGGAAGAGGGAACAAAAGAGTGAAACGCAGGCTCTCATCCATCGGGGTCGCGGTGGCGGCCACCGGTCTCACAGCGGGGTTACTGGCTGCGTCCGGTACCGCGGCCGCGGCCCCGAACGAGACGTCTGTCGATGCCACGATCGCCCAGCTGCAAGCCAGCGGTAATCGCGTGGTGGTCAACAAGATCGGTAACGGCCCGCTCAGCCAATGCGCCGTGACGTCTGTGCGGCCGGTGTCGACGACTGTCCACCGGTCCACACCACAGGTGCTAGGTGCGAACCTCCAGTCGATCACCACCGTGCACGTGACGGTCAAGTGCTAGTCGGAATCGAAAGGATTAGTTCAGTGAAGAATCGCATCATTTTAGGAACCGGCGTCGTCGCCGCCACATTGGCAATCGGTGCCATCGCCTATGTTCCCAGCCGCGGTGTCGACCACACCATCACGGCCAGGGACGGTTGCGAGACGGCCCAGTGTCCTGGCGGCACCATCCCGTTGCCTCCCGGCGGACCCGAAACCGTGTATCCGCGCGACCAATCAGTCGGTGGTGCAAACCCGTTCGTGCCGTTCGGTACTAACCCCTTGGTCCCGTTCGGAACCTGGCATGGGCTGCAATACTGACTCGCGAGAAGACGGCTTATTCCCACTCGATGGTGCCGGGCGGCTTGCTGGTTATGTCGAGCACCACTCGGTTGACCTCGGACACCTCGTTGGTGATTCGTGTCGAGATGCGCTCCAACACCTCATAGGGGACTCGTGTCCAGTCCGCGGTCATCGCGTCCTCACTGGACACCGGCCGCAGCACGATCGGATGTCCGTAGGTGCGCCCGTCGCCCTGCACGCCGACCGACCGGACCTCGGCAAGTAGCACCACCGGGCACTGCCAGATGAGGTTGTCCAGACCCGCCGCGGTCAGTTCCTCGCGGGCGATCCCATCGGCGCGACGCAGCGTGTCCAGCCGCTCCGCGGTGACCTCGCCGACGATCCTGATGCCCAGGCCCGGACCCGGAAAGGGTTGGCGTGCAACGATTTCCTCAGGCAAACCGAGTTCGCGCCCGACTGCACGCACCTCGTCCTTGAACAGCAGCCGGAGCGGCTCCACCAGCGTGAAGTTCAGATCGCGTGGCAGGCCGCCGACATTGTGGTGACTCTTGATGTTCGCGGTCCCGGTGCCTCCCCCGGACTCCACGACGTCCGGATACAACGTGCCCTGTACCAGAAACTTGACCTCAGAACCGTTGTCTTCTACGAGGTCTCGCACGGCGTGCTCGAACGTGCGGATGAACTCCCGGCCGATGATCTTGCGCTTGCCCTCCGGGTTGTGCACCGCGGCGAGCGCCTCGAGGAACCTGTCGGCGGCATCGACTGTAACCAGCCGAGCACCGGTGGCCGCCACGAAATCGCGCTCCACCTGGGCGCGTTCGCCAGCTCGCAGCAGACCGTGGTCGACGAACACACACGTCAACCTGTCCCCGATCGCCCGCTGCACCAGCGCAGCCGCCACCGCGGAGTCCACTCCGCCGGACAGCCCGCAGATGGCCCGCCCGTCGCCGATCTGCTCGCGCACTTGCTCCACCAACGTGTCAGCGATGTTGGCGGGCGTCCACGTCGAGTCGATCCCCGCGAACTCGTGCAGAAAGCGGCTCAACACCTGCTGTCCGTGCGGGGTATGCATGACCTCGGGGTGATACTGCACGCCGGCCAGCGCGTGCGCCCGGTTCTCGAACGCCGCGACGGGCGCCCCGGCGCTGGTGGCCACCACGTCGAAGCCCCGCGGCGCCGACGTCACCGCGTCGCCGTGGCTCATCCACACCGGCTGTGTCTCCGGCAGTCCCGAATGCAGTTCGCCGCCAATAACTTTCAACTCAGTACGGCCGTACTCGCTGGTGCCGGTCCGGGCGACGGTGCCGCCCAGCGCCTGGGCCATCGCCTGGAACCCGTAGCAGATGCCGAACACCGGCACGTTCAGGTCGAACAGCGCGGGATCCAGCTGTGGGGCGCCGTCGGCGTAAACGCTGGCCGGGCCGCCGGAGAGCACGATCGCCCGGGGATCTCTGGCTTTGAGATCCTCGACCGTCGCGGTGTGCGGGACGACCTCCGAGTAAACCCTGGCCTCGCGCACGCGCCGGGCGATCAGCTGTGCATATTGCGCACCGAAGTCGATCACCAATACCGGCCGAGCGGGTTCTGCCACGCGGTCAGTCTAGGGCGATCCCGAATCCTTACGACGCAGCATCCAGGCCGGCACCCAGTGCGTCACCGCCCGGCTGTTGGGCCCGTAACTCACCGGATACGTGACCAAACCCCACCAGCTGCCCTGCTCGCACAGGCCCCAGCAGCACAGCCTCCCCTCGACCACCTTGTGCATCTGCAAGCCGGCCGGGTGGTAGCCCCCGCGCCGGTGCGGCTCAGGCGGAAACAGCGCTGCGAGGTCGACGAGCACGGTGACGGGCGGCTCGACCGCTCGGAACGCCTCGGGCACCGGCTGGCCGCTGTAGTTGATCCCCTGCAGATCACCCACCTTTCGATCATACGTTCGAAAGATTCGAGGTGGAAGCGCGGCGAACAGCGGGTACGAGGAACAGGAGCGGAGGTGAAAAGCGCATGCTGGGTTTGCCCGATGAGATTGCTGCCTGCCTGTTCGATCTCGACGGAGTGCTGACGGACACGGCGAGCGTCCACCGCACGGCGTGGAAGACCATGTTCGACGCGTTCCTGCAGCAGCGCGCGAGCGATCAGTTCGTCCCGTTCGACGCGGCGGCCGACTACCAAACGTACGTCGACGGCAAGAAGCGCGAAGACGGCGTGCGGTCCTTCCTCGCCAGCCGGGGCATCGAGCTACCCGAGGGCGAGCCCGACGACGACCCGTCCGCCGACACCGTGTACGGGCTCGGCACCCGCAAGAACCGGCTGTTCCTCGAGACGTTGAGGCAAGACGGCGTCCGGGTCTTCGACGGCTCGCGACGGTATCTGCAGGCGGTGTGCGAGGCGGGGCGGAAGGCGGCGGTGGTCTCGGCCAGCGCCAACACCCGAGACGTGCTGGAGATCACCGGCCTCGACAAGTGGGTGCAGCAGCGCGTGGACGGCGTGACGCTGCGCGACGAGCACATCCCCGGCAAGCCGGCACCGGACTCGTTCCTGCGGGCCGCGCAGCTTCTGGAGGTCCCCGCGGCGCACGCGGCCGTCTTCGAGGACGCGCTGTCCGGCGTCGCTGCGGCCCGCGCAGGGGATTTCGGCATCGTCGTCGGCGTCGACCGGGTGGGGCAGGCAGATGCGCTGCGCCGCAACGGCGCCGACATCGTCGTCACCGATCTCGCGGAACTCCTGTGATTCCGCACGACGAGTACCCGGTCGAGCCGTGGCATGTGCGTGAGACGCGGCTGAACCTCGACCGGCTGGCCCAGTCCGAATCGCTGTTCGCGTTGTCCAACGGGCACATCGGGCTGCGCGCCAACCTCGACGAGGGCGAGCCGTACGGGCTGCCGGGCACCTATCTCAACTCGTTCTACGAGTGCCGGCCACTGCCCTATGCCGAAGCCGGGTTCGGATATCCGGAAGCCGGCCAGACGATGATCGACGTGACCAACGGGAAGATTCTGCGCCTGCTGGTCGATGACGAGCCTTTCGACGTCCGCTACGGCCAATTGCTGGACCACGAACGGGTTTTGGACATGCGCGCTGGGACGCTGCAGCGCCGCGCGCGCTGGGAGTCGCCGGCGGGCAAGAAGGTCGAGGTGCGCTCCACCCGGCTGGTGTCGCTGACCCAGCGGGCCGTGGCGGCGATCGAATACGTCGTCGAGGCTGTGGACGAATTCGCTTTGATTACAGTCCAATCCGAGCTCGTCGCCAACGAGGACCAGCCCAGGACGTCCCGCGATCCCCGCGTGGCTGCCGTGCTGACCAACCCGCTCGAGGCCGTGCATCACGAGACCGGCGACAACGGCGCGACTTTGGTGCACCGGACCCGGATGAGCGAGCTGGCGATGGCCGCGGCCATGGACCACGAGATCGAGGTGCCCGGGCGAGTGGAGACCCACACCGACGCCGCCGACGACTGGGCCCGCACCACGGTGATCTGCGGGTTGCGACCGGGCCAGCAGCTGCGGATTGTCAAGTACCTGGCCTACGGCTGGTCGAGCCTTCGGTCCCGGCCCGCGCTGCGCGACCAGGCCGCCGCCGCGATCGCCGGCGCGCGCTACCGCGGATGGCAGGGCTTGCTCGACGCGCAGCGCCGCTATCTCGATGAGTACTGGGACTGCGCCGACGTGGAAGTCGAGGGCGACGCCGATGTCCAGCAAGCGGTGCGGTTCGGCCTGTTTCACGTCCTGCAGGCCAGCGCCCGCGCCGAAGGTCGCGCGATCCCCGGCAAGGGACTGACCGGCAACGGCTATGACGGACATGCGTTTTGGGACACCGAGGGGTTTGTGCTACCCGTTCTCACCTACACCGCACCGGACGCCGCCGCCGATGCGCTGCGGTGGCGCGCGTCGACACTGCACCTGGCCAAGGAGCGCGCCGCCGAACTCGACCTGCAGGGCGCCGCGTTTCCCTGGCGCACCATCCGCGGGCAGGAGTGCTCGGCTTACTGGCCGGCCGGGACCGCCGCGTGGCACGTCACCGCCGACGTCGCGATGTCGTTCGAGCGCTACCGCATCGTGACGGGTGACGAGTCACTCGAAAAGGAATGCGGCTTGACGGTTTTGGTCGAAACAGCGCGCATGTGGCGCTCATTGGGCCACCACGACCGTCACGGGGTATGGCATCTTGACGGCGTCACCGGCCCCGACGAGTACACAGCGATCGTCCGCGACAACGTCTTCACCAACCTGATGGCGGCGGCCAATCTGCGGGCCGCGGCCGCCGCATGCGCCCGCGACACCGAGGCTGCACGGGAGTTGGGCGTCAGCACCGAGGAGATGGCCGCCTGGCGCGACGCCGCCGACGCCGCCCACATCCCGTATGACGACGACCTCGGCGTGCACGAACAATGCGACGGTTTCACCACGCTGACGGAGTGGCCGTTCACCGAGAACACCAGCTACCCGCTGCTGATGCACGAACCGTACGTGCGACTGTACCCCGCCCAGGTGTGCAAGCAGGCCGACCTGATTCTCGCAATGCATTGGCAGGGGCACGCTTTCACCGCCGACCAGAAGGCCCGCAACGTCGACTACTACGAGCGGCGCACGACGCGCGACTCGTCGCTGTCGGCGTGCACGCAGGCGGTGATGTGCGCTGAGGTCGGGCATTTGGAACTGGCGCACGAGTACACCTACGAGGCCGCGATGGTCGACCTGCGCGACCTGCATGCCAACACGCGCGACGGCCTGCACATGGCGTCGTTGGCAGGGGCGTGGACGGCGCTGGTGGCCGGGTTCGGTGGGCTGCGCGACGACGAAGGCGTGCTGTCGCTGGACCCGCACCTGCCCGATGGAATCGCGTGCCTGCGATTCCGGCTGCGCTGGCGGGACTTTCGGCTGATGGTGAACGTCACCCACCAAGACGCCACCTACACCCTGCGCGACGGGCCGCACCGCGAACTGACCATTCGGCACGGCGGCGACGAGCTCGTCCTCAACACGGACTCGCCCTCGAAAGTCCCTCTCCACCAATGTAAGCCGCTGCTGGCCCCGCCACCGCAGCCGCCGGGCTGTGAGCCGAAACGGCGCGGTTGACCTGCCTCAGCCCGCAGAGCTGACCGGCTCGATCGGCAGCCGCCGCAGCGCCGCCGGCGCATCGGCGGGCACCACCGGGTGCTCCGGCGGGATCGGGTCGAGCCTCCGGTAGGCCTCGCCTTGGGCGGGGCGCAGGTCCGTCTCACCCTTGTTCGGCCACAGCGACGCCGCCCGCTCCGCCTGCGCGGTGATCGAAAGCGACGGATTGACACCGAGATTCGCCGAGATCGCCGCACCGTCGACGATGAACAGCGTCGGGTAGCGGTAGACGCGGTGGTACGCGTCGATGACGCCGGTGTCCGGGCTGTCGCCGATGGCCGCGCCGCCGAGGTAGTGCGCGGTCAGCGGGATATTGAACAGCTCACCCCACGTCCCGCCGGCCACACCGTCGATCTTGGCGGCGACACGTCGGGTCACTTCGTTGCCGACGGGGATCCACGTCGGGTTCGGCTCGCCGTGCCCCTGCTTACTGGTGACGCGCCGGAAGCCGAGTTTGGTGCGCCGGCTGAACGTGGTGATGGAGTTGTCGAGGTGCTGCATCACCAGCATGATCATGGTCCGCTCGCTCCAGCGCCGCGGGTTGAGCAGCCGGATCGTGCCGCGCGGGTTCGCACCGACCTGCTGGAGAAACTGCTTCCAGCGCGGAGCGTCGCTGCCCTCGGGCCCGTCGCCGTCGGTCATCAGCGTCTGCAGCAGCCCCATCGCGTTGGAGCCCTTGCCGTAGCGGCACGGCTCGACGTGCGTGTCGGAGGTCGGGTGGATCGACGACGTGATCGCGACGCCGTGCGTCAGGTCGAGGTCGGGGCTGACCTTGTAGCGGCCGGCACCGACGATCGACTCGGAGTTGGTGCGGGTCAGCACGCCGAGCTTGTCCGAGAGGTTCGCCAGCTTTCCCTTGTCGCGCATCTTGAACAGCAGCTTCTGGGTATTGAAGGTGCCGGCGGCGAGCACCAGGTTCTGGGCCGTGAACGACTTGCGCTGCTTGCGCAGCCAGCGACCGGTTACCGCGGTGTCGACGCGCCAGCTGCCGTCGGGCCGCTGCTCGAATCCGGTCACAGTCCGCATCGGAAAGACCTGCGCGCCGGCGCTTTCCGCGAGCCCGAGATAGTTCTTCACCAACGTGTTCTTGGCGCCGTAGCGGCAGCCCGTCATGCAGGAGCCGCACTCGATGCACCCTGTCCGCTCGGGCCCGGCCCCGCCGAAGTACGGGTCGGCCACCGTCTTGCCCGGGTTCTTCTGCTCGTCGGGGCCGAAGAACACCCCGACCGGGGTGGGCACGAACGTGTCGCCGACGCCCATCTCGTCGGCGACCTCCTTCATGATGCGGTCCGCGTCGGTGAACGTCGGGTTCATGACCACGCCGAGCATCCGCTGGGCCTGCTCGTAGTGCGGCATCAGCTCAGCCCGCCAGTCGGTGATGTGCGACCACTGCCGATCTGCGAAGAAGGGTTCCGGCGGCACGTACAGCGTGTTGGCGTAATTCAGCGATCCGCCGCCGACGCCGGCGCCGCCGAGGATCATCACGTTGCGCAGCAGGTGGATGCGCTGGATGCCGTAGCAGCCCAGCTTCGGCGCCCACAGGAACCTGCGCAGGTTCCACGAGGTCTTGGCGAACTCGTGGTCGGCGAACCGGCGGCCGGCTTCCAGCACGCCAACGCGGTAGCCCTTTTCGGTCAGGCGCAACGCAGTGGTGCTGCCGCCGAATCCCGAACCGATGATGAGGACGTCGAAGTCAGGCTCCATTGGGCCAGCCTACGGCCACCAGACGCGCACTCCCACACAACGGGTGGGGTCTTGCGATTCGCCGTCTGTTCGCGGTTCAGATCTCGAAGGGCAGACTCAGGAGCCGACGGTCAGGCCGACCTTCTGGAACTCCTTCAAGTCGCAATAGCCCGCCTTGGCCATCGACCGGCGCAGCCCGCCGACCAGGTTCAGCGAACCGAACGGATCGTCGGATGGGCCGCTGAGCACCTGCCGCAGCGGCGCCCGCTCGCCGACGGCCACTTGGAGCAGCGCGCCGCGAGGCAGCGACGGGTGCGCGGCCGCGGCCGGCCAAAACCACCCGCCGCCCAGCGCTTCGGCCGATGCGGCCAGCGGCGTGCCCAACACGACGGCGTCCGCGCCGCAGGCGATCGCCTTGGCCAGGTCGCCGGAGGTGTGGATGTCGCCGTCGGCCAGCACGTGCACGTAGCGGCCACCGGTTTCGTCGAGGTACTCGCGGCGGGCCGCGGCGGCGTCGGCGATCGCGGTGGCCATCGGCACGCTGATGCCCAGCACCTCGTCGCTCGTCGTCACCCCGGATGTGGAGCCGTAGCCGACGATGACGCCGGCCGCGCCCGTGCGCATCAGGTGCAGCGCGGTCCGGTGGTCGAGCACCCCGCCGGCCACTACCGGCACGTCCAGCTCAGCGATGAACGTCTTGAGGTTCAGCGGCTCACCGTCGCGGGCGACCCGCTCGGCCGACACGATCGTGCCCTGGATGACCAGCAGGTCGATGCCGGCCTGCACCAGTACCGGGGTCAGCGAGCGCGCGTTCTGCGGGCTGATCCGCACCGCAGTGACGACGCCCGCGTCGCGGACCCGGGCCACCGCCGCGCCCAGCAGATCTGGGTCGAGCGGCACGGCATGCAGCTGCTGCAGCAGCCGGATCGCCGCCGAGGGCTCCGGCTCCTTCTCCGCGGCTTCGATGACCTGGGAGATCTTGGCCTCGACGTCGACGTGCCGGCCGATCAGGCCTTCGCCATTGATGATTCCGAGTCCCCCGAGCCGGCCGAGCTCGATCGCGAACTCCGGCGACGCGAGCGCGTCGGTGGGGTGCGACAACACCGGGATCTCGAATCGGTACGCGTCCAGTTGCCATGTCGTCGACACGTCCATCGAGGAGCGGGTTCGCCGCGACGGCACGATGTTGATGTCGTCGAGCTCGTACGTGCGGCGCGCGGTGCGCCCCATGCCGATTTCGACCACGTCGCGCACGGGATCAGCCCCTGTCCCCGCCGAAACCGGAGTTTCGCAGAGAAAGTGCGAGTGGCCC